>LFTQ01000059.1 GCA_001513545.1 Clostridia bacterium DTU068 | reverse complement strand
TTAGATACAGAAAACCTTGACCCGCATTTGCTTAAACCGCTGCTCAGGTGGTAAAAATCACACTCCGGTTCTGGTGATCAAGCTTTGAGAAGAGTATAATGGAGACTGTTGAAAAACAGTTTCATGTTATTTAAAGTAGCAGTGCTCATAGCAGAGAAAACTTTGCAGATTTAGAATAGAGGAAGTGTGATCAATGAAAATGATAACAGCTGATAAAATACGCAATCTGGCAATTATCGCCCATGTTGATCACGGGAAAACCACTTTGGTTGATGGAATGCTGAAACAGAGCGGTGTTTTTCACGAAAAACAGCTGGTGGAGGAGCGGGTGCTGGACCGGAATGAGCTGGAGCGGGAACGGGGAATCACCATCATGTCCAAAAACACCGCTATCTTTTACCAGGGCTATAAACTGAACATCGTAGACACCCCGGGACACGCAGATTTCGGTGGAGAAGTAGAGCGCATCGTCCAGATGGTGGATGGGGTTTTACTCCTGGTGGATGCCTTGGAAGGGCCGATGCCCCAAACACGCTTTGTGCTGAAAAAGGCCCTGGCTGCAAGGCTTTTCCCCATTGTGGTGCTCAATAAAATCGACCGGCCTCATGCCCGTCCTGCTGAGGTGCTTGATGAAATCCTGGAACTCTTTATCGACCTGGAGGCCAGTGATGAACAGCTGGATTTCCCGGTGGTCTATACAGATGCCAAAACAGGGGTGGCCTCCCTTGATCCTGACAAAAGGGGGACCGATCTGAGGCCCTTGTTTGATCTGATCATCTCTCGGATCCCCTCCCCTAAAGGTGATCCGGAAAAACCCCTACAGTTGGGTGTTACCATGATCGAATATGACCCCTATGTGGGGCGTCAGGCAGTGGGCCGGGTCCAGCAGGGACGCATCCGCAGCAAACAAGATGTTGCGGTAATCAAGGCTGACGGGACACCCCTTATGCAGCATCTTTCGGCCCTTTATATCTTCGATGGGCTGAAAAAAGTGCCTGTGGATGAAGCTGCTGCCGGTGAGATCGTTGTTGTGGCAGGGTTGGATCATATTAATGTGGGCAACACCATCGCCGACCCTGCGGATCCGAAGCCACTGGATTTTATCTCAGTGGAGGAACCCACTGTTGCGGTCACCTTTCTGGTCAACAAAAGCCCCTTTGCCGGGAGAGAAGGTGAATATGTCACCTCCCGCAAACTGAGGGAAAGGCTTTTCAGAGAAGCAGAGTCTGATGTCAGCCTCAGAGTATCTGAAACAGACAGCCCTGACGCCTTTTTGGTGGCAGGCAGAGGAGAACTGCATCTCTCCATACTCATTGAAAAAATGCGCAGGGAGGGTTATGAGTTTGAAGTGTCACGCCCCCGGGTCATCGAAAAGGTGATAGATGGAGTGCATTGTGAACCCATTGAGGACCTGCTGGTAGAAGTTCCTGAGGAATATGTGGGGATTGTGATGGAGTGCCTTGGCCCCCGCAAAAGTGAAATGAGAAATATGCAGCAAAAAAGGGATGGCCAGGTACACCTGGAATTTTACATCCCCACCAGAGGGCTGTTCGGCTTCCGCTCCCAACTGCTCACAGAAACCAGAGGCACAGGCATCATCTACCATTCCTTTCACCACTATGCCCCCTATCTAGGTGAGATCATGACCCGCAGCAGGGGGTCACTGGTGGCCTGGGAGGAGGGGTTAACCACAGCCTACGGTTTGGAGAACGCCCAGGAAAGAGGAGAACTGTTTGTGGATGTGGGGGTCCATGTCTACAAGGGCATGATCGTGGGAGAAAACTCCCGGCCTGGGGATATAGAGATCAATGTCTGCAAAAAGAAGCGTTTGACCAATATGCGCTCCTCAACTGCGGATATCGCAACCAAACTATCCCCACCCCGCCCTATGTCCTTGGAGCAGTGCCTGGAATTCATCGCAGATGATGAACTGCTGGAGGTCACTCCAAAAAGCCTGCGGATGAGGAAGAAGTAGAATCATACAGGTCGGAGCTAATTCGATTAGAAACAAGCACCTGAATATTGCTTAAAATCTATATTCTTCAGCACCATCCAAATTCCTTTTTTTTTATGATAAAATATGATTAATATATTGTTTTGTCCTGGCCCTCGTTTTCAACCATTACATAAACTCAACAGAAACAAGGTGTTTTACTTTACTTATCGGTATAATAATGTTAATCTATATTTGTGAATAAATGTACATTCATAATATTATCAGCATTTTTTCGGAGAGGATTATAAAATGGTGCGTCGCAAAATGCTTTCAGAAGAAGTAGCTGACATGATTGCCAGCCTGGTTAATACCAAGTACTTTCCTGGAGACAAAATCCCCAATGAATCGGAGTTAGCTAAAGAATTCGGTGTTAGCCGTACCACCATCAGAGAAGCAATCAAACAGCTATGCTCTAAAAACGTTTTAAAAATATATCGCGGCAAAGGAACTTTTGTCTGTGAAAATCCTGGCTTACAAAAGGATCCCTATGGCTTAAAATATATTAAGGGCGACGACATCTACTACCAATTTTTTGAAACCGCTTTGCTTACAGAACCATCATTTGCTGCACTAGCTGCCCAAAAAGCCACTCAAGAACAAATTGAAAAACTCTCCGCAAGGCATCAAGAATTTATTGCTGATGTTGAAAAATACCACAACAATGATGTACCAATTGAGGTGCTGCAAAAGCATGACACCTTTTTTCATAAAGGTATCCTTACTTGCTGTAATAATGTGATCATCGCAAGAATAAAACCATTTATTGAGTTGGTAATAGCGGATCCTACAGATACATTTATCAAAAGCATTTCCAGCAGTATCAAATACCATGGACTGATTATTGACGCAATTAAAGAAAGAAACGCTGTTAACGCTCACCATTATATGAAGGATCACCTTAATGATCTGGTGAAAATAGCGGTATCCACCGGACTGCTGCAAGTTGAGCCAAATTACCCACTGCCTAATATTATCAATAATGAATAAAAACTATAAATGGTGGGCAAACACCAAAAAAGGCGGCTGTTTAGCCGCCTTTTAATCATACTATCATTTTAAACGCTGCTTACCACTATATATTTTCATTTGTTTGTCCTCAATCCGTCCTACCAGTGTTAGATTGGAGCGCCTGGCCACTTGGATAGCTTCATAGGTTGCTAACGACCTAGCCACCAGCATAGGAATACCGCAGTTGATGACCTTTTGTACCATATCACTGGGCACCCTTGCACTTATGATAAGGTATTTGCTGTCTAAATCAATCTGCTGCTTGTACGCCATGCCGACAATCTTGTCAATTGTATTGTGACGACTGATATCATTAACTAACAGCAGAATATCTTGATCATCACATAGTACAGCGCAGTGTATTCCTCCAGTTTTATAGTGCTTACGTGATGCCCAGATAAAACGCTCAAATTGCCTGATAACTCCGGAAACTGAAAAAACGGCATCACTTTTCACATAAGCACAATCACTGACTAAGCCAGGCTTGTTTTCTTGCTTCACCCACACATCTGCAAGAGACCAATCCCCAGAAAAATTAATATGCTCAACCTGAGATAGATCTTTCACAAAACCTTCACTGAGTAAATAACCCAGCACCATTTCCTCTAAATGTTCAGGTGTACATGAAATAACAACCTGGCGTTGACCATTCACATAAAGTGTCAGATGATACTCTGATAGTGTAGTATCCTCCACTTCAGTAATGACGCCATTTTTGTACTGAGATATATGCACAGTTTTTGTCGGTTCAATCATAGCACACCTCTGCAGAAGAAAAAGTATTCTCTGTAATTAATTCTGGGACCAGGTTTTATAAGCTTCTCAGGCATCCGCGCTGACAGATGCTTTTGCCGTCTCCAACTTCATCTTAGCATCAACAGAAGTAGGCATTTCCGGCAGCATCATCACAGTGAGTCCTGCCAGCAAAGCACAGATTCCAGCGCCTACATAAATCCCAAAATAGATATTTCCTGGGATTACAACTTGGCAGATCGGTGCAATGATATAACCGGCTACAAACCAGGCTCCTATATTTTGGAATGTGCTCTGAACTCCCCCTACCGCTCCCAGATCCCTGGGATTGATATTGGGCAAAAGTGCCGGAATCGCCTTACCCATGGCCAGCATACCACCCAGGAACAGACCCATGAAGAACATCAGGATCAGTGTGGGGATACCAAAGGGTAGGACAAAGATCAGGCACAAGACAAGGAACTGAGCAATACACAGCATCAGCATTACCGGACGCAACTTGTTAAACTTAGCGATAAGTGCAGGCATGAAAATAGAGCCTATCGCCACAAATACCGCCGAACTTGCAGATATAGTTGAAGCCAACCCTATATTACCAGAGCCGTGTTCAGCCAGGCCTGCGTTCATATAGGTCTGAGCTGTAGTTGAGCAGCCGAAAATAAAAAAGATCATCACAGAGATCAGCCATACATTTTTGTCTTTCATCACAGCTTTCATCTGCTGCAGGCTCGATTCTTCTTCACACCTCTCACCGTCAGGATGAGTACGGAAGAAGAGCAGCCAGATCAAAAGGGAGGCAATAGCCGCATAAACACAGGCCATAAAGGCGGCGGCAGAATTAGCAAAACTCGGCCCAATCTTCAGCGCAACACCGGCACCTAGAGAGGCACCACATACATACACACCCATAGCGGGACCCATGGCCTTACCCGGGAACCACAGACGTATAACTTTTGTAGAGTTGGAATTAAGGGTAGCCAGGGCAAAACCCATCACTAGGCTAGAGATACAAAGGGAGATGAAATCGCTAGCGAAAACACGCCATAATGCTCCTGCAACAAATACGAACAGACCGACGAGCATCACTTTTCTTGTACCATATCGGTCACCCAGAGAGCCACAGGGAATACCGAACAGCACTCCGGCCAAAAAGGGCATATTACAGACGATACCAAACTGAGCTGGGGTAAAACCATATTCAGGTATAAAAATAGTAGCAATGCCTGGAGTAATAATAACTGCGAACTGTAAAATACTCACTACTACAAACAATACCGCCAATATAAGCCAACGCTGTGGGTATAGTCTTTCCTCCATTTCTATCTCCTTTCTAATAATCGATATTCAGCGTCATCTTATTCCGTTTAGGTATAATCTTTTCTCCATTGCCAACTCCTCTGTAAAGATCGATACTCAGCTCCATATATTCCTTTTAGTTATTAACACTGCTAAAAAATCTGCCCCCATGTCATACAGAGCTTTTAGGGAATATTGGTCCGGCCAAAGTGGCCGGACCATATTTTTTGATACAATTAACCCATCATACAGGCGCCGCCGTCGACCACCAAGTGGATGCCAGTGACCCAAGAAGCCTCATCTGAGCACAGATAGGTAGCGGCATAGGCGATATCCTCAGGCTCACCCAAACGGCCGATAGAGCAGACATTTTTGCACATCTCTGCCTGGATCTCAGGACTGTTGATCACTTCCTGCGGAGTCATATTTGTAAAGACCGGCCCCGGGCAAATCACATTTAAACGCACACCCTTAGGTGAAAATTCTCGGGACAGGTTGCGGGTCATCAAGTCCACTGCTGCCTTGAATGCACCATAATAATAAGCGTTCGATTCCGGCTTGATTGATGAGATGGAAGCAATATTACATACAGAGCACTGCTCAGGATTCTCCACCATCACCGGTAGGAAAGCCTGCATAGTCCAGCAATAAGCGCGGAAGTTAGTCTCACTGATTTTATCATAATCCTCGTCAGTATGTTCCAAAAAGGGAGCATGCACTAATACCCCAGCGGCGTTAACCAGGGTAGTGATAGTGCCGTATGTATCCAAGGCTACTTTCTTTAAGTTTTCCACATCCTCTTTTTTGCGAAGATTGGCGGCAACAAAGATGGCCTCTCCGCCTTTTGCTTTAATGCCATCGATAGTCTTCTGACCGTTCTCAGCATCATAATCCGCTCCTACTACCTTTGCACCCTCAGCAGCAAACATTTCGGCAATAGCTTTACCGATACCGGATGCTACACCGGTTACAACAGCGATCTTACCTTTCATTCTGTCCATGGGTATACCTCCTTATGTGTTGTTGTTATTATTGATTGCCCGTGTAGTATTACGGACAATTAATTAACTGAAGCTGTAGAAGCCTGTTTTTTACTCTGAGCCAATTTACCATTGGGACCAAGTTCAGGTGTGAGCACTCCTCCTAAAATTCCAATGGTGATGAGTATTATCGCAGCAAAGGTCCACACACCTAAATAATTCGTACCAAAAATTGAAGCAACAATGGTGGGTAGAACAAATCCGATTAAACCGGCAGAGGCCTGGTTCATGCCGCCTGCAGCGCCGATGTTCTCAGGTCCAAATTCACCGGTAACAGGGATCAGGGCGATACGGGCCATATTCACACCAATAGAACCGGCCACCACAAAAGCTGCGATACCGATCATGACGTAGGTAATGGTGCCCAAAGGCAGCCAGTAAGCCAAGTAATACAGGACAGCACCACCACAGCAGATAATAATGTACGGCACATTGTAAAGTCCCACCTTGGATACGATAAAACCGGCAACCAAACCGCCAATCAACAGGCAGAAGTTCATGATAGTGGCAATAACACTTGCCGCTGCTGGTTCCATTCCTTTGCCGATGAAGGCTGTGACAGCGTAACTGTTCAATAGAATGGCAGATCCTACAGAAAGGCCGCCGCAAAGCATAACTTTCCACATTGTCTTGCTCTTCAAAACCGCCTTTAGATCGGTACTGACTATAGCGGCAGAAGCAACATCATCTGCTTTTTTCGGCTCCTTAACAAAAATAATCCAAAAGATCAGCATCAAGGCGTAACCGGCAGCGATAAATGCTAGAGCACCCTGTGTAGTGGGGAACATCGGTCCCAAAGCGAAAGCCAGTGTAGTGCCAACACCTGCTCCTGAACTGTAGACACCGATCGCCGCTCCCATCTCACCTGCAGAGAAATAGGGGGCAAACAGCTTGGGAGCAATGATATTGACCGGCAGGAAAAATGAACTGGCAAGAAAGGTTAGCAGAAATAATATGGTGTAATTGGGTGAGAAAATACGCAGCACACCAACAATGGTTGCCAGGGCAAACAGGATGATGGGAACCTTACGGATCCCTTTCCTATCGATTAGATTGCCCAACCAAATAGCAAAGAAAAACGCGGGAAGGTTGCTGACACTGGTAATCGCAGATAACTGCGCCTGGTTCATATTGAAAAGCTGCATCACATCCAGGGCCCGCGCAGAAAAAATAACATTGGTAAATCCAGAAAAGGTCAGGCCAACAGTCATAATGAAGACTAGAATATACTTGAAGGGATTTTTCTGCATTTTCATCACTCTCACTTTCTAGATATCATTTAATCTGGCAGCTTGCCGATGGCTTCCAGTTCATCGGCCACATCTTTTAGCCCAAGTTTTTCATATGTTTCTCTGGTTGGCCAACCGGTCTTAATGTCCCAACCACGAAGTTTATAGTAATTGTTAACAAGCACGTCAAAACCTTTTTGATCGAGCACATTACCATCTGCATCCGGATAAGAGTGCAGTGGAAGCACCTCATTCACTTCCATCTCTCTGGTCCTGCCGTAATTGCGTATTAGAATTGCCCTGAAAAGATTTTTCAGCCGTTCAGCTGCTGTTATCATCTCTTCTTCACTCATCTTGACACCGGTAGCAGCCTCAAACAGTTCCGCTTCAGCGCTAGGCCAGTACACATCGGGAAGTTGCCAATCGCAGGATGTTACAGCCTCTTTCAATTCTGCTTTAATTTCATTCATAATTGCTGATTTGGGAACAGCGAGGCCATGATATAGATCCTTACGAGCCTCACGCATATACTCGATGGTGTCATGATGATGGGTGTTTGGCTGTGGGTCACGGCTAGATGACATCAATTCCAGCAATATCGGCAGCCAGGCGGTGATATCGATGGAACCCTGATACCCGCGTCCGTTCCAGTGAGCAGAATAACCCCATGCAGCTTCAAAGCTGATAGGAATATCCAACCTCTGGCCGTTCAATCTCTTGGAAAAGCGGCCCTGATATATGGTATCTCCGTATTTTTCTTTGCCCAATTCACGTATCGCGCGGGCCATGCCTTCTGCAAAAAGGTTTCCGTAATAGCCCTTACGGTAAACAATCATTTCTAATAGATGCTTCATAAACTCTTCAGAACTAGGGTCTATCTCCATACCCAGGTCCAGATCATCCAAAACCCCTTCTTTTTTACCCATGGCCAACCAGGGCATCAACCAAACGATGATATCCCATTTATTAAGGCCGTACTGACTGCACAGTTCGTTGATCACCATTCCCCTGTCATAATCAGGTTCCCAGAGGTTATAGGTATCGCCCGGATGGACATCAAATAATTCTGGAACAGCAGGGTCTGTTAAATCTGGTGGCACAACTGCCCCTGACATCATTAAACAAGCCGGATTATTGTTCTGTTCAGTGGCAAAGGTTTGTGCAGGCACCCAACTGCAGTCATTAACCCATTCAATAGCAAAAGGACCAACACATTTAGAGACCTGATTGGTCCTCCCGCTCTTTTGTGTTGCACTTTTCACATCAAGAAATAAACGAGGGCAGTGCTGATTGCAGCCATGGCTGCAGCAGGTCCGTATCTCTTTAACTCCCTCTTCTACAGGGAAATTCATTCCGGGGCCTTCGAAGGCCTGTGCTATTTTGACCGGGTTTGTATAATAGAGTGGTTTACCCATCTTATGACGTAGGCGCAAAACAGCATCCACATCTGCGGGTTGCACAGTGCCGGTTCCTCTCACAGTTATGGCCTTCAGATTCTTCGATCCGAAAACAGCGCCAAAACCACCCTTACCTGCAGCGGTTTCATTGGCCGAAGCGACAACAGCCATACGCAGCAAATTCTCTCCAGCCGGCCCAATAACCAGGCTCTTCACATCTTTTCCGTGTATTTCCTCCAGCTTCAGCTGTGTCTCATATGTATACAGCCCCCAGATCTCATCAGCAGGCAATATGGAAATCTCATCGTCATTGATCCATATATAGCTGCGATCAGAGGCTTTCCCCTCGATTATTAGGCCGTCATAACCAGCATATTTCAGCTCGGCACCAAACCATCCACCGATACCGCTCCAGGTATACTGTTCCGGATAGCATTGAGGAGAAATACCGGCGATAACGGTTCTGCCACCGGTGGGGATACCTGTACCTGTAGTTGGGCCCGTCATAAAAATAATTTTGTTTTCCGGGTCGAAGGCTTTAACCCCAGGGCCTACCTCATCCCAAAATATTTTATTGCAAACACCACGGCCCCCAAGGTATTTGGGCACATAATTGGATGTAGGAACAATAGAAACTTCACCGCTTGTCAGATTGATTCTGGCGATCTTTCCAACATATCCGTACAACTTTTCCATGGCTTACTCTCCTTCCTATTCTCAAGCGGAGGGCGTTTGTTCGCTATCATTTTCATTCGGTTTCCCCTCAGGTAAAGGGGGAGCAGGCGGCGGTGGGGGCAATGGTTGATCAGAGAGACCTATACATCTAACCTGGCAGAACTCCACACAAGCAGGCCCGTTCTCTCTGTCGCGGCAAAGGTCACATTTAACAGCCTTCTTTTCACTCTTATTGAAATTTATTCTTTTGGGTTCGAAAGGACATGCTTTAATACATCTTTTACATCCAATGCAAAACTCCGGATTAATGTAAACAATCCCCTTTTCCTCATCAAGACACATAGCGGCGTCCTTTTTCGGACAGGCATCATAACAGGGGTGATCTACACAATGCTGACAGGTATAAATAACATGATTGAATAACATAACTGTGTCTCGTTCTAAAAAAATGCGTCTGAGCATAGGCCCTGTTTTTCCCTCGTGGACCAATGCACACACGATTTCGCACGCATTACATCCGACACAGGCAGAGACTTCCGGGGGATATTGAACAATATGCCTCCCGTACTTCTTGTTGTTCACAGCAGGTGTGTTTTTCTCCATCTGGCTCCTCCCCCATAAAAAATAATTCACACTACAACCCTGAATAATTGCCTATAATCAATCCCCCCTCTATGAGTTTTTAGTTTTCATACATGTTGGTTTGTATGAATTTAACTGAAAGATGTGAAATGTACTCTTAACCTAGAGCACTATTAATAGAAACAACTAGATAAATAAGTCCCTAACATTGAAGCTAAAATGGTCATCATACGTAAGACGTATTACGTCATACGTATTATATTATTTCTTATTTTCTTATGCAACTATTTTTTATAGAGTGAGAATTCACGGAGGAATAAGGAATGAGTGGCAAGGCGGGTAATCGTAAAAAAATGAACACCCCATAAAGAAAAGGTGTCCTAAAAATATGCATGATCCAGGCAAAACAAGCGTTTAAAATGCTTCTAGGCTTTATTGATAAACAGCATATTCAGTATAGATATAAATACTGAAACAGCAAGAGCATACCAAAACCCCGGTATGTACAAACCCTCAATGAAATAATCGGTCAGAGACACCATAAGTGCATTGATCACCAATGTGAAGAGTCCAAAGGTTAAGAATCTGATAGGCAGTGTCAGCAACATCAACAGCGGCCGCACCAAAATATTCACCAAGCCCAACACAAGCCCCGCCCACAGCAGTGTGGAAGGTTGATCATAAATGATATTGGGAAAAACCAAGGCTGCGATATAAAAACCAGCCACATTGACAAGAACCTTTAAAACAGCAGCCAACAATTTCACACCTCCCTTTGCTGCTAATATTACCCGGAAGAACTTATTTGGTCAAACCGAAAAAACTATTTTTATCTGTACATTATAAATTTGCTTCAAACCTTTTCCCTGATGTGCCCGCCAGGTCGATACCGAGGCCAAAGTGGGGGTTGCAAATCTTCGTGGGGCGCTGAAAACTGGCAGTTGTTTAGAAGGTGCTTGCATTTGTTTGCTTATTTAGGGTTTCAATTCATTATTGGTACCTGAAAACAAAAAGGCAGTGGCACTGGATGGTTCGCCTTGGAGTTGTTTCAATTCCTTATAGGTACGCTACAAACAATTGTGTTTAAAGTATATTCCTGCGTAGGAACCGGTTTCAATTCCTTATAGGTACGCTACAAACACAGTTCGTTTTCTATATACCGCCAATATGCTTTATTGTTTCAATTCCTTATAGGTACGCTACAAACGAGGAAATAGGATGTAGTGTAAACATCGAAGGTGCTGTTTCAATTCCTTATAGGTACGCTACAAACCAACGTCTGCTATCCACTTTATAACTGTTCCGAGAGGTTTCAATTCCTTATAGGTACGCTACAAACCAGCATCACCGCATACCCTCTAGAAGTGCGCTCACAGGTTTCAATTCCTTATAGGTACGCTACAAACGAAGCGAGATGAAAAATCTTCTGATTGATTTATGCAGTTTCAATTCCTTATAGGTACGCTACAAACTCAAGCCGCTCCGCTAAACGGATATTATTTGCTTCGTTTCAATTCCTTATAGGTACGCTACAAACTGGTGGACTGGGATTATATTCCTGATGTTGAAGGGAGTTTCAATTCCTTATAGGTACGCTACAAACTGGATATTGTCGCAGAATACGCTATGCCGGATGGCAGTTTCAATTCCTTATAGGTACGCTACAAACTAAACCCTCGACAGGTCCAGTCAGGGTTAAAAACTTTGTTTCAATTCCTTATAGGTACGCTACAAACAAGACGACAAAGGAAATTTCGTGACCCGAGAATATCAGTTTCAATTCCTTATAGGTACGCTACAAACCCTGGAGGAGGAGTTTGACTCCTTCTCTTGGGAGGTGTTTCAATTCCTTATAGGTACGCTACAAACAACTCGTCCACACTCGTTGCGGGTGGGTGGCTGGGACGTTTCAATTCCTTATAGGTACGCTACAAACGGGATAGGTGTATGTGATTTCTGCGGAAAACATTCAGGTTTCAATTCCTTATAGGTACGCTACAAACTGGTAAAAACTCGTGGTTGGGTAAAAAGTACGGAATACGTTTCAATTCCTTATAGGTACGCTACAAACTGGTTAGCTGTCTGACATCTTCAATGGGTGTGAGCGCGTTTCAATTCCTTATAGGTACGCTACAAACGAAGTATTCAATACAGACTACTACATCATTGGAACGTTTCAATTCCTTATAGGTACGCTACAAACCTCCCTAGCGGCTTTCTTTTCGGATCTCTTCCAGTTGTTTCAATTCCTTATAGGTACGCTACAAACGGAATAAATTAAAAAGGAGGGTGCTGTGTATTACAAGTTTCAATTCCTTATAGGTACGCTACAAACTTAATATCATCGACCGGGCGTGGATCATCGGTGAGGGTTTCAATTCCTTATAGGTACGCTACAAACGGGTTAGAAGAAGAGGCTGAAGGTGTCCGTGAAGCTAGTTTCAATTCCTTATAGGTACGCTACAAACACCTTTATCCCGGTTATTTTGTAAAATTTTTTTGGATGTTTCAATTCCTTATAGG
>LFTQ01000120.1:2729-22237 GCA_001513545.1 Clostridia bacterium DTU068 | reverse complement strand
TGGACAAAACTGCCATTACAACATGATCCGGCGTTATGGTATTTTGACATAGTTTCTTTAGTTGTTCAAATCTGGACATACTTCCCCCCCCCCTTTCTTAAGAACATACTTCGCTTCTTAAGCAATAATTCCTTCTATTTGTTGACATCTCTGCAGCTATCCATACTTGTATATATTATATATATTATGAATTTAATATCATACCTGCACTGCCTTTACCCTTTTCTACTAAATTTTAAAGTAATATAGCCCTGGTTCGCCCTCAAGACAGAGCGGTCAGCTTTTCAGGCAGGTTATTACAAGGCTTACTCAAGGCTTGTATCTTATATGCGGGGCACTGTTCTCTCTCCTGGCAATCGCGACTAGGATAGATTCGGGTATAAAAAACTATTGCATGATTATGCATGACATTGTATAATAATGAGAAAATGATTTTAGGAGCGAGCAATAAATATTGCTTGCTCATAATATTTGAGCGGTTTATTGGAGCAGAATTAATATGATCTGTCAAGAATAAATATAGATATAATAGGGGAGAAGGCTATGGCTTTAAAAGTAGGTATTGTTGGTGTGACAGGGTATGTGGGAGAGGAATTGGTGCGCATCCTCTGCCATCACCCTAGGGTGAGTGAAATAACTGCTGCTTCAAAGGATTTCGCTGGGACTGCTTTGGATCGCGTCTATCCCCACCTGCGTGGTCATGCAGAAATTGAGATTATGGGGATGGAAGACCTGGGTGAACTTATAGATAGATCTGATGTGGTTTTTCTTGCTCTGCCCCACCGGGTATCTGCTCCAGTAGCTCAGCAGGTTATTGAGAAGGGGAAAAAGGTTATCGATCTTGCTGCAGATTTCCGCCTTCCGGAGCAAAGGGTCTATGAGGAATGGTATCAAGTAGAGCATGGTGCACCTGCACTGCTGAAGGAAGCGGTGTACGGGCTTCCCGAGCTTTTCCGTGAAGAGATCAAAGGGAAAAGGTTGGTAGCAAATCCGGGTTGTTACCCCACCAGTGCCCTACTTGCTTTGGCACCTCTGCTGAAAAAGAGGCTGGTGGACGGATCATCTGTGATCATCGATTCCAAATCAGGAGTGTCCGGAGCAGGAAGGTCCTTAAAACTGGGAAGCCTTTTTGCAGAATGCAATGAGAATATGAAGGCTTACGGCTTGGGCACACACCGCCACACCCCAGAGATTGCCCACTATGCCGGGCTGCTGGCTGGGGAAGCTGTTGATATCATCTTTACACCCCACCTGATGCCGGTAAGCAGAGGTATTATCAGCACAGTTTATGCTAAGATCAGCAGCACTCTGGACAGCTGTTCGCTGAGACAGATCTATCAGGATTTTTATGCAGCTGAGGAATTTGTCCAGGTTGCTTTAGAAGGGGAAATGCCGGAAACCAAGTGGGTAGTTGGGACCAATAGATGTTTTATAGGGACAGTGGTCAACAGGGATATGGCTATTGTTGTGTCGGTTATCGATAATCTGGTCAAAGGAGCGGCAGGCCAGGCGGTGCAGAATATGAACATACTGTTTGAACTTCCGGAGGATACAGGGTTGCAGCAACCGGGCCTTTATCCATAATCGAAATAGAGGAAGGTTTTTTGTGCGGTTCGCTATTATCTATCAATGGAAGGAGGTGCCTGTGTTCCCTGGATTAGAGGTAAGTTTTATAGTTTTGCGGGGAACCAGGATTAGAATTGTCAGAACAGCTAAAATACACAGTTATACCGGGCGGGGTTACTGCCCCCCAGGGATTTCAAGCAGCAGGTATTGTAGCAGAGGTGCGAAAAAAGGGGTGCCGGGATTTAGCACTTCTTTATTCGGAAACACCTGCAGCAGCTGCCGGCCTTTTTACTCAAAACTATGTGAAGGCTGCACCGGTGCTGGTCAGCCAGGAACACCTGGCTAACGGCTCTGCCCAGGCGGTGGTGGTAAACAGCGGGATCGCCAATGCTTGCACAGGTGAACAGGGGCTTGCTGATGCCAAGAAAATGGCGCAATTAACAGCAGATGCTCTGGGTATCGCTCCAGAGGATGTGATTGTGGCATCAACAGGGGTGATCGGGGAGTATCTGCCTATGGATAAAATTGAAAAAGGGATAAAAAATGCTGCATCACTTCTGTCCAGGGATGGCGGTATGTTTGCTGCGGAAGCTATTTTAACAACCGATACCAACACCAAAGAATTTGCAGTCAAGCTAAACATTGGTGGGGAAGAAGTTGTTATCGGGGGAATGGCCAAGGGTTCCGGAATGATTCACCCCAATATGGCCACTATGCTGGCCTTTATTACCACTGATGCTAACGTTGAGCAGAATGCGCTAAATCAGGCCTTGCGCTGGGCAGTGGACCGCTCTTTTAATTCCATAACTGTGGATGGGGATATGAGCACCAATGACATGGTTGTTATGATGGCAAACGGGCAGGGAGGAAACAATCTGCTGACAGAAGCTGATCAGGAATTTGACCTGTTTCGGGATGTCCTATTGCTCGTCTGCACTGAATTGGCCAAGATGATCGCCCGGGATGGAGAGGGAGCGACCAAACTGTTGGAGGTGCAGGTCAAGGGCGCGGCCAGTGAACAGGAGGCACGCATAATTGCTCGTGAGATCGCTGGTTCCAGTCTGGTCAAGACCGCTATTCACGGTGAAGATGCCAACTGGGGCCGGGTGCTGTCAGCTGCAGGTGCTGCCGGAGCGCCATTTGAGCCTGACACAGTAGATGTCTACCTGGGGGATCTTCAAGTAGCCGCTCAGGGGAAAGCTGTCCCCTTTGATGAGGAAAAGGCTAAATCCATTCTCAAGGAGAGTGAAGTGACCATCACAGTGGACCTGCATAATGGCGTTGCTTCCGGAATAGCATGGGGTTGTGATCTTTCATTCGATTATGTGCGCATTAATGCCCATTACCGCACTTGAGGAGGGGAATAAAAGATGGTTTTAACACCTCTGGAAAAGGCCTCGATACTGGTTGAGGCATTGCCCTATATCAGGAAGTTTTCCGGCGCCACTGTGGTGATTAAATATGGTGGGAGAGCAATGGTCAGTGAAGAACTGGAGCGAGGGGTGATCACTGACTGTATTTTGCTGAAGTTGGTTGGCATCCACCCGGTTATTGTCCATGGCGGAGGCAAAGCCATCGATGAGATGCTGAAAAAGCTTGATAAAGATATCAAATTTGTTCACGGTCAGCGGGTCACAGATGATGAAACAATGGAAATTGTGGAAATGGTGTTAGCCGGCAAGGTGAACAAAGAGATAGTTACACTGATCAATCAGCTGGGGGGGAAGGGGATCGGGATCTGCGGTAAAGATGCGGGGCTGATCACTGCCCGCCCGAAGGTGCTTCCGGAGGCTGCAGGTGAAGGGGTTGACCTGGGCCATGTAGGGGAAGTGGAAAGGGTCAATCCAGAGATTATTGAAACAGTAAAAAATGAGGGTTATATTCCGGTTATTGCGCCCATAGGTGTGGGGGAGGACGGACGCAGCTATAATATCAATGCTGACTATGTAGCCGGTGCGGTTGCTGCGGCTTTAAAAGCGAATAAGTTGGTTCTGCTCACTGATGTTGAAGGGATCTTCGCTGACCGGGAGGATCCTTCAAGCCTCCTTTCGGTGATCAAAACATCTGAGGTTCCTGATTTGATCAACAGAGGGGTGATCGCCGGTGGGATGATCCCCAAGGTGGAGTGCTGTGTATATGCGCTGAACAGGGGTGTTGGCAGAACCCATATCATCGATGGCAGGATCCTTCATTCCATCCTGCTGGAGGTCTTTACAGATCAGGGTGTCGGTACTATGGTTGTGAAATAATTTTTTATATGATAAGAGATTTTTCCTTTGGATTTGGTTAATAATCTGTGCAGGCAGGTCCTAAATTTGATGATTATTAAGGGGGAAGAGGTTTGACAGGTGTTCAAATAATGGAAATGGGGAAGAGATACCTGATGCAAAATTATGCCCAACTTCCCCTGGTAATTACCAGGGGGCAGGGAGTGCGGGTTTTCGATGCTGAAGGCAGGTGCTACCTGGATTTTGTGAGCGGGATAGCGGTTAATGCTCTGGGTCACTGCCACCCAAAGGTTGTTGAAGCGATCCAAAAACAAGCGGAACAACTGATCCACTGCTCTAACCTCTACTGGTTTGAGCCTCCGGTGGTTTTGGCCAGAGAACTGGCAGCCTTGAGCGGACTCGATCGGGTGTTTTTTTGCAACAGCGGTGCAGAAGCCAATGAAGCCGCGATCAAGCTGGTGCGTAAGTACGCTTATGGCCGTGGCATAGAGAATCCGGAAATCATAACTTTCAGCAGGTCTTTTCATGGCAGAACTCTAGGGACATTAGCTGCCACAGGGCAGGAGAAGTTTTCACTGGGTTTTACACCCTTACCTGAAGGCTTTCGCCATGTCGCTTTTAACGATGTGGCAGAATTGAAAAAGGCTGTGGGACCGCAGACTGCAGGTATTATGTTGGAACCGCTGCAGGGGGAGGGCGGGGTCTATACTGCAACTCAAGAATTGATGGATACTCTAAGAGGGCTTCAGGACAGAGGAATCCCATTGATTTTTGATGAGGTGCAGTGCGGTCTGGGGCGGACGGGAAAGGTGTTTGCTTATGAGCACTATGGTGTGAAACCGGATGTCCTGACCCTTGCTAAGTCCCTAGGAGGGGGGCTGCCTATCGGGGCTGCGGTTGCTAGGGAAGAGGTGGCTGCTGTTTTTCAACCAGGCAGCCATGGGTCCACTTTTGGCGGTAATCCTGTGGCCTGTGCAGCAGCCAAAGCTGTGCTTGATGTAATAAAAGAGGATGGCCTTGCAGAGCAGGCAGCCAGGAATGGGGAGTATATGAAAGACCGCTTAACAGCATTACAAGACAGATACCCCATCAAAGAGGTGCGGGGTCTGGGCTTCCTGCTGGGAATGGAATTGGAGCAGCCTGCCGGTCAACTGGTTAATCTCTGCCAGGAGCGGGGTCTGTTGGTCAACTGTACTGGAGAGCGGGTGATTCGTTTTCTGCCGCCTTTAATCACAACAAGGGAAGAGATCGATGAGGCATTGGAAATATTGGAGAAAGCTATGCAGGAGTTTTTTTCATAGCCCATTAATCCGTGCAGAACCATTCTGGTGAACGGTCTGTTGGTTGAAAAACATACTTTATTAAAAGAGGGGAGAAAAATGGCCAAAGCTTATCTTGATAAAAGCTTAAAGGGGCGGGATTTCTTAACGATCTCCGATTTTACCGGCCAGGAGATCCGGCTGATCATGGATGCCGCCCATGACTTAAAGAAAGAATTAAAAGAGGGTATTCCCCATCCTGTTTTACAGGGCAAAACTCTAGGGATGATCTTCACCAAGCCCTCAACCAGGACCAGGGTATCTTTTGAGGTGGGCATGTATCAACTTGGTGGTTATTCTCTTTTCCTCAACGCTCAGGATATCCAACTGGGCAGAGGGGAGTCTTTTCCTGATACAGCTCGTACACTGGAGCGGTACCTGGATGGGATTATGATCAGAACTTTTGATCAGAAGGATGTTGATGAACTGGCTCACTATGCCTCTATACCTATTATCAATGGTCTGACCGATCTGGTTCATCCCACCCAGGTAATAGCGGATTTGATGACCGTTGAGGAGCATCTGGGGAAACTAAAGGGCATAAAACTGGCCTTTATCGGGGACGGCAATAATGTTGCCCATTCCCTCCTGCAGATCTGTGCCAAAATGGGTGTGCATATGACCATCGCCTGTCCACCGGGGTATGAGCCTTCTCCAGAGATTATGGCCGGTGCCCGGCAAGAGGCAGCTGAGACCGGTGTGCAGCTGGAGATTGTGAAGGACCCGCTGGAGGCAGCCAAAGATGCAGATGTGATCTACACAGACCTCTGGGCCAGTATGGGGCAGGAAAAAGAGCGCCTGCAGCGTACAAAAGTTTTTCGGCGCTACCAGGTCAATAGTGAACTTTTGAAAAAGGCTAATCCAGGTGCTGTTGTTTTACACTGTCTCCCTGCTCACCGGGGTGAGGAGATCACCGATGAAGTGATGGATGGGCCTCAGTCAGTTGTTTTCGATGAAGCGGAAAACCGGCTTCATGCCCATAAGGCCATTATGGCACTGATTATGTAATAACAATAGCAACTGTTTTTTTGTACAGCAATCTTTGTAATTATGATGGTGTTGCTCTTTTGCGCATCCTCAACAAACTGGCTGGAGAAAATGGTGTAGTCAGGTCTATGATGGCCTCTTATTGAAATAGATGTTTGTCCCCGGTCATACTTTTCATAAAAAACCAGTTGGGCTGAGTGGTTTTGCCCTCCCTCAGCCCCATTTTTCTTTTAAAGGGAATAACCGCTAAGCGGCGAATACATTTAACAGTTCGCTGAGATTTAATAGAAATGCGGTGTATTCCTTTGAAGGTTTTGCATACTGCAGATGTGCATCTCACTCCTGCAGCACCTGAGAGAATGAAAGCTTTCAGGACGGTCTGTGATCTGACTGTGGAGCTGGGCTGCTCTGCCCTGCTTATTGCAGGTGATCTCTTTGATACAGCAGAGGCTGCCGCTTCTCTCAGGGCTGAGGTGCGTGAGCTGTTTGATTCATATGAACTGGAGTTTTTTCTGATCCCGGGAAACCATGACAGAGCAGCTTTTTGCTCTGGGGAGTATTATGGGCGCAATGTGCACAGCTGCGGTGAAACAGCAGTCAAATGGGAATTACAAGGGACACCCATCATCGGGATCCCATATCTGCCGGGAAGGCAGGGGGTAGATCTTCTGCACAGCTCTGTTAAGGGAGAAGATTTGCCCTCTATTGTTATCATGCACACCAACTTCTATGATTCATCCCTGTCTGCTCTTTACTTTTCCGATGATAAGGATGATTCCCGCAGTGCTTGTTTGTGGGAACATGACCTATCAGACCTTCCAGCAGCTTATATCGCTTTAGGGCACTGGCACAACCCCACACTGCCCCCGATCAGGGTTAATCAGGTCCAGCTGGCCTACAGCGGCACACCTTATCCCATAGCAAAGGGTGAAAATGGGGCGCGCCGTGCTTTTCTCATTGATCTATCTTCTGAGGGAATCGATGTGCAGGCTGTTGAGATCCCCGGGGTGCCACGCAGGGAAACTGCATCATTTTTCTTTGTTCCCGCTGAGGAGAAGAGGGTAATGGAGGAAATAGCCTCTTTTCTTGAGCAGCAAGCGGACCATGAGGTGATCCTGGACCTGGAGGTAGCCGGCTGGGTGGGGAGCATCAGTGAGGATATCTGCACAGCTGAGATAGAAATGTTGGTGAAAAAATACCGGAGGCGATGGAGAGATGTGAACTGCGGCACTGTGCAGGTCACCGGGATTTCCGCTTTGCCGGGAATCGCAATACGGTGTCTGCGTCTTTTAGATGAACTGGAACCGCCGGCACCCCTGGAACTGGAGGATTTAAGGGATCCATGCCTGAAAGAGCTGTCCCAAGAGGTGATCAAGGACAGAGAGGGACTTTACCGCACAGCTCTCTCCCTCTTGCTGCAGCAGATGGGAAGGGGGACTTGAGGTGAGGATTCTGGAACTGAAGTGCTGCCCTGTAGGCCCACTAAGCAGGCCGGTATTTTTTCAGAGTGAAAAGAACTGTGTGGTTGTTTATGATGAAAATGAGGCTGGAAAGACCTCTTTGGTTGACATAATTGTAAATATGCTTTTTCGCAGAGGGAGCGCCCAGTCCCGCTTTCAAGCGCGGCGCTTTGATGATTATCAGGGTTATGTGAAGCTGGAGCATCAGGGGAAAACATGGACCTGTGAAGGGAGTATTGATCTGGATAAACTGCTGGGGCTGCCTTCGGAGTTTTCCCGCTTGCCCATTGTCCGGGGGAGTGATCTCCATTTTCTCTGGTCCAGCAACAGGGAGAAGAAGGGCCCCCTGATTGAGGCCTGTATCCAGCACTTTACAGCTGACTGTGAGAACAACTTGGGTGCGCTTGCGGCCGGTGTCCGGTCCGCAGCAGGCCTCACTGCAAAAAGGAACAGCTGGACCAGGTCTAAAACAGAAGAGCTCAAGGGCTATCTTGACCTGTACAGAAAAAAGGAATTTTTATTATCCGGCTTGGCCAACAGAGAGAAGATAAAGCGGGAACTGCAGAGTGTTAGTGAGAGGCTGCAGGCGGTAAAGAAAAAACTGGCTGCAGCGATAGATGAGCAGAAGAGAGTTGCTGAGGAACACCAGGCAGCTATCTGCAGCGCAGCCGAGGTATGGGAGAGAAAACTGTCGGCCCTGCGCACCGAATACCGGGAGGGCGGATATGAGCGCTGTTCCCGGGAGGACCTCCAGCTGTGGGCTGAGTCTGCAGCAAAAGAACAGTCCCTCAAGGAAAGGGAAAAAACGCTGAAAAGCCAGATCAGTGATACAGAGATAAAAACTTTAGAGCTTCGGCAGCAGCAGGAGAAGCTTTCACGCTGTTTAAAGGAGACAGAGGAAAGCTGTGCAGCGGCCAGGGACACCCTAGCCAGGCTCAGGCAGGAAAAGGAAGCAAAGGCTAAAGAACATTCTGCTCTGAGAACAGAAGCACAAACCCTCCTGCACAGTATCAATTCAGCGGAAGAGCAGAAAAAACGCATCAGGTGGGCAGTGGTTGCAGGCCCTCTCTTCACTGTGGCAGCTGTTGTGCTTTTCCTTGCAGGGCAGCTTGTTCCAGGCTTGTTATTGCTGGCAGCCGGCTTGGTGATCATCGGCTGGTCACGAACAGTAGCAGGGATGTGCAGCAGAACTTTCAAAGAAGCTGAGGAGAAACTGCTGGAGCTTGCCCGCAGAGCAGGCATACAAGCTATAGGCACAGCTGATGAGCTTGTTAAGCTTTTGGAATCACAGCTTGCTCGGCAAGCTGAGGAGATGAGTAAGGCGCTGGAAAAAGCGGAACTGGAGTGCCGGGAGCAGGAGGGGATACTTAATGGATTTGTTCAGGAAAGGCTTCTGTGTGAAAGGGAACTGGATAGGCTGGCTGAAAACCTGCGTGATTTCCATAGCTCTTTAGCGAAGTGCGCCAGGGAACTGGATGGGATCCGGAGCACACTGGAACAGCTGATGCACAAAAGCGGGAAAGGTGACTTTGCCTCACTGGAAGAGGCTGTCAAACAAAGAGAGGGTATGGAGAGAGATATGGAATTGGCGGCTACCCGCCTGAAAACTCTCCTGGGCAGTGAGGAGCAATGGCGGGAAAGGCTCCTTGCCCTGAAACCCTATTTGGAACAGCACCCTCATCCCCGTTCAGTGGATGAGCTTGATGGGGAAAAAGCCCGGCTGGAGGCATTGGTGCTGGAATTGAGGGAAGAGGAGGAGGAACTGCAGCAGCAGTATGATAAACTGCAGCAGCAGGAGTTAGATGAGTCACAGAACCTTTATGCTGCCGGTTGTGGGGACACAGCCTCCCTTGCTCTGCGTCTCCAAGAGGCTGAAGAGCAGCTGAAAAAAGCCATCAGGGAATCGTTGGCTGCTGTTTGGGTAGAAAAAGCTGTGGAAGCAGCAAAAGGGGATCTTGAAGCAGCGCTCCTGGAACCATTATCCCAGGCGGCTGAGATCTTCTATGCGATAACAGGGCGTTATAATTGCATCGACTACAGCAGGCAGGGAAAGGATGTGTCTTTCAGGGTCAGTGGGCTGGGAACCGCATACAGTGAGGACCTGTTGAGTGATGGGGCCAGGGCACAGCTGCTGATGGCTCTGCGTCTGGCACTGCTGGAAAGGGCGCTGGGGGCAGAGCCCGGTTTTTTGGTGCTGGATGACCCTCTGTTGAACTCATCATTAACCAGAAAAAGGAAGACTATTGAAGTTCTGCTGAATTATGCACGGCGCGGCTGGCAGTTGTTCTACCTTACTGTTGATTATCCGGCAGTTGAGATATTCCGGGAGTTGGGCGGAGAGCTGGTAGAGTTCAATAGGGTTTGTGATTTTTACGAGTAAGCCTGGTAGTTTTATATTATTTCTTCTGTGATAAAATAGAAAGCAAAACTTTTTTGAATAATTGGGGGGTAATTTGTAGTGAATACGGTTGAGCGGGTGCGAGAATTTTTAACCCAATTCCCTTATGACATTAAAGTTGTTGAGTTTGAAGACAGCACAAAAACCGCTGAGGATGCTGCCAGAACTGTGGGAGTGGAAGTGGGGCAGATCGCCAAAACCATTCTCTTTATGACAAGTGCTGGACCTGTTCTGGTCGTTACCAGCGGTGATGCCAAAGTGCGCCAGAGCAGTTTAAAAAAGCACCTGGGTGTGAGCGGTAAGGTGAAACTGCCTGACGCTGATCAGACACTGGAGATAACCGGATTTCCTTTAGGGGGAGTCTGTCCTTTTGCCCTGAAAAATCCGGTGCGCACCCTGATCGATATAAGCATGCGCCGTTTCCCTGTTGTTTACATTGCTGCCGGCAGCCCCAACGCGGTGGCAGCGGTGACTTTTGAACAGCTGCTGGAGATAACCGGGGGAGAACTTTGTGATCTCTGCAGCACTGTATAATCTTTGTAGGAGGTTCTTTTGTGCAGCAGGTATTATCACCGGTGGAAAAGATTTTCCGGGAGGTTTTGCCGGGCAGGATTCCCGGCTTTGAGGTGCGGGAACAGCAGATTGAAATGGCCCGGCTGGTGGAGCGCGGCCTGCTGCATGAACAGCATGTGCTGGCTGAGGCAGGAACAGGAACCGGGAAGAGTTTTGCCTATCTGATCCCCCTCTCACTGGCTGTAGGGGATGATCTGCGTGCTGTGGTGAGCACAGCTACGATTGCCCTTCAGGAACAGCTGCTTGGTAAGGATATCCCCTTTCTGGAGGATGCTCTCGGTATTGATTTCCGGGCCGAATTGGCTAAAGGGAAGGGCAACTATCTCTGTCTCTTGCGCTATCAGGAGGAAGTGCAGAATCAGGGGCTTTTTGCAGATGAACAGCTGGAAAAGCTGAGAAATTGGGTGGATCAGACCACTACAGGTGATAGAGCAGAGCTTCCTTTTGAGCCAGGGGAGAGCTGGAGCAGGGTTTGTGCCGATGATACCTGTCTGGGGCGCAAGTGCCTCCTTTATGAAAGCTGTTTTTTGGTCAAAGCCAGGAGAAAGCTGCACTGCGCCCGGTTAATTGTCTGCAATCATGCCCTCTTTTTTACGGACCTTAACCTCAGATATGCAAGCGGTGGGGCTGTCTCCCTTCTGCCTGAGTACCGCTATCTTGTTTTTGATGAGGCACAGCACCTGGAGGATACAGCAAGGCGCACTATGAGCACTGAGGTTTCCAATATGCGCTTGCAGGTGCTGCTCAACCAGCTGCGCAAAAGGGAAGGCTGCCATTTAGATGCGGTCAATAAAGCCTTTTCCCTGAATAGCAGTTTTTTTGATGCTGTGGGCAGGCTGGAAAACAGCGGCTGTCATACACTGTCTCCTACCCCGGAAATCATTCAGCTGGGTGAGGAGCTCCAGCAGGCGGTCAAAAATACAGTCAATATGTTCGCTGTGGACCTGGTGGGGGAGAGGGAAAACGCCTTATTTAAGTGTCTGGAACGCTATAACCATGATCTGGGGGAGATTCTGGAGGCTTCTGACCAGGATAAGGTTTACTGGGTAGAAAAGAGTGAATACAGAAAGCGGAAATTCATCACACTCCATGCCACACCGCTAGATGTTGCCCCTACACTTGAACATCTCCTATTCACCAATGATGAGCTGGGCTGTGTGGTGATGACCTCAGCAACTTTGAGCATCAATGGGGATTTTTCTTTTATCAAGGGGAATACAGGATGCTCCCATGCCTTGGAGATATCTGTGGGGTCTCCCTTTTTCTATGAGGATCAGTGCCTCCTTTACCTGCCTTCTGACCTGCCCGACCCGAGGGAGCCGGGCTATTACCCCAAGGCAGCACAGCTTATCGCAGAAATACTGAAAAAAACGCAAGGTCGTGCCTTTGTGCTCTTTACATCATATAAAGGCTTGAATGAGGTTTACGATTCATTGAAGGGACAGCTCCCTTGGAGGCTGCTTAAACAGGGTGATCTGCCCAAAAATAAACTGATCAAAGAGTTTAAAGACGATATTTCCTCTGTTCTGTTTGCCACAGCATCTTACTGGGAGGGGGTAGATGTCCCGGGTGAAGCCCTCTCCTGTGTGATTTTAGTGAAACTGCCTTTTGCTGTTCCTGATGATCCTCTGACAGAGGCAAAGATCAGGGCAATTGAGCGCTCCGGTGGCAATTCCTTTTACAGTTATTCACTTCCTGAGGCTGTGATCCGGCTGCGCCAGGGTTTTGGCAGGCTGATCAGGTCACAGCAGGACCAGGGGATTGTGGCGATTCTTGATCCACGGATCAAGACCCGCAGCTATGGCAGATATTTTTTGGAGGCTCTTCCTCCCTGCAGAGAAATATCAACAATTGATGAAATAGAACAGTTTTTATGAGCAGAGGAAATATCCCATTGATGTGGAACAGTTTATATAGTAGTTTATATTAAAACAAGTTGAGGGGATCGATATGCAGAAAAATTTGAAAGTTGAGGTAACTGAAGAACTACTGCTCAAGAAAATCGGTGGTCGGAAGAATAAGGGAACTTCTGAGTATTTGCAAAACGCCATATCTCTGGGCTCCACTCTGCTGGATCCTAAGGGCATCTATGATCTGTTTCCTGTAGCCCAAATAGAGAAAGATCGTTTAATACTGGAAAATGGTGAATTATTTCGTAGTGAGCACCTGTGCAAACTCCTTGAGGGAGCGGAAAAAATTATAGTGATGTGCTGTACCATAGGGCCAGCTTTGGAACAGAAGGTAAGGGAATTAAATCAAGAGGGTAATTACGGGGAAGCCTATTTTTTAGACATGTATGGAGCTGTAGCTGCAGGGACAACAATGTTTAACTTATACAAGGAATTATTGGAGGAATTTAAGGGGTACGGCACAACGGTTTTTATGGAACCGGGCCAGCTGGACTGGAATATAAGGGATCAAAGAGTGGTTTTTAAGCTTATCTCTCCTGAAGAGATTGGAGTTACTCTTAATGAGAGTAATATGATGACCCCTATTAAATCAACTACAGCGGTTTTTGGTATCGGTGACCCAGCGAAGGTTAAAAAAGGTAGTTTTTCCTGTGCCTCTTGCCCAAAAAGAAACTATTGTACTTTCCGGCATGAAGCAGAGGCTATGGTTTTGTAACCCTGATGCCCCGGGTAATGCCCGGGGCTTTTTAATAGTGGGTTAACAAATGATGGAGAATCACATCGGCTGTACATTAGTTGCCTGTTCACCACGAGGTCCTTCGGTCACCTCAAACCTGACACGCTGTCCCTCATTTAGTGTTTTAAAACCCTCTTCCTGAATGGCAGAGAAATGGACAAAAACATCTTTTCCATCTTCACCTGTTATAAACCCGTACCCTTTGCGTTCATCAAACCATTTAACAGTACCTTCCAAAATTCATTCCTCCTTAAACTTGAATCTGTCTTTAGTATTTGCTTGCACCGGGCGGTTATCACATGTATTTTAACCAAGCGGTGACAATACCTGTTAAATTGGTGGTTAGTGGTTGGTCGTCGTCAATGTTCAGTCAGGACATGGGTAACAAAAATGGTTCAAGAGATAGGTTACACTCCTTTACAATAAGTAGATGAAATTACTCCTAGGAGGGTTTCATCTATGCCATGGAAGGAGATTAACCTAATGGATCAACGATTGGAATTTGTACACCGTGCCCTGACAAAACTTGTGAGATTTCGGATGATTCTCAAGGACTGTTAATCAGGGGGATTGGTTTGATGATTTAACAGTGGTAAAATCAAAGTAAAAAAAGGGATGGTGTTTTGATGACTCCAGAGAAAATGGAGGGGATGGCGCTTTTGGCTGTTGTCTATCCTCCTGAGGACTTGATAATTGAAGGGATATTGGAAACCGCAGGTATCAAGGTTTTCAAAATGAAGGAGTCAATCGCACCTGTTCATGGTATTGCTGTCGGTCCCTTAGCTGAGATTAAAATATTTGTTCCTTCTGACCAATTAGAGACCGCACAGGATATAATTAATAAATCAAAAAATAACAATTAAAAAACCCGGTAAGAACCGGGTCATTAAAATGTGTCATGTTTATTATTCTTTTTTCGGGAAAGCGTTATTGGCAGTGATCAGCGGTCGGGAGCCCGCTATATAGTATGGGATGCGCAAGACCTCCATTAATTCTTCTTCTGTTGCCCCCAGTTCTCGAGCACGGTTGGCCAATACCATGACACCTCTCTCTGAACCGATATAGGCATCCAACGCGAGACAGATGAAGACCTTGGTCTTTTCATCTACTGCTCCCGGTTTGGTTGCTGTTTCAATAACCTTAGTTACTACATCATAAAATTCTTTGTCCCGCCTGCCTAATTCTTCTACAAAGGGTGGGAATTTAGCCAAGTGTTTCACCTCCTGGAATGTTCTATACTTTTTTGTTCTCGCTCTTTACCTAAAATTCCTGCATTTTTTATATTTTTGGTAAATTGAGATCACCGGCAGCCGGAAGCTGCTGCTGGAAATCGTAGACAATTCGTGAAATCTTGGCGATATCCCCAAAAGCTTCGTCTTCATCAGTAATTCCCTGGGAAAGCACCACCAGGATGTAAGGCCTTCGTCCAAAGACAATTCCCCCATCTGTAGCCACACCATTGATGCTTCCTTCTTTATGGGATACTGTAATATCACTGGGAAGATCCCCCGGCAGGCCCACATGATAAATGGTGTGGGCCAGGTCATTTAAAAGCCTTCCCCCCTCTTCCGGATGTTCTCTGGCAAAGCTGATCAATTCTTCAAAAAACGCTCCCATATCCTTTGGTGTAGTGGATGCACTGCCAAAAGGGCGGGTGGTATTTGGTCCCAGTTTATTAATGAAGTTCATCACATTATCATACCCCAAATGGCGAACTAACATATTGTGGGCTATGTTGTCGCTCAAGATAATGGAAATGGTGGCCAAACAGCGCAGGGAATAGGTATCTCCATGGCGTGCCGCATATTGTAGAATACCGGCTCCACCCTGATAATCGGTGTTTTTATTGTAGCGAACTCGATCATTCCAATTGAATTTACCCTCTGCTATTTGTTCATACAGGTAAAGCACCACCGGCAGTTTAATGGTGCTGGCAGGGGGGAACGGCTCTGTTTCATTGATCCCAAGTTCCTCACCGGACTCCAAATCCTTAAAATAAATCCCGTAGTTTCCTGGCAATGTTGCTATAAATTGTGTGACTTCTTCTCGCAGCGGCTCGTAGTCAGGCTTGGCATCCAGCGGTTTCAGTGATTGGGGCCCAATAAGCTGCCCTACCGCAAATACCAGCATGAAGAGCGCGAGCAAAGCCGCAACAAGATAGATTTTGCGTTTCGGCATTGCTCACTGATCACCTCTCTTTTAAAATTGTTGTTTTTATATAATATCTCCAGGTAAGTATGAGGTGATACTTGAATTTTTTTATGGCTGACTTTAATACCAGTTAATTATTGCCACTTATGGAACACTCCGTGAAATAAAATATTATAAAAAGGTATTGCAATATTTCTAGTAGTAACTATAATATTAAGTAAGAGGAATAATATGAGATTGGGGGAATCCCAAAATATATTATTGGAACAAATATTACTAACAGTAATAAAAACACCATATATGTAAACTTAATGTTTCGATGTGTATCAATATTGCTACCAATAGTCTGCCGCTCCTATATAACAACTGTCTTTCTATAATACTTCATCAAATAATCACCTATTTTTATTTGATAATATCCACCATATAACTTTTTGTATTTGCGATCGGTTTACGTTTGCAATAGTCTCAGTCATCTTCTATCAATACTTCCTGCTACAAAATTTAAATTCCTTAAAGTTCATTCTGCTTGTTGTGTTTTTTTCTAATAAACTTTCAGTTGTCTTGTTGTTGTAAGTCTCCAGGGAAAGGAGGGAAGAGCTAGGAACTGAAAGTTGATGTTAAACAATACGCAATCGTAATACAGGGAGGTGTCATTTTTTGGCGCGGTTATCGAGGCGTGGACTCCATGCGGGTTCTCTCCGCATGGAAGGTGTCGGTTTGAAGATGTTTACTGAAGACGAGCTGTGGGATATTCATTATGCTACTCTCGACCTTCTTTGGAATGTTGGGGTCAAGTATGAGAGTGAAGAAGCTCGTCAAATATTTGCTGACAACGGTTGTGTAGTCGATAACGAGACTCAGATTGTTAAGATTCCTCCTCATATAATTGAGGAAGCTATAGTTTCTAACCCGAAGACTTTCCGGGCCTGCGGCAGGGATCCGGAGAATGACTGGATCTGTGACAGCAACAGAACTGGTTTTGTCAATTTTGGAGAAGCCGTTCAGCTTATAGATCCCGAAACAAGGGAATTGAGAAAGCCGAATCAGCAGGACCTGGATGATGTGGTTAGAATTTGTGAGTACCTGGATCAGATTGTGGTGTTTGAAAGGCCGTTGGTTCCGGCTGAAGTTGATCCAAATGTTGGGCAGGTTTATGTTGCTGAATCCTTTTTCCGCAATTGTACGAAACACGCTTATATCGGCATGAACCGTCCTGAAAACATGAGAGCTGCAGCAAAAATGGGCTATGTAGTAGCGGGAGGAGAAGACAAGTTTCGGCAGCGGCCTTTATTTTCCCAGAGTACTGACCCAGTGAGTCCTTTAGTTTTTCCGAAGGGTGCGGTAGATACATTACTTGAGGCGATCAGGTGTGGAGTTCCTGCGAAGGTCAATCCCTTAGGAATGCCGGGTGGCACAGCATGTGCAAACCTTGCAGGGACAATGGTTACCGAGAACGCTGAAAAACTGAGCGTGATTGCTCTGACACAGTTAGCTAAGAAAGGTTATCCCATGGTCTACGGCTCATCCACATCAGCTATGGACATGAAGACAGGGCTGGCAGCCATGGGAGCACCGGAGCTTGCTCTGTATGCAGCAGCTACTGCTCAAATGGCGCAGTTCTATAAATTCCCCAGTTGGGTGGGCGGTGGATAGACTGACAGCAAGCTTCCTGATGCTCAGGCAGCATTCGAGTTTGCCATGACTGCCATTTTACCAGCGTTAGCAGGTGCTAACATGATTTATGGCATGGGGCTGCTCGAGGGTGGGCTGACCTGGGACTATGCGATGGTTGTAATGCAGAACGAGATGGCGCGGATGATTTTGCACTGTGTGCGGGGAATTCCTGTTAATGATGAAAAGATTGCTTTTGAAGTGCTCTCTGAGGTAGGGCCCGGAGGAGAGTACATCAGCCATGAGCATACTTTCAGGAATTTCAGAACCGAGATTTCTCAACCTGAATTGCTGGACCGGCGAACCAGAGAGGCCTGGTCGGCTGATGGTGGCAAAGATCTGGTAGAGAAATCTTATGAAAAAGCTCTCGATATCTTAAAGACCTTCAAACCAAAACCGCTGCCTGAGGATGTCCAGAAAGAATTGAAGCGGATCTTAGCTGAAGCAGAAGAGGAAACCCGGGAGCTTGTAGAACGGGAGAAAAGAGAGGCGCAAAAATAAATAATTGGGAGAGGGTGAAGAATTATTATACAATTCTTCCTCTCTTCCTCCCCCCTCATCTTTATTTAGAAAAAGGATAATCATTAATGTTATTAGGAGGCTGAGTCAGATGGCAACACTTCAAGATGTTTCAAAGGCTGTCATCGAGGGAGAAGTAGAGCGGGTTAAAAGCTATACCCAGGAATTGCTCGATGCTGGGCAGGATCCCTTAGAGATTATTAATCAAGGATTAATTGCTGGGATGGATGTGGTAGGAGAGCGTTTCAAAGCCGGTGATATGTTTGTTCCTGAGGTGTTAATGTGTGCCAAGGCCATGTCCGAAGGAATGGCGCTGGTTAGACCTCGCCTTGAAGGACAAGAAATGCAAACACATGGAACCCTTTTGATCGGCACAGTGCAGAACGACCTCCATGACATAGGGAAGAATTTGGTGGCAATGATGGTAGAAAGCGCCGGATTTAAAGTGATTAACCTGGGAACAGATATACGTCCTGAGGTTTTTGTGAAGGCTGTTCAGGAGCATAAGCCTGATATAGTAGGTATGTCCGCTTTGCTGACAACAACTCTCCCCTATATGCAGGATACCATTAGTGCCATTAAAGAGGCCGGTTTGCGTGATTCAGTGAAGATCATAGTCGGAGGCGCACCGGTAACAGATGAGTATGCCAAACAAATTGGAGCAGACGGCTATGCACCTGATGCCGGTTCAGCCGCGGATCTGTGCAAAAAGCTGGTAGAGGCCAAATAATTACGCACTAGGTAATTATCAGAAAAAACTTGGAGGTAGCTGCTGCATGGAAAAACAAGAGGATATACTTTTTGTTGAATCTTCCATTAGTTTAAAGCATCTTGGGCAGGTAATTCAGCTGGTTGGGGAGATACCTTATTTTGTAGAGAAGAATGTCCGGATTAAAAGGATCTGGGAATTACCTTTCGGACTCACCAATTTTAACTTTGGGATAGCTGTCAACGGGGAAAAGTATGCGCTTAGGATTGCAGCTCCGGGAAGTTGGGAGTATATTGACCGGCCTGCTGAGAAGCATGCTGCTACCTTAATGGCTGAGATCGGAGTGAGTCCAAAGGTTTACTATTATGATGAAAAGAGGGGTGATCAGGTAACTGAATATATTGATGGCAAAACCCTTCATAAACCTGATTTCCGCGACCCTGAAATTGTAAAAATGGCAGCACGGCTTTTCCATAAATTTCATAACAGTGGAAAAGAATTTATTGCTGAATTCAATCCCTTTATTGTTAAAGGGGAATATCTCCAAATCATAAGAGCAAAAAACGTACAAATGTATGAAGAACATGATCTGATTTGGGATAAGGTAGCTGAAATTGAAGAGATATTTAAGATCAATCCTCCCAGGAGCGTCCCATGTCACAATGATCCACTTGCGGAGAACTGGATGTTAGATGAGCGGGGATTGTGGATCATTGACTGGGAATATTGCGGTATGAACGACCCCTTCTTTGATTTGGGGGATTTTATATCAGAGGTTGAACTAATCCCTGAAGTAGAAAAAGTCTTTATTGAGGAATACTTTGGTGGGAAGATAAGCTGGGAGGATTACGGAAGACTGGTCATTGGAAAGTTAATGTGTAATGCTCTTTGGGAGCTGTGGTCCCTTGTCCAAATAGCAAATGATAAACCCTTTGATGAGTATTGGGAGTTCGGATTGTCTAAAGTCAAGAAAGCCATGAAATTGATGAGTTCCCCTGTCTTTGAGAAGTGTCTCCAGGCGGTGCGAGAAGGATGGGAGGAGCCTATCTGGCTGGATGAAGATATCTTAAACAGCGTAAGTATTGTTGCTGTATAAGTCGAAGCAGTTAAAGGATTGGGGTAAAAGAGGTTTTTCATTAAGGTGATTTATGGTAAAAGGGCGGAGAACAACTACTTTGTAACCATTGAATGGTGAACAAAGTAGTTCATCTCCGCTTAAGGCAGCAGATCCAGTGTACTTTACTCATCGCCAAAGGTGGTGGCAGAGTAAATCGAACA
>LFTQ01000120.1:1085-2641 GCA_001513545.1 Clostridia bacterium DTU068 | reverse complement strand
CAATGTGATGTGTTCATCGATTGCCCGACTGATGATCCTGATGTTGCGATTGTAGTTGCTGAAGCGAAACCGCGCACAAGCAAAAGCTTATACAAGGGAAGAGTTTCCGGACAGCGGGCGATCAGATTCAACGAACCGGGAGTGCTCGAGGCATTAGAAAAAGGTGAACCAACTGTAGGGACAAGAGCTGTTTCACAAGAAGGTGTTTTTATCAGCCAAAATGTTGTACCGATTTTTAATGCAAAGGGAAAAGTAATTGGAGTCTTGATCAGGGAAATAGATATCAGCGAAGCGATGGAAAAAGAAAAGCAGGTACAGTTGCTGGAAGAAACAACAGAACTGCTAACCGAGAATTTACTGCGAGTGGCAATAGAAAGCGGTACTTTGCCTGGGGCGCTTCATGATGGACTGCTGGTGGTCAATAAGGATGGAGTTATCGTTTATGTTAACCCATCTGCTTTACGACTGGCGGATGTGATCATCTCTTCGAAAAAGGCGACACTGCAGTCAGAGGGTAACAACATCGCCGAAACTGAACTTTGTGACATAGTTCTGGTAAAGGATCAAGATGGCAGTATGCGCTTCAGCGAGGAATACCGCAGCTGTGAATACTCGGTTGGCGAACGGATTGTCAATGTTTCCTGGGTTCCTTTATTAAGCAAGGGATTTGTCGGGGGTATTGTATTAATCAGAGATATCACTGATGTGCGGAAAAAAGAAAAGGAACTGATGGTTAAAAGCGCTGTGATCCGGGAAATCCATCACCGGGTAAAAAACAGCCTCCAAAACATTGCCAGTATTCTGCGGTTGCAGATGCGCCGTGAGCAGAATAGGACCGTCAGAGAAGCACTGGGGGTTTGCATCAACCGTATTCTGTCTATCGCTTCGGTGCATGAGTTGCTTTCTCAAAGTGGTTTAGAAACTGTAGATTTGCATCAGATTCTCCGGATGACTGTAGAGAGAATCGTTCAAGTTGAGAATGAATTGTGTGATTGTGATGTGGAAATCAGCCTGTTCGGGGATTCCATCAACATCCCGGCCTACTATGCTTCAAATATAGCTCTGGTAGTCTGTGAGCTTGTACAGAATGCCATGAGGCACGGTTTCAGAGGCAGCAACAAGGATAAGGGGAAGATTGTGGTCTATACTAAGCAAAAGGGCAGTTCCTTCGAACTTCAGGTGATCGATAACGGTGTGGGATTGCCGGCGAACTTTGATTTTAAAGCAAGCAAGAAAAAACGGCTGGGAATTCAATTGGTGGATGTATTAGTAAGGGAAACCTTAAAAGGTACTTTTCATATCGGAAGCGGGCTTGAAGGAGGTGTGCTAAGCAGTATTACTTTTGATGTTGACAGAGTCAACACAGAGAGGGTATAGTTAAATCAGACAGTTGGATGCGGGAGGGAGGCTAGTTAGAAGGTAAGTGGATAAAAGTGTCCGGCTAGCGCGGCTAAAAGTGATGGTTGCTGATGATGAACCCATAACCCGCATGGACATTAAAGAAATACTCCAGGAAAACGGTTACAATGTTGTAATCGAAGCAGGTGATGGCCTGG
>LFTQ01000120.1:0-1012 GCA_001513545.1 Clostridia bacterium DTU068 | reverse complement strand
AGCGACCTCTCGTTGGTTGAAGAAGCAAAGCGCATCCCAAATGTTGTCGGGTATATAGTTAAACCGGTAAATGAAGATGAAATACTGCCTGCTGTAGAGATTGGATTATCATGTTTTTTTAGAATGAAGAACTTAGAGAAAGAAAGAGAAAAGTATAAAGACGGTCTTGAAGCACGCAAGATCATCGAAAAAGCAAAGGGACTTTTAATGCAGAAATACGGTTGGAGTGAAGACTTCGCTTATAAAAAACTGCGGCGGCTGAGTATGGATCAGAGAAAACCGATGAAAGAAGTAGCAGAAGCTATTATCTATACAGACTTCCTCTGATTGAGTGATTTACAATCGAAAACTCAAGGAGAGTCAATGAAGTCTCTCCAAAGCTCATCGTAGAGCTTGGGAGAGACTTTTTATTTTTCCGGATTGGGGTGGGTATCTAAATGGCAACAGCAAGTGAAGGTTATGAACTCCTCAGTGTTGGCATCGATATCGGGACAACAACAACCCACCTTGTTTTCAGCAAACTCTATGTTGTTAACCTATCGGGAGGAAGTGCTGTAGCCAATTTTGAGATAGTATCACAGGAGATAATCTATGAATCGCCTGTTTATTTCACCCCTTTAACCGATGAGACCAAACTGGACCTTGGCAAACTGCAGGAGATTATTGCCGCTGAGTATAAAACTGCCGGAATTGAGCCCAGTGATGTTAAGTCAGGAGCGGTGATTATAACCGGTGAAGCCGCACTTAAAGAGAATGCTGAAGAAGTTGGGCGGTTTCTAGAGGGTTTAGCAGGAGACTTTGTGGTTGCGGTGGCAGGGCCTGATCTGGAATCGATCCTTGCAGGTCAAGGCTCTGGGGCACAGCGTATATCACGGAAAGAAGGGATCACCGCAGTCAATCTGGATATAGGTGGAGGCACCACAAACATTGCTGTTTTTAAGTGTGGCGAGATCTGGGATACAGCTACCTTTCATATCGGTGGCAGGCTTTTTACCTTTAATCCTTATTCCCT
>LFTQ01000209.1:300-7037 GCA_001513545.1 Clostridia bacterium DTU068 | reverse complement strand
CCCTACGAACTGCTTATTTATGGGACAAAAGAGAAAATTGAGGATTACACCAAAAAACTGATAGATGAAGCCGCACCCGGTGGAGGATTTATCATGTCGGCAGATAAGATTTTTGGTGAAAATGTCGATCCCAAATGTATGAGGTACTGGTGCGAAGCTGTAATAAAATATGGTAAATATTAAGAAAATATATGAGTTCTAGTTGTTTATCATTAAGCAATTACCCGGAAAAAGGAGGATAAAAGTATGCCTGAGAAACTGCCACCGGTTGTTTCCGAGTACTATAAACTCATTGAAGAAACTGGGGATGAGAGTGCAGCAGCTGCAGCAATGGCACAGAAATGGAACATTTCAGAAGATCTCGTTTTATCATTTGTTCTGTTTCTAATTAGTTATTAAATAATAATATAATTAGTCCCGGTGGTGTACTTATTAACATCACCGGGATTCTTGTTGTAATCGAGTTAACTGGTGTAGTTTTTGTTTCGTACCGGTTTTAATATATTATAAACAATGGAAACTGGGGGTATAGTTTTTGAGTAAAAATGTTTTTGTGTCAATTTCTGAAGCATTGCTCAAAGGAGATTCCTTCGGTGTAAAACAGTTGATTGAACAGGCTCTTGAGGAAGGGATTCTTCCTGAAGATATAATCAAAAGGAGCCTTATCCCCGGTATGGAAACAGTAAGCGTTAAATTCCAGAACGGCGAATTCTACGTCATGGATGTCATAACAGCAGCAGATGCTATGCAAACTGGCCTAAAGATACTGGAAAAGATGTCTGGTGATAGAATAATTGATTACAAAGGCAGGGTTGTTGTCGGAACAGTTAAAGGAGATATCCATGATCTGGGTAAGAACATTGTTGCCCTTACCCTGGAAGGTGCAGGGTATGAAGTAATAGATCTCGGTGTTGATGTTTCTCCGACACAGTTTGTGGAAGCTGTTGCAAAATTCCATCCGGAAATTGTCTGCATTTCCGCTCTACTAACAGTGACCATGTTCAATATTGCCGATGTTATCACTGCAATCAAAGAAGCCGGATTTCGGGATCGTGTTAAAATCATTATAGGAGGAGGTCCCATTACACAGGGGCTTGCCGACAAAGTTGGGGCTGATGCTTATGTAAAGTACGGCACAAATGTCGCTCATGCGGTAAGAGAGTTATTAAAAACAAAAGGAAAAACTGATCTTAATGGTCGACTGGCAAGCATTTTGCGTAAGGAATGCCGAGAAAAGATAAAAACCCTGCTTGAAGTGGAACCTATTGTTATGGACAGTTCGGGTAAAGTTATACTCAATGAAGATGAATGTGATGCGGCCATTATAAAGTGTCTTCATTGTCCTGAATGGCAGCAACAAAGATGCAGCGAGAATACTGTTCTCTTTTCCTGCCCTTATGGGTTTTTGAAAATCGAGTCAGCAGTGAATTATGAGAGAAAGGCATTGGCCAAGATAGTCCTGGGCCCCTTTATGGATGAGAGTGTTTTATCAAATGAAAACTTTACCGATTATTTGGCAGGGTCCAGTTGTACCTGTATTAATGGAACAAGAACAGAAAGAATATGCCTGCGGGAGTATTCACTGTCAGTTGATAAAATGATGTCTTTTCTTAATATTATTTCAGCTGCAGTACAGGGAAAAATGAAAGAACAGCAACTACAGCAGCAAGTTGAAGAACAAAAAGAAAGCCTTATCCGGTCGCTGAAATTCCAGGAAGAGCTTAAAAATGCCCTATATGAAGCAAACTACCGGTCCCTTCAATCACAGGTTAATCCTCATTTTTTGTTTAACAGCTTAAACAGCCTGGCCAGATTGGCTATGCTGGAAGGAGCAGAGAAAACAGAAAAACTGTCATATGCCCTCGCCCGGATCCTTCGCTATATTTTAAAAAATTACAAAGGCACGGTTAGCGTTGCTGAGGAAATCAAGATGCTGCAGGACTATCTTTTCATTCAACAGGTGCGCTTTTTTGACCGTTTGCAGATTGATTTTAAGATCGATGAAGATATCAAAAATGCACGCATTCCTTGTTTGGCGCTGCAGCCACTGGTGGAGAATGCTGTTCTGCATGGCATTGAACCCCTTGAAGGTAAAGGAGAGATCAGTATCCATGGTTGGCTGGAAAAGCAGAAGGTTGTTTTTGAAATTAGGGATAATGGGGTCGGTATTCCTTCCGGCAAATTAAAGGAGATATCTCAACTCAACATTAACAGCACTGGGTGCGGACATACTACAGGTCTTGGTCTTGTTCATGTTCACCGGCGGCTCCAGCACTATTTTGGTGCTGATTATGGTCTGGAAATTAACAGCCGTGAAAACGAAGGCACATCAATTAGGGTAAATTTTACTTATATTCATCAGAATGGGTGATCACACTTGTATTCACTTTTAATAGTAGATGATGAGGCGCTTGAAAGAAAAGGATGGATAATGATAATAGATAAATATCTGTCAGACCGTATTTGTATAGTTGGGGAGGCCAAGAACGGTAAAGAAGCGGTAGAGTTGGCATGGAAGACACAGCCAGATATTATTCTGATGGATGTGAGAATGCCAGGGCTTGACGGAATAATGGCAAGCAAAGCCATCAAAAAATTCCTTCCCGAGGTTAAAATAATAATTATCTCCGCATATGATGATTTTGCCTATGCCCATGAGGCTATACAATTGAGGGCGGTTAACTATCTGTTGAAACCAGTACAGCGCGGAGATATGCTCGACATTATCGACAGACAGTTAACAGAGTTGGATAATGAAAGAAGACGCAAGGCGGAAGAAGAAGAACTGCGGGAAGCGCTCCAGAGTATGATGCCTTACATAAAAATCGGTTTTATCTTTGAACTGCTGGCTGGGAACATCAAGTCTACGGCAAAAATCAACGAGAGAGCAGAATTTCTGGGGATTAAACAACTCCCACAGGTAGTGCTTGTCGCAAATATAGATAACTTTGTACAGCACACCAGGAATAAGAAGGAGATTCAGCGCCAGGTCCTCAAACAAAAGATTTTTGAGAGAATTAAGGAAGCTGCCAGGGAATTTTTGGAGAGTATCTGCATTCCATCACAGGAGGATAAATTTGTAATCCTTTTGGGGCCGCAAATTGAAGATGAGTTACCGGAAAAGCTGCGCAGACGTGCTGAAAGACTTGGAGAAACCATCAGAAGAGAGATCGAAAATGATCCTTTTATCAATACTACAGTTACTATTGGGATCGGAAGGGTATACACTTCAATTGAACACCTGCATTTTTCCTATGAAGATGCTTTGAGGGCACTTGAATACAAATTCTACACAGGCGGCAACCAGGTTATACATATTGATGATGTTATTCCTTATGATGAGCGCGTTCACTCTTATCCTTATACAGAGGAGAAAAAACTGATTACCAGTTTCCGCATAGGAGACAGGGAACGAGCACTACAGCAGTTAGAAGTACTGCTTGATGAATTGCTTTCCAGAATAAACAACGATCCTCTTTTGATTAAAACCCGGCTGCTACAAATATTGATGGTTTTGTCACATCAGGCAATTGAAAGCGGGGCAGATCCAGATGAAGTCAGCAAGTTGGATTTATCATGTGCTCAAGCACTGCAGAGCATAGAGAATTTAAATGAGCTGCGGGAGTGGACGGTCTCAAAAGTAGAAGAATTGATAAGATTAATCTGTGAAAGCCGCAACCAGCGCCAGGAAATAACCATAAAAAAGGTAGTTGACTACATTCATCAAAACTATAACAGAGATATCAACCTGGAGGAGGTAGCTGAAGCAGTTTATTTTAGCCCCTGCTACTTGAGTCGAGTCTTCAAACAAATGCTGAAAGTTAATTTTATTGATTACCTGACGCAGATAAGATTGGAAAAAGCAAAAATGTTTCTTAAAGATACCAATTACTCCATTTCAGATATAGGCAAAAAGGTAGGGTACCAGGACCCCAAATATTTCAGCACTCTATTCAAAAAGAATGTAGGATGTACACCAAGTGAGTATAGGCGGCGCATAGTTTAACTATGGCATCCCAGGTAGGGTATCTTAATATAGCCGTTTTTTTAGATTTTGTATAAAATGAGTTTCTATCTGGCTATGATCAATACCCGGTGGTGAGAATTATCAGTTTTGATTGGTTCCGCCACCGGGTTGTATATTTACAGCAATAAAAAAAGAGGTGACAGTTACCTAAAAATAGGTATTCAGAAATACCAAAATACATAGGAATTTTTTATAGTAGTGGCGAATAATAAATTGTCTAATGCCTGAGTTGAAGGCGTATTTTTTTGAAAGGAAAATGAGCATGGGAAAAGTAGGTATTGTTACGGACAGCACTGCATATCTTCCTCTTGAGTTTAAAGAAAAATACCAGATCGAGGTTGTTTCACTGGTTGTAAATTATGATGACAAATCCATTCCTGAGGAAGGAATCTTTTACAAAGGACTGGATGATTTTTACAACTGGCTGCGTCAGGCCTCGATTCTTCCCACTACATCACAGCCGGCAACCGGAGATTTTTTTGAAACATACCAGAGGTTAAGTGAGCGAGTGGACAGCATCGTGTCTATCCACATTTCAGGTGGTATCAGCGGTACAGTGGGTTCTGCTGCTGCGGCCGCCCGGATGCTGCCGGATTTGGATATTACAGTCATCAATTCTGGATCCACATCAATTGGCCTTTATATGGTTGTGCAGGCTGCTGCCCTGACTGCTGCTGCAGGGTTGGGAAAGGATAAAGTGTTGGAAAATGTTCGCTATGTGGTAGATAATTTGCAGGTGGTTTTCATTCCCGCCACTCTGGATTACCTGAAGAGGGGAGGCAGGATCGGGGGCGCTGCTGCACTCTTGGGTAATCTGCTACAGATCAAGCCAGTGCTGTATTTTAATCCGGAGCGAGATTATATCATTGATGTCTACGAAAAGGTCAGAACAAAGGAAAAGGGAATCCGCAGGATGCTGTCGGAAATGAAAGAGGCAGGGCCCAATTTAAAAACTGCAGTGGCTCATGTAGCAAGTGCTTCAGAGGGTGAGGATCTGCTGAAACGGGTTAAGGAGATCTGTCCTGGTTCAGATCCCTTATTTTCCGGTGTAGGCCCTGTTATCGGGTCACATATCGGGCCCGGTACAGTGGGTGTGGGCTGGTATCCTCTTACTCCGGGTCTCGATAAATTGGTAAATGATTAAGTGTTTTTCTCTTCAGTGCGGGCAGAGATGAGAAAGATATAAAGGCCGGTGATAATGATTAGATCACCCAACAACTGCAGTGTTCCCGGCGTTTCGCGGAAGATTAAGAATGCCAGGATTGTTGCTCCAACAGGTTCACCCAGAATGCTGACCGATACCACAATGGTTTTAACATAGCGCAAGGCCCAGTTGTAAACTGTGTGGCCGCCGATGGTAGGGATGATGGCAAGCGCGATGAACCACAGCCAGTCCAGTGGTGGGTATGGATAGAAGGGGGCTCCTACTAACAGGTTAGCGATAAATAAAAAGGCAGTTGCAGATCCGTAAACAAGAAAAACATAAGGGAATAAGGAGAGCTTAACGCGCAGCTGGCGACCGATTAAAAAATATACAGCGATAAAAAACGCTCCGGAAAAAGCCAGAATATCGCCAAGAAGTGCTTTACCACCGATCTGAAAATCAGCGGCACCGACCAGTATGCTGCCGGTTAAGGCCAAAGCTGCGCCGGCTATGCTCTTGGTGCTTATTTTTTCTTTGAGGAAGAAATATCCTAGGGTCACCACGAACAGGGGCTGCATGGTGACCAGCACTGTGGAACTGGCAACAGAGGTATACTCAAGGGATGTATTCCAAACAGTAAAATGGACTGCGAGGAAAAGCCCTGCTATTATCGCTGCTATTATGTCGCTGTTGTTCATTCCCTGCAGTTCTTTTCGCCCACTTCGGTTCAGAGCAAAGGGAGCAAGGAATAATGCTGACAAACCCATCCGGTAAAAGGCGATCATCAGTGGGTGGGCAGTGGATAGCCTGACAAAAATCGCGGACGTTGATACACACATAACAGCCAGCAGAACTGCCAGGTATGGGTTAAAGGGTGGTTTTTCAACTGTTTCCAAAGAGTGCGCCTCCTCAGTGATGTATTATAGAACGACTAAAAGCCTTTTTCAAAAGAACAGCAGGTTTCACGTGCCGATTCTGTGTCTGTTGGATATCTTTATCTGTTGTTTACATCTTATAATTTCTGTGATAAATTCGATAGAGGATCATCTATTTCCTTTGTTATTTCAAAACCCTTGGTACGCTCAACTCTGGGGAGTAACTATCTGCTTCCTTCATTACTTGACAATGACCGGAATAACGTTTAAAATGTTAAATGCTAATTCACAAAACAGTTATGGTGGGTGTAGCTCAGTCGGATAGAGCATCAGGTTGTGGCCCTGAGGGTCGTGGGTTCAAGTCCCATCACCCACCCCATTCTTTGCAGTGGGGCGTCGCCAAGCGGTAAGGCACGGGACTTTGGCTCCCGCATGCGAAGGTTCGAATCCTTCCGCCCCAGCCATAATTATTGAATAACGAGTATGCGCCATTAGCTCAACTGGTAGAGCAGCTGACTCTTAATCAGAAGGTTGGGGGTTCGATTCCCTCATGGCGCACCAGTAAAAAAACTCCGAGAACAATAGCTTTTCGGGGTTTTTCTCATTTTTGATACAAGCTCAGAAAGAGGTTAAAACAGGTTTAAAAAGGTTGTAAAAGTTGTGGAAAGGTTGTGGTAAAGTTGTGGTCATC
>LFTQ01000209.1:0-270 GCA_001513545.1 Clostridia bacterium DTU068 | reverse complement strand
AAAGTTGTGGTCATCGCACAGCAACAATCCAAGAAGGAAAAAGACAAACAGAAATATAAATAATAAAGGCAATGACACAGTTTGGAATGAATTGAGGGGGATAATATTGTATGAAAAGGACGCCCGAAGCAGAATAAAAAGCGCCTGGCGTAATTTTCAGTCCGGTCAAGCTGTGAGTACAGATGATGTTCGCCCTATAATTCTAGAATCATGGAAGCGCTGTAAGCAATTCGGTTCCGACCCTATTAACCAAACCGTTAAAATAGTTCC
>LFTQ01000082.1 GCA_001513545.1 Clostridia bacterium DTU068 | reverse complement strand
TCATCTACAACAAACTCCGCAGCAGACTTGAACCATTCAGACACAGCTTCACTCAGTATTTTTTGGATATCAGCCATCACCTGTCCGAACCTGAACTCAGCCATCAGGTAATCCTGTACCGTAGGGTTGGCACTGACCAGTTCAGCCAGCTGTGCCATCCTGCGTTTTGTTACTTCATCAATTTCTTTTTGGAAGGCCTTGGCTTTTTCCATCTCCCACTGGCAGCGCCGGAAGTCCAAAAGCATTTCCTTATTCTTTGGATCAGCCTCCAGTTTCTTTTTTGCCTCCAGCAGCCCCTTATATTCACTGGATTCTTTTAAAGCACGTGCCAGGTTATGGGCGTGATCGTAGAGATTCATATGATAACCTCCTTTAAAATTTATATTATTGCTCTGATACCCTGCAGAGTGAAGTACAAAGCAAGAATCATCATCAATACACCGCACCCAGCTAGGATCCACTTATAAACAGCAGCTGTCAGAAATCTTTTTCCTGTGGCAACAATAACAGCGATCAGAACATACCAGACATAATCAGCCAGTATATGCCCTGTATAGAAAAAACCAAGCCCTAACCAGCCGTATTTCAGAGCCTCAGCAACATACATCACTCCAATGGTCAGCCACCAAATAATCCAATAGGGATTGGCTGCACTGACAATAACTCCCGCACCTACAGCACGCCCTATCGATTTCGGTGTTATCTGCCCGGCAGTCTTGTCCCTACCATTTAGGTCTAAACTAACCCTGTCCCGCAAGGCTCCCATCAGCATGTCCGACCCCATGATGATCAACACAAGGCCACCTATGATGCCTACAACAGCTGTTATCCACTGTAGCTGTATCACTGTACCCAACCCCAGAGCAAACAGGCATAAAACAGCAATCTCGGCTGCAGCATGCCCTGTTGTAATAAAAAATCCAGCCGGCCAGCCCTGTTCCAGGCTTTCTTTGATCGTAACCGCCAACATCGGACCGGGCATCAAAGCACCGGACATAGCTATAAAAATGCTGAACCAAAGATAAACACCAGCTGCATCCTTCCACTCCTCTCCTGATTAATGAAGCATTACCCATATAAAAACTCCATAAAACAAGCCGCCTGCCAAAAGTGTAAAAGAATTAAGCTTTTTCCTCAACAACAGTAATGTGTAAACAAGCCCTACAGATAGATAAGTTATGACAATTGGGGTTGCTGATCCTGCTATGATCCGCCAATCTGTAAAAATAATGCCGATGCTCGGGAGCAGAACACCTTGAAATACCATAGCCCCAGTTATATTACCCAGTGCTAAAGTGTCCTTCCCCTGGAGCAGCCAGATCACACTGTTGAACTTTTCCGGAAGCTCTGTGGCTACAGGAGCAATGAGTAAAGATAGGATAAAGGGAGGAACCCCCAATATATCTGAAATAACTTCTACATTATTAACAAAAAGGTTAGCCCCTATAATTAATAAAGCCAGACCTACAATAACCTGTAGGATAACGAACCGAAGGCGGGGATTATGTTCGGATCTACTGAAATAGAGAGGATTTAACTCTGTACTGTGTTCAACCTCAGCCCCAAAGCGCAATGTGAGCCATACATAAAGGCAGTACCACACTATCAGAAAAACAGCGATCAGGTAAACAACCAAATTATTTTCGATAAGAGCAGCTGATAAACCCAAACTGTAACCGATCAAAAAGAAAAAAAAGTCCCTTCTAATGACCCGCTCATCCACCCGCAAATGAGGAAAATCAAATCGCCTGCGAGCTTCCAGCACCACCACCATGCCGCTGATAAAAAAGCCCAGTGTGCTCAGCATAAAAGGCGCCCCAATGATGGCTCCGATTCCGATCTGATGCTGCTCCACACCACCGCCTGTGACAAAAGCGACCAAAGGGATCAAGGATTCAGGCATCGCCGTACCAACAGCAGCTAAGATACTCCCCACTGCACCTTCTGTCAGGTTTAATTTCACACCAATCCACTCAATCCCATTGGTGAAAATCTGCGCTGCCAGAAGTATGACACCGAGGCTGACAAAAAGCAGCAGTACGGACATTTAGCCACCACCTTTTTTCTTAAAGCCAAAAAAAGGATCTTTGACGCTGTGTAAAAACTGCTACCCGGCGGTATCCTGTCCGATATAAAATTTCTTTAGCAAAAGCCAAATCCCTTCCAACATCACTATCTGTATGGGCATCAGAACTAAGAGTGACCGGGATGTCCAGTTCATAACACCTGATAAGTAGGTCATGAGAGGGGTAAATCTCAGCACAGGGTTTGCGCAAACCGGCCGTATTTACTTCTACAACCAGACCGGCTCTGCTGATCGCCTGCAGGACAGGTTCGATAAAAGGTGTCGGGTCTTTCTCCGGTCGATAACCGAAAACCTTGACCGCATCCAAATGCCCGACAATATCAAACAGTCCACAACAAGCCATCTTCTTTAACACATCATAATACAGCCGGTATAATTCATCTATATCCCAATTCCTGTACCCATCCCGATATGCCGGGTGATCAAACCTAAACCCCTCAACATCATGAATGGAACCGATCAAATAGTCGAAGGAAAAGCTATTGGTAATAAGCTTTATTTCCTGTTCCCTGCCTGGTCGAAAGCTGATCTCCAAACCCAATTTAATTGTCAGATCAGGAAACTTTTCTTTTAGTGAGGTGATTACTCCCTCATCAATACATTCCAGATACTCATCGTGCTCCGCAAAACCGATCTCTTTAATCCCTTGTTCCCGGGCAGCAAAAAGAAAAGGCGTCAATAATTCTTCTTTATATGGCTGTCCCTGATGGCCCAGGGCGTGTATATGATAATCTACATACATATTCTATTCACCCGAAAATATTAAATAACCTGATCATACCCCTTCATTAAAACATGAAAATGGATGGTTTTCAATACTTCTCCAGATCAGCAAAACTTCATGCTTGTTTATATGTAATAAAAATAATACAATAAGATAGCATACAGGGAGGGTGAGAAATGCCTAAAGTAATATCTTTCCGAGGAATCCGGTTTAATCCAGAAAAAATTAATGATATGGCAGCAGTTGTCACACCACCATATGATGTTATTGACAGCGCTGCTCAAAAAAAATACTATGAGAAAAGCCCTTACAATATCATCAGATTGGAGTTGGGTTACCAATTTCCCGAAGACAGTGAAAAGAACAACAGATACACCAGGGCAGCCCGTGATTACAGAGGGTGGTTGGAAAATGAGGTGCTTATCCGGGAAAGTAAACCAGCCTTTTACCTTTACGAGCAGGTGTTTTCCCTTGGTGCCGCCAACTACCACCGGACCGGATTTTTTGCCAGGGTGCAGTTGGAAGAGTTTTCTAAGGGGGGGATACTCCCCCATGAAGAAACACTGGTCAACCCTAAAGCCGACCGTTTTGCCCTGATGTCTGCTTGTGGAGCAAATTTCAGCCCGATTTTCGCTTTTTATGTAGATCCTGAACTGACCCTAGATCAAGAATTTGATAAAGTAAAAGGTTCTCAACAACCGGAAATTTGCCTCACAGATGAAGACGGAGAGAAACACCGGATATGGGTGATGGATGATCCCCAACTACAGCAAAAGGTTGATTCAGTACTCAAGCAAAAAGAGCTTTATATTGCTGATGGCCATCACCGTTATGAAACAGCTCTTGAATTTTTCCGCAGAAACCGTGAAAAATACAAAGCTGCCGGCTATATACTCATGTATCTTGTCAATGCCTGTGACCCCGGTCTGGTCATACTCCCTACACACAGAATTGTGCACAGTCTGCCTAGTTTTGAGCTCTCTGATTTCCTCACAGAGTTGGAAAAATTCTTTGAACTGGAAAAGATCAGCGCTACCGCAAAACCGGACACTGTTTTAAAGGAACAGCAGGATGCTGGAAAAACAGCCTTTGTGATGGGGACCAGAGAGACAGCCTTTTATTTACTGATATTAAAAGACCCAGCAAAGATGTGTGAACTATCACCCGGCAGATCGGCTGCCTGGTGCAGCCTTGATGCAGCAGTTCTGCAAACCCTTATTTTTCAGCAGCTGCTTGGTCTGACCCAAGACTCAATCGCCAAGCAGGAAAACATAACATATACCAGAGATACAGAGGCAGCGATAGATGCCCTCAGCAAAAATGCACAACTGGTGTTTCTGCTCAATCCCACTAAAATTTCGCAGATTATGGCGGTTGCTGCATCAGGTGATAAGATGCCCCAAAAATCCACCTACTTTTATCCAAAACTGTTGACCGGGCTTGTCATCAACGATTTAAACTCTTAAAGGGTTTATACAACTGCCAAAAAAAAACACAGCCAGGAATGGTTTCTCAGCTATGAGGCTGTGTTTTTTACTTCCTCAAGGAAAGATTATCGATCAAGAATTCCGCCAACTGCTCTACAGATTCAGTTGAAAAGCAGGGCACCCTTCCCTCTAAATGATCATCGCTGACTACAGCTATCAGCTCATCACCCAAGTCAGGCCTCTCATCTATCCCCT
>LFTQ01000021.1:7252-8325 GCA_001513545.1 Clostridia bacterium DTU068 | reverse complement strand
CAGGAAAAGCCATTAAAGGCTTTGATCGCCAAGCTGGCGGCCCCTCATCCCCAGCATATACTGCTCTATGGCCCCCCTGGTGTGGGAAAAACATCTGCAGCCAGGATCGCTTTAGAGCATGTAAAAAAGATGCGCGGCAGCACATTTCAGCCTGACGCCCCCTTTGTTGAGGTTGATGGCACTACACTGCGCTGGGATCCCAGGGATGTCACCAACCCCCTCTTGGGTTCGGTGCATGACCCCATCTACCAGGGAGCCAGAAAGGATTTGGCTGAAACCGGTATCCCCGAACCCAAATTAGGGCTGGTAACCGAAGCCCATGGTGGTATTTTGTTTATCGATGAGATCGGGGATGTGGACCCTATTCTGCAGAACAAACTGCTGAAGGTGTTGGAGGACAAAAAGGTGTTTTTTGAATCCTCCTACTATGAGCCCGGGGACCCCATGATACCAGAGTACATTAAAAAGCTTTTTGATGAGGGGGCTCCTGCTGATTTCGTATTAATAGGAGCCACCACCCGGAACCCGGACCAGATCAACCCGGCATTCAGATCCAGGTGTGCGGAGATATTTTTTGATTGCCTGACACCGCAGGACATTCAAAATGTCCTCAAGCAGGCAGCCGGCAAGCTGAAAGTAGTCTTGGAGCCGGGTGTTGCCGAAGCGATCAGCGAATACACCATCGAAGCCCGCAAAGCCACCAACATACTGGTTGACGCCCATGCCATGGCCCGCTACAGGCAGAAGAACTCCAGGCGGAAAACCGTCAGGGTAACCATGGATGACCTGCAGGAGGTTCTGCAGATATCCAGGCTGACCCCTTATGTGACCAGACGTGCGGAGACCTGTGGGGAAATCGGGCATGTCTTCGGCTTAGCTGTGTCAGGTTTTGTGGGAACCATCATCGAGATCGAGGCTGTGGCCTTCCCGGCCGGGGAACAACAGCGGGGAACCGTCAGGTTCAACGGTGCAGCCGGGAGCATGGCCAAAGATTCGGTGTTCAATGCCCTTGCTGTTTACAGGGCTGTAACCGGGAAGAACGCCGCTGATTATGACATCCATGTCAATATAGT
>LFTQ01000021.1:0-7230 GCA_001513545.1 Clostridia bacterium DTU068 | reverse complement strand
ATCCAGGGGCAGGTACGCGGTGTGGGCAGTATTACCGAAAAACTCTATGGTGCCCGGCAGGTGGGAGTCAAAAAAGTGCTGATACCGGCAGATAACAGCCGTGAATTTCCTGAGGAGATGTGGGGTGTTCAGGTGGTCAGTATCGATAAGATCACAGATGCCTTTCCCCACATCCTTATTGGAGAAAAACTGGAGGAGAACTGATGGAACTCATTGACCGCACCCCTCCCCATAACCTGGAGGCAGAGCAGGCTGTTTTAGGCGCTTTGCTGCTTGTGCCTGACAGCTTTGCTGTGGTTTCGGAAATATTAAGGCCTGAGGATTTTTACGGGGAAGGCCACCGGGAGATCTACACCGCCCTCAAAGAGATGGCAGAACGGGGGCGCCCCATCGACCTGGTGACTGTTACAGAGGAACTGAAGAATAGGGAGGCCCTGGATAAGGTGGGGGGTGCCGCCTATCTGGCATCACTGGCCGGTGCGGTGCCCACAGCAGTTAATGCAGGCCATTATGCCAATATTGTGGCAGATAAAGGCCTGCTTCGTTACCTGATCAACAGCTGTACCCAATTGGCCTCCCGTGCCTATGAAGAGGGAGTGGAAAGTGAGGCCCTGCTGGATGATGCAGAGCGGATGATCATGGGCCTCAGCCAGCGCCGGATCAGCAAAAGCTACCGCTCTATCAGAGAACTGCTGGTAGAGACCCTGGAAAGGATCGAGCAGCTCTGCCAGAAGAAGGGGAGCATCACCGGATTGCCCACAGGTTTTGATGACCTGGATAAATACACCTCAGGGCTGCAGCCCAGTGATCTGGTTTTATTGGCTGCCCGCCCCTCAATGGGAAAAACATCTCTGGCCCTCAATATCGCCCAGAATGTGGCTGTAAAATACCAGGTGCCTGTTGCTATCTTCTCTTTGGAGATGTCCGCAGACCAGGTTGTGCAGAGGATCCTCTGTGCTGAAGCCCTGGTGGACCAGCAGAAGATGCGCACCGGCTATTTAGGGGAGAATGACTGGCCGCGCCTGATGAAGGCAGCTGCCAAACTCTCTGAGTCACCCCTGTTTATCGATGACACCCCAGCCATCTCCCTTTTAGAGCTGCGCAGCAAGGCCCGCAGGCTCAAATTGGAGCATGGGATCGGGCTGTTGGTGATCGACTACCTGCAGCTGATGCAGACCGGCAGGCGTTCGGAAAACCGGGTCCAGGAGATCTCGGAGATCTCCCGTTTTCTCAAATCTCTGGCCCGGGAACTGGACATCCCTGTGCTCGCCCTCTCCCAGCTCAGCCGTGCTGTGGAGCAGCGGGGAGGAGACCGCAGGCCGATGCTGTCAGACCTGCGGGAGAGCGGCAGCCTGGAGCAGGACTCTGATATGGTGATGTTTATCTACAGGGATGACTATTATAATGAGGATTCCGAATATAAGGGAGTGGCGGACCTGATCATCGCCAAACACCGCAACGGCCCAACAGGAACCATACAACTGGCTTTCTTGAAGGAATTCACCAAATTCGTCAACCTGGAAAAACGGGAACCCCCCGATTTCGGTCCAGGGCCGGGTGAAGATCTGGAGCCAGATCCGGATCTGAAGGAAGATTGACCAAATGCAAGGGGTATTGGAGGGGTACATATGAAAAAATACGACTGTATTATCGTTGGTGCTGGTCCTGCGGGGATCTTTTGTGCTTTGGAACTTGTCAGGCAGAAAAAGGGCCTGAACATATTGATACTGGACAAAGGGCAGGACTTGAAGGACAGAAAATGCCCTTCAAGGGAAAAGAATGCCCCTTGTTTCGGCTGTGCCTCCTGTGCTGTTATTTCCGGCTGGGGAGGCGCCGGCGCCTTCAGTGACGGCAAGCTGGCCTACTCCACAGAGGTCGGCGGTATGCTGGGTTCCTACCTTGATCAAAATGAATTTGAAGAAGGAATTAAATACATTCACGATCTCTACCTGGAGTTTGGTGCACCGCACAAAATATACGGCTTGGATAACCTTGATCAGATTGAAATATTACAAAAAAGGGCAGCACTGGCAGGCATGCGGCTGGTACCCGCCCCGGTCAGGCATCTGGGCACAGGGCGCACCAAAGAAATACTGCAGAAGATGCAGGACTACCTTTTGCAACAGGGGGTATCTGTTGAGACCAAAACCGCTGTAGAAAGGATTGAGGTCAAGGACGGAGCTGCAGTGGGTGTAAGGACCGCTGATGGAGAGCAGTTGGCAGCCGAGTATGTGGTCTGCGCTCCCGGACGCAATGGGGCTGAGTGGCTGGTCAAAGAAGCAGAGCGCCTGGGGCTGGAAAGGGCTATTAACCCTGTGGACATCGGCCTCAGGATAGAGCTGTCAGCAGCGGTGATGGAACAGATCACCGACCTGACCTATGAAGGGAAATTCCTCTTTACATCACCCACCTTTGAGGACCGAGTGCGCACCTTCTGTATGAACCCTTATGGGGAAGTGGTGATGGAGAACACCGATGGCTTGGTGACGGTCAATGGGCACACCCATGCCGACTATAAAACCGAAAACACCAACTTCGCCCTGCTAGTGAGCAAAACCTTTACAGAGCCCTTCAAACAGCCCATTACATATGGGAAATATGTGGCCAGCCTGGCCAATATGCTGGGCGGTGGAGTGATCGTGCAGCGGTTGGGGGATCTGATGAAGGGCCGCCGCTCCACATCAGAGCGGATAGAAAAGGGAATGGTAGTTCCCACACTCAAAGAGGCAACACCAGGGGATCTATCATTGGTTTTACCTTACCGTCACTTCTTGGCCATCATCGAGATGCTCAAAGCCATGGATCATGTTGCTCCGGGGATCTATTCCCCCCATACACTGCTCTATGGTGTAGAGGTCAAATTTTACTCCTCTCGCCTCAAAGTTTCCCGTAACCTGGAGACTCAACTGAAAAACCTGTTTGTAGCAGGGGATGGCGCCGGAATCACCCGCGGCCTCACCCAGGCCTCACTGAGCGGTGTCATAGCAGCCCGACAAATCGCCACCCGCTAACCCCCCCCGACCGAACAGACCGGTCAGGGGGACAGGTTGACTGATCGGACCCGATCAGTGGGACAGGTTGGGTGATCGGACCGATCACCAACGGATCAAGGGGACATCCGATCACCGGGACTGTTCCGACGCGCGGGGCCGCGCGGACGGGATTTTCACCATAGATCTCCAGTTTAAAGATGTTGACAGAAAAGCAATTCTGTTGTAACATAGCATCTGTAAAATACATGGGCCATTAGCTCAGTCGGTAGAGCACCTGACTTTTAATCAGGGTGTCGGAGGTTCGAATCCTCCATGGCTCACCAGGCAAAAAGGTAAGCCCCGCAAGGTGTTGCGGGGCTTAAACATTTGATGCTAGGCTTGCTTTATTGCTTTATTTAAAGACCAATCACTGGGACGGACTGTCCTCCCGCGCGATCTAAATCGCCCATTAGCTCAGTTGGTAGAGCACCTGCCTCTTAATCAGAAGGTTGGGGGTTCGATTCCCTCATGGCGTACCAGCTGAAAGTCAAGCCCTGCGAGTCAATGAGTCAAGTGAGTCAAGGGGACAGGTACTTTGACTCACTTCCGATCAGTGGGACAGGTTGACTGATCGGGCCGATCACCCGGGACTGTTCCCGCTTCACTCGGTGCTAGGCATGCCTTATTGCTTTAAGCCGACCGATCAGGGGGACAGGTCTACTGTCCGACTAATAACCAACGACCAACTATGATGACACGACCCCCGTCCCCTTGTCACACCCTTGTCACATTCCGCCGACCGATCGCTAGAACTCTCCGGGCGGTGCACTTGGTGGGGTATCTATCTGTTTGTAATCTATGCTATATTAGGGCTTGAGAGATGTTTATTTAATACAAAAATGAAAGTGGTCACACGATGGACATAAAGAAAAGGAACATAGTCATTGCTATCATGGTAGCAATGTTTTTGGGTGCTGTTGAAGGAACAGTTGTCACCACTGCTGTACCAACGATAGTGAAGGATTTAAGCGGGGTTGGTTTGATCAGTTGGATCTTTTCCGCATATTTTTTAACATCTGCCATCACCACTCCCATCTACGGGAAACTGGCTGACTTATACGGCAGGAAAAGAACACTATCTGTTGGTATAGTAATTTTTTTAGTGGGCAGTGCCCTCTGCGGGTTATCACAAACCATGTACCAACTGATAGCTTTCCGTGTCCTGCAGGGTATGGGTGCAGGAGCTATTTTTACTGTTACCTATACCATTGTCGGCGACATTTTCACTCTGGCAGAGCGTGCGAAGGTGCAGGGCTGGTTAAGTGGGGTTTGGGGAATTGCCAGTGTGATGGGTCCCTTAGTGGGGGGATTTCTGATCGATTGGCTTTCCTGGCACTGGATCTTCTATATCAACATACCATTTGGCATACTGTCCATTATGTTGTTCCAAATGAATTATGATGAAACAATAGAGAAAAAGAGGGTTCAAATCGATTATTCCGGCACTCTCCTTTTGAGTCTGGCAGTGCTTGCTCTTCTTACCGGTTTTCTCTTGGGAGGGCAGGGAAACGGCTGGGAAGGAAGCACTCTTAAGATATCAGTGGGCTTGTTTGCGCTGGCCATTATTTTTTTGGCTGCCTTTTATTTTGTTGAGAAAAAAGCCGCTGAGCCAGTGATTCCATTTTCTATACTGACTAAAACCAGCACAGTAGTAAATGTTATCAGTTTTTTTGCAGCTGCTGCACTGATTGGGGCGGATGTTTATCTGCCGGTTTATATACAGAGCGTTTTGGGGTTTAGTGCGACAATATCGGGGCTCAGTATGTCTCCCATGTCTATTTCCTGGATGCTGGCCTCTGTCGTTCTGGCTAAAGCCATTCCCAAGTATGGTGAACAGGCGGTGATCGGCCTGTCCTCAGCCATTCTGCTGTTGAGCTGCCTGCTGCTGTCTACTTTAGGTATCCAGTCATCCCTGGTTCTGGTGATTGTCTACAATTTTATTATGGGAGCTGGTTTTGGCGGAGCCTTCACAACTATGACCATAGTTATACAGGCAGCTGTGGGCTATGAGCAGAGAGGGGCTGCTACAGCATTGAATTCCCTTGTCCGCACACTGGGAAATACCATCGGGGTGAGCATTTTTGGGATGATCTTCAACCTTAATATAATCGGTTATTTTAATAATCTAGGTGTAAAAGGAATCGACCCCAACAATTTATATAATCAAGTGGGCGTTATCAGCGGCGTTTCACTGCACACCATACGGTCTTCGCTGATATCAGCAATACATGTTGTTTTCACCTCTTTGATTGCAATTGCGGTACTTTGCCTGCTGCTCTCTTTCCTGCTGCCTAGCAACCTGAAAGAGAAAGCAGAATAGACCGATTTCCGGCCGGTCACCGGGACAGTGATTGATCGGTCCGCTCATCAGGACTGTCCCTCCGCTTGATTAGTTGGACAGGTTGCCGACCAACGACCGATCACGGAGACTATTTCCCCGCGCGAAGTGTAGTGAGCGCTTGCTATCAATAAATGGAACGTATAAAATATTGATAGTATGGATGATATTGGTAGGAGTTTTGTGTATTGACAATATGCACTGTTCTATTTACGGCATAAATTTTAAGGGAGGGGGGAAGAAGGTGTATTTCGCACCGAAGAAAGACTTTTGGTTGGGGGCTGTATATTGGGTCATATCAACTGGCCTTATATTGTTATCTGTCTGGTATGTGCTTCAGGACGCTTCAGGTTGGATTAGAGTAGTGTTTGGTACAATACCTATATTGGTATGGTGCATCTGGAATTGGTATGGAACCAATTATACAATCACAACAGATAATTACCTAGAGGTCAATCACGGACCGATCCACAAAAAAATACCCTTGAATAATATCCGTACTGTCAAATGCAGACGAGGTAAATGGTTTACAATTTTTGATTACTCACTATCCCGCGATTGCATAGAAATCAAATACAGATATGGAAAGATGCTGGTCTCTCCACGAGAATCCCTTACTTTTATCAACGAATTGAAGCAAAGATGCCCTGAAGCGGAATTTTCATGTTAATTACGACCTCTTCTGTGCCCGGATGTTCTGGTGATCGTCATCGCATTCGGTGCCAGGCTTGCTTTTTTGCTTTATTGACCGATCACCGGGACTGTCCCCCCGCGCGACCCCCGTGCGATCAAGGGGTGCGCGATTGCTCCCCGCCCGATCCCGCGCGAAAACTGCCCCACCACCAGCACGTGCCGCGGGGCAGTATAGCGAGGTAGATTAGGTCAGCTTTAGTGAAAGCGCAGCCGCTCTATTTCTGCAAGGAGGCCTTCTCCTTCAACGATATGCCCTTGTAGGTGTTCTATTTGCTGAGGGTTTCCGTTGTTTTTCATCAGTTGTTCTAGTTCTGCTTTATGTGCAGCGACAGAACCTTCTACATCTTGATATATTTCCGATACTGTTGAGAAAGTGAGAGCACCTTTCTTTTTCTCTTCATCATAACGCTGGCGTAAACTGGGACAGCTCATTTAGTAATCCCCCTTTGTTTTTGCTTTATTAGTAGTGTTAACCATATTATGTGCTGATTTGATGATTATAATTAGAAGACCGATCACCGGGACAGGTTGACTGATTGCCGGCCGATCATCAGGGACCGCCTCCGCCCGATGGCTAACCCCCGCGCAGCTAACCCCCGCGCACCCGACCCCGGCGTAATGCCCCCAGCGATCACAGCGACTGTCCACTCGCGCGACTAAACCCGGCGCAGTGCGACCCACGCCACGGAACGCCCGCGCAGCTAACCCCGGCGTAATGCCCCGTCGATCACTGCAACCGCTCCCGCGCTGCCCGACCCACGCTGCTAACCCTGTCGCAGTGCCCCCCGCGCCACGGAACGCCCCGCAGGTCCGGCCGGTGGGGGCAAGTCTGATGCTTTGCTAAGTACCCCCACGCCACGAGACACCCTGCAAGCCGGCAGGATATTGAGCGGAAATCAGCTAAATAATCAGCTAAATCAGCAATACTTCGAATTTATAACCCTTACCGTAGACTGTTTTAATCTTCCAGGTGCCCGAAGAGTTGAGCTTGTGCCGCAACCTATTGATGTGCATATCTATGGTCCGGGTTTTCACAACATAGTCATATTTCCATACCTGCCGCAGGATTTGCTCACGGGAAAGGATCTTGTTTTTGTTTTTGATCATGTATTCCAGCAATTGAAACTCCTTAGGGGTAAGAGCAACCTTCTCTCCTCCACAGGTTAC
>LFTQ01000160.1 GCA_001513545.1 Clostridia bacterium DTU068 | reverse complement strand
TAGAGTTTTTCGGTAATACTGCCCACACCGCGTACCTGCCCCTGGATAGAGATCTCACCGGTAATTGCCACATCCTGGCGCAGCGGAATACCTTCTATGGCACTGTAGATGGCCAGGAAGATAGCCGCTCCGGCGGAGGGTCCATCCACCCTACCGCCGCCGACTATATTGACATGGATGTCATAATCAGCNNGCGTTCTTCCCGGTCACAGCCCTGTAAACAGCAAGGGCATTGAACACCGAATCTTTGGCCATGCTCCCGGCTGCACCGTTGAACCTGACGGTCCCCCGCTGTTTTTCCCCGGCCGGAAAGGCCACAGCCTCGATCTCGATGATGGTTCCCACAAATCCTGACACAGCTAAGCCGAAGACATGTCCAATTTCCCCACAGGGTTCCGCATGTCTGGTCACATAGGGGGTCAGCCTGGATATCTGCAGAACCTCCTGCAGGTCATCCATGGTTACCCTGACGGTTTTGCGCCTGGAGTTCTTCTGCCTGTAGCGGGCCATGGCATGGGCGTCAACCAGTATGTTGGTGGCTTTGCGGGCTTCGATGGTGTATTCGCTGATCGCTTCGGCAACACCCGGCTCCAAGACAACATTCAGCTTACCGGCTGCCTGCTTGAGGACCTTTTGAATATCCTGCGGTGTCAGGCAGTCAAAAAATATTTCCGCACACCTGGACCTGAAAGCTGGGTTGATCTGATCCGGGTTCCGGGTGGTGGCTCCGATCAACACAAAATCAGCAGGAGCTCCCTCATCAAAAAGCTTTTTAATGTACTCAGGTATCATGGGGTCCCCGGGCTCATAGTAGGAGGATTCAAAAAACACCTTTTTGTCCTCCATCACCTTCAGCAGTTTGTTCTGCAGAATAGGGTCAACATCCCCGATCTCATCGATAAACAGAATCCCTCCATGGGCTTCGGTTACCAGCCCTAATTTGGGTTCGGGGATACCGGTTTCAGCCAAATCCCTTCTAGCCCCCTGGTAGATGGGGTCATGTACCGAACCCAAAAGGGGATTGGTGACATCCCTAGGATCCCAGCGCAGTGTAGTGCCGTCAACCTCAACAAAGGGAGCATCAGGCTGAAATGTGCTGCCGCGCATCCTTTTTACATGCTCTAAAGCAATCCTGGCTGCAGATGTTTTTCCCACACCAGGCGGGCCATAGAGTAGTATATGCTGGGGATGAGGGGCCGCCAGCTTGGCGATCAAAGCCTTTAATGGCTTTTCCTG
>LFTQ01000107.1 GCA_001513545.1 Clostridia bacterium DTU068 | reverse complement strand
GAGCGTCCGGCATCCCGCCGGGGAACAGAGTCGATTAATCTGCTTACTCTCGGATGGTTGACGGCGAGGGCAGCCTTGATCCGTAAAGAGAGCCGAGGCGGGCACTTTCGGGAAGATCACCCGCAAAGGGATGATCGAAGGTGGATGCGCCATATTGTTTTTCAAAAGTGATCATAACGAAGCTGGAATACATGTGATCAGAGGTGGGAAAAGATGCTTTCCTCATGGGTGATCGATGAAGCGGTACAGCGTGCACTTGCAGAGGATGTGGGAAAGGGCGATCTGACCAGCAATGCCCTTATTCCGGAAGATGCCTATACAGAAGGGGTTATCTACAGCAAGGATTCCGGTGTTTTGGCTGGGATGCCTGTTGCCAGGAGGGTTTTTGAGCGGCTTGATCCTGAGGTGGAGATTGAACAGGAGCTAGAAGATGGCAGCGCACTGGCTCCAGGTTCTGTTATCGCCCGTATCAGAGGAAAAGGAAGGGCTATACTGACCGGTGAGCGTACAGCCTTGAATTTTCTGCAGCGGTTGTCGGGAATAGCTACAGCCACCGCTGATCTTGTAAAAATTATTGAGGGAACAGGGGCGTCATTGGTGGATACCAGGAAAACCACTCCTGGACTCAGGCTGTTGGAAAAGTATGCGGTGAGGATCGGCGGGGGGTGCAATCATAGATTGGGCCTTGATGATGGGGTTTTGATCAAGGATAATCACATTAAGGCTGCCGGGGGCATAGCTGAAGCAGTCAGGCGTGCGAAGAAACAGGCACCTCATACCATTAAAATTGAGGTGGAAGTGGAATCTATTGAGCAGCTCTATGAGGCTTTGGATGTAGGGGCTGATATTATTATGCTGGACAATATGTCTCCATCTCAGATGCAGGAGGCGGTGCGTCTCACTGCTGGCCGAGTTCCCCTGGAGGCCTCCGGGGGAATTAACAGAGAGACCATCAGAGAGGTGGCGGAGACCGGTGTTGATCTGATTTCTGTGGGTGCGGTTACCCACTCTGCCAGAGCATTGGATATCAGCCTTGATATAGGTGAAATGAAGAAGTTTTCCCGTTGATCTGCTCTTGGTTAGCTTTGGTTTCGATAGAAGTGCTGAAGTGCTAGAAATTATGCATGAAAAGGGGAATAGGTTCTGCTCAATCCAGAAAAGATTTATTGTGGGCTGAATACTCAGGTTTTGGCAAGGGAGATTTTTCACTTTCCAAAGGTGGATTCTACCAATCAGATTGCCTTGGATCTGGGGCGTAAAGGTTATCCTGAAGGGACCCTAGTTATCGCTGAGGAGCAAACAGCAGG
>LFTQ01000121.1 GCA_001513545.1 Clostridia bacterium DTU068 | reverse complement strand
TTCCCCGGCGGGATGCCGGACGCTCAGGGCAGCTCTGTCGAATCCTTTCCAGTTCTGCTGCAGCAGCGGCTAGATCCCTGCCGTTCCTTACAATCCCTACTTTATCCCACATTAGAGAGCGCAACTTAAAGATCAAATCTTCCCAGGGGACATCCCAATCAGGCACCCTTTCTTTAATATAAAACTCAGCCCTGTCCAAATCCTCAGGGTGCTGCTCTATAAACTTCCTGGCATCTTCCACTGCCCGCACCCCAAAAACCAGGCCCTCTAAAAGTGAGTTGCTGGCCAAACGATTGGCACCGTGCACACCACAACAAGCCACCTCCCCACAGGCGTAAAGGCCAGGAATATTTGTGCGGCAGTTCTTATCAACAGCAATTCCCCCCATGATATAGTGAGCCGCCGGAGCCACAGGGATCAAGCCCTCCGCAAGATCAATCCCATACTGTTCACAGGTGCGCCAAATGTTGGGGAACCTCTTCTGAAATCTTTCCCTATCCAAATGAGAAAAATCAAGAAATACATGATCTGTGCCTGTTTTCTCCATCTCAGAGACAATAGCCCGGGATACCACATCCCGCGGTGCTAATTCAGCAGACCTATGATAGTTGGGCATAAACCTTTCTCCACTGCTGTTGCGAAGATAGGCCCCTTCCCCCCGAACAGCCTCTGAGATCAAAAAATGAGGCACACCTTTATATGACAGAGCTGTAGGATGAAACTGGACAAACTCCATATCCATCAGCGCTGCACCGGCACGGTAGGCGGCTGCCATTCCATCACCTGTGGCAACAGGTGGGTTAGTAGTGTTTAAGTACAGCTGCCCGGCACCACCTGTTGTTACGATCACGGCCCGGGCTCTGCAGGTGTTAATCTCGCCGGTTTTGCTGTCCATAAACAACGCGCCGGCACACCTTCCTGAACGCTCACACTTAAGAAAATCTATCAGAAAACTGTCTTCTCTCAGTGTTATACGCCGGTCAGATCGGCACTCCCTGATCAGACACCTGGCGATCTCCCAGCCAGTGGCATCGCTGGCATGCAGGATTCTCCTCCTCCGGTGGGCACCCTCCTGCCCCAGAGTCCACATGCTCCCTTCCCGATCAAAGCACACACCTATATCCACAAGTTCCATAACCCTGGCAGGCCCCTCAGTTACCAGGATCTCCACTGCATCAGGGTCACAAAAACCCGCTCCGGCCTCCAGTGTATCCTCCAGGTGCAGAAAAGGGGAATCCTCTTCATCAATGGCAGCAGCGATCCCTCCTTGTGCCTTACCGGTACTACTGTCCTGTGCCCGCTCTTTAGTTACAATCAGTACAGAACCATATTCTTTTGCCCTATGTGCTGCGATAAGGCCGGCAATACCGCTCCCAACAATCAAATAATCAGTTTCATAGGAGGGCAAACAGATTCATCCCCTTCCCCAAGAGCCCGGCTCTACCGGGAAAGCAAGCCGCAGGTTATCCATGAGGCCATTTTCCAAAAGCCGATATAATCAATAACCATACTATACAATTTCCAGCATTCGAGATAGAGCCTTTCTCGCTTTTTCAGCAGTGTCCGGATCCACCTGAATACTTGGTTCCAATTTTTCCAGTGATTCTTTCACTTTCTCCAGTGTAGTGAACTTCATGTCAGGGCAGGTCATATGCTGGGCTGCGGGATAAAACTCCTTATCCGGGCAGAGCCTTTGGAGAGAGTCGATCAAACCCTGTTCTGTTCCCACTATAAATGACCTGGCTTTTGACTCTTTGGCAAACTTCAACATGCCCCCTGTACCGGCAACATAATCTGCCGCGTCAACTACCTCAGGGCGGCATTCTGGATGAACCATCACTAGAGCACCTGGGTGTGCAGACTTGCCCGCCTCAACCTCCTGAAGGGTAAGGTTATCATGTACATTGCAGCAGCCATCCCACAAATACATCTGGCGCCCAGTCTTTTTAGATACATAATGTCCCAGATTGCGGTCAGGCACAAACAGAACCGGCCTATCCTCGGGAAGAGAATTCACTACTTTAACTGCATTAGATGAAGTACAAGCGATATCGCTCTCTGCCTTGACATCTGCGGAAGAATTAACATAAGTGATAACAACACAACCCGGGATCTCTTCTTTTCTTTTGCGTACAGCTTCCCCGGTTGCCTGCTTAGCAAGATAACAACCTGCACTTTTATCAGGGAGTAGAACGGTCTTCTCCGGTGAGAGGATTTTGGCGCTTTCCGCCATAAAATAAACACCACAAAACACAATTACATCTGCATCAACAGAAGCGGCTTGCTGGGCTAACTGCAAAGAATCCCCAACAAAATCAGCGATCTCTTTTATCTCAGGGAACTGGTAATAGTGCGCCAAAATCACAGCCCCCCGCTTTTGTTTTAGCTCTCTAATTTCCTGCACCAGTTCGTTCATCATCCCGGTTTCTTGCGGCATTTTTAAACTCTCCCTTACATGCCAGCTATTGGCTTTTTCTAAAAACCTATCTTTTATCTTACGGAATTTGACAGAAAGCGTCAAGCAGATTGGCAAACGGAATCATACAACTCACCAGCAAAGTAATTTACGTATAACAGAATTAGGAGCACTGACAACAGGCCTCATAAATGCTACAATGGATCAGGTGCGGCAGGCCATCATCGATTCTGGCCTTAACACCTTCAATATCAACAATGTCTTACTTGCCGAAGGTTCCACCGTATCCCTGAACATCATTAACATCAAACTGTACAGCAAGACACTAAAGTTAGGAAAGATTCAGATGGGGATGTCCAGTCACAGATATAATAAATAAGGCAGGTATATAGTATGTTTGGCTATGTAGTGGCCAATATGGAAAAATTAACTGATAAAGAGAAACAGTACTACCGGTCTTTTTACTGCGGTTTATGCAGAACACTGGGGAACCGTCATGGAAAAATCAGCCGTATCACCCTTAATTATGACATGGCTTTCCTGATCATTTTTCTTTCCGCACTATATAAAACAGAAAAAACCATCGAGACAGAAAGGTGCATTATTCACCCTTTTAAACCACGGCAGTTTTTGTACAATGAAATCACAGACTATGCTGCCGATATGAATATCGTGCTAACATATCACAACTATCTTGACGATTGGCAGGATGATAGAAAAATACTGTCTTTTTACGCAGCAAAACTATTTGAGCAGGAATATAAGAGAACTGCATCTAAGTATTTTAATAAATGCGCTGCTATTAGTAATTGCTTGAGCGAGTTATCCGATATCGAGAAATCGGGAGAACCGAACCCAGATCTTCCAGCAAACTGCTTTGGGCAGCTGATGAGTGAAATATTTGTATTGCGTGAAGATGAATATACGGAAAGCTTACAGGCTTTTGGCAAATCCCTGGGTAGGTTCATTTACATCATGGATGCCTGCCTTGATCTAAAGTCAGACCTGAAAAATGAGCGCTATAACCCATTAGCTGGGTTTTCATCAGCAGATTTCAAAAGCATTTTAAATTTATTAATGGCTGATTGTACCGAAACCTACAAAAAACTACCCATCGAGCAGGATAACAATCTGATCGAAAATATCCTTTATTCAGGGGTTTGGACAAGATATGAAGCAGCAAACAAGAAAACAAAAGGGAGACAATCACAATGATATCTGATCCATATAAAGTGCTTGGTGTTTCTCCAACTGCTTCTGAACAGGAAATCGCCAAAGCTTACCGCAAACTGGCGAAAAAATACCATCCGGACCTCAATCCCGGTGATGAAGAAGCCGCGAAGAAAATGAGCGAAATCAATGCTGCTTACGAACAGATAAAAAGCGAAAGAAAATATCAGAACAGTGCTGGCAACAGTTATGGTTATAATCAATATGGCCCCTTTGGTAATTACGGTGGCGGTCAGCAGCAAAGAGGTGATTATTCCTTATTCGATTCGGTTAAAAGCTATTTATTTGCAGGATATTATCAGCAGGCACTCTATGTATTGAGCACTATTCAAGATAGGAGTGCTGAATGGTATTATTACAGTGCTCTTGCTAACGCCGGCTTAGGGAACAAAATCACAGCACTGAATCATGCAAAAACAGCAGTACAGATGGAACCGAATAATCCCAAATACCAGCGTGTATTGGATCAAATACAATACGAAGGACAGGCTTACCAACAGCAAAGCCAGCAATTTGGTATGCCGTTAAGCGCTGTAAATTTATGTATCAATGCGTGTATTACTTTTTACCTAGCGCAAATGTGCTGCCTCTGCTGCAGATAGCGGCAAAGGATTTGATACAGCAAAAAACCATATTATTTGAAGGAGTAACAGTATGGGAAATTTCAGAGATTGGTTGACACGTTTAATGTACGGCAGATATGGTGTAGACCAGCTTTATTTTGCCTTGATTGCGGCGTATCTGGTTTTATTGGTTGTAAATTCTTTTGTCCGTTCTGCGATAATAAACATTTTGCTATGGGTTCTGGTAATCTGGATGATCTACAGAGTATTGTCAAGAGATATTGACAAAAGGCGCATGGAGAACGAACGGTTTCTGCAGATTTGGGAGCCCGTCCAAGCAAAAGCTTCATTGACCTTCCGCCGCATCAGAGAAATCAAAACCCATCGCTACCGCAAATGCCCACACTGCAATACTATGCTTCGCCTGCCGAGAAAGACCGGAAAGCATACAGTCAAATGTCCCTGCTGCAGCAACAAGTTTAAAGTACAGGTTTGGTTTTAATAATTTTGCCCCTTACTTTTTTTCAAAGTAAGGGGTCTTCATTATTTTTTAATGTAACAGCAACAATCTCAGGGCGATTGAAGATCCTTATTGGTATAATGCTGTTTCCTAAGCCTCTGCTTACATACATAGTGGATGACCCTTTACTATAGCTGCCGCTTGTGTACTTGGGGAATAACCCCTGATCCGGTGCGGCTAACCCACCTATAAAGGGCAATCTAACTTGGCCGCCATGGGCGTGCCCAGCGAAAATCAAATCTATCTTATGTTTACAATACAAATCAAATAGTTCAGGACGATGGGTCAGTAACAGCTTAAACTTCTCACTGTCTGACCACTGCTCCAGTTGTTCCTCTAAATTGCTGGTGTCTGTCCCATCCAAGTAATCTGATGTATAAAAACCAGGGTCAGCCAGGCCGAGAAGTTGTATTGTGCTGCTTCCCATTGAAAGATCAAGAGCTGTATCATCCATAATATAAACTCCCACACCATCTAACCGCTGCTTTATTTGGGAATATCGCCCTGACCATGCCTCATGATTTCCGGAAACATAATAAACAGGGGCAATTTTCACCGCACCCTTCATAAGACACACAGCTGTGTCCAGATCAAATTTACGCCTATCTATCAGATCTCCAGTCACAACAATAATATCGGGGGACAGGTTTTCAATCCGGTTCAGCAACTTAGATTGCTCTTCTCCAAACATTTTATTATGCAGATCAGAAATATGCATAATTTTATAATTGTTGAAGTCGGCAGGCAGCTTGGAGTTGTGATAGACAAAATGTGAAACAACAATACTGTTGTTCTGCCATATACAAAAAGCTATAAATACAATAATTACAATGATCCATATTACAATTTTAGAAGTTTTGGTAAGTTTTCTCATTTTAAAAACATCCTAATACAAAAATCTCTGCCCAACAATACACTTCAAATTATATGGTTTTTCCTTGCCTCTGTGTCCTGGGCAGAGCCGATACCCGCTTATATTGCCCGCCTTTTGCTAAACGGTTTTCTATAAACCAGTCGATGAGTTCTCTGGCAATACTCATTTTCGGCGGAAGTTCCGGAAGGTTGTGTACATCAAACCACCCGGCATCAGTGATCTCCACACCGTCCACAGTTATTTCTCCGCTGTCATACTCAGCAGTAAATCCGATCATCAGGCTGTCAGGATAGGGCCAAGGCTGACTGCCGAAATACCGGATGTTCTTAACCTTGATGCCCACTTCTTCCATAATTTCTCTTTGCACAGCTTCCTCAAGTGTTTCTCCTGGCTCAACAAATCCGGCGATCACACTGTACATCTTTCCTGGATGCCTCGGGTGAGCCAAAAGTATCTGGTCTCCTTTCAGTACTGCAGTAATTACTACAGGTGAAATATGCGTATACCTGGTCAACCC
>LFTQ01000114.1 GCA_001513545.1 Clostridia bacterium DTU068 | reverse complement strand
TTGCCAAGGGTGGGTGAAATAAAATGACCGATGCCGAAAAAAAATTTCAAGAGCGGATTCGTTTGTATAAAGATACTGTCAGACACAAAAAGACCGATCGTGTTTTAAATATCTCCATTTTCATTACCTGGATGATCTACGATTCCGGCTATAAGCTCAGTGAGGCGCTCACCGATTATTCCATAATGGAAAAAGTGGTTTCCGGTTTCCATGAGAAATATCAGTTCGACTGGTATATGGATCTTGGGATGCGAAATCCGGTGAGGATTGCTCAGGCTGCAGGTTATACCGATTACATTTTTAATGATGAAACATATGCGATCAATTTTAAAGATGTAGCTCACATGGAACCAGATGAATATGATGACCTCCGCGAAAATTACTATAAATACATGTGGACTAAACTGCTCCCCCGTAAATTTCCAAACCTGAACAAAGAATTAATGCTCAAAGCAGCAGCAGAGATGCTGCAGTTTAGCCAATACACCACGATGATTACCAAAAAGTTCAGAGAAAAATACGGAATACCTCAGGGTCTACTTACAACGACCATGGCTATGCTGCCATTTGAAACCCTGTTTAATTTCTTACGCGGTATAAAAGGTCTCTCCATTGATATACGTAAGTGTCCGGACAAAGTGAAAGAAACCTGTGATGCACTTGGTTTAGGACCAGCCTTTGAAGCCTATAAAGCCACAACACAGGTTGGAACCGATATGACCTGTATGCCCGACTTGGTAACAGCACTTCTGGGACACACAATCCTGAGTGTAAAACAATTTGAAAAATATTACTGGCCCTATCTGAAAGAAGTATTTGATTTCGTTGAGAAATACGATAAGATCCTATACATCTTTGCCGAAGGGGAAAGCAGCCGTTTCTATGAGTTCTTCAGAGAGGCGCCGAAGGGACATGTGGTGATCCATCTGGAGATGGATGATATCTTTAAAGCCAAAAAAGAGATCGGAGATGTGGTTTGTCTTGCCGGCGGTATGCCGGTAGAACTGCTTTATCACGGTACAGTTAAAGAAAACATCGATTATGCCAAGCGTCTCATCGATGAACTGGCTGCTGATGGAGGCTATATTTTCAGCCAGAACAAATTGGTTTCCTATCCCAATGACTGCAAGGCTGAGAATTTAAAGGCAGTTAATGATTTTGTCAGGGAATATACTTTATAAGGGAGGGAATCAAAAATGGCAGAAAATAATCTGTTCACCTATCCTGAGGGCTGGAATGAGATGCTAGCCGCCTTAGACTTTTTGCCTGATGAAGCAAGAGAGGCTTTTTTAAAGGGCTTGGTGCAATCACTGGTTGGGGCATAATAACCCATAAAACTTTTTCTATACTGTATTTTGTTAATGCCTTCTCTCCATCCTGGAGAGAAGGCATGCTGTTAGCTCAGGAAGGGAGAAAAAGATCAAATGATCATCATCGGAGAAAAAATCAATGGAACCATTCCCACCGTCAAACAGGCTATTGAACAACGAGATGAAGAGTTTATCTGTAATCTGGCCATCAAACAATCTGATGCAGGTGCAGACTATATTGATGTTTGCGCAGGAACTGATCCCAAAATTGAATATGAAACACTGAAATGGCTGATCGATATCGTGCAGAGCGCAGTAGATACACCTCTTTGTATTGACAGCCCTAACCCCAAAACCATTGAAAGTGTATTTCATTATGCCAAAAGACCGGGGATCATTAATTCAGTATCTGAAGAAGGTAATAAGTGCGATATTATTTTTCCTTTGATTCAGGGAACTGAATGGCAAGTAATCGCCCTGACCTGTGACGATTCCGGTATTCCATCAGATGTACAAACAAGGGTAGATATTACTAAAAGTTTGGTTGATAAGGCAGGAAAATACAATATTACCCCTAATAGAATCCACATCGATCCCCTGGTGATCGCTCTTTCTACAGACAATAATTCACTCCTGAAGTTTATGGAGACAGCAAAGATAATCAAAAAATTATATCCCACGATCAAGATCACATCAGGTTTAAGCAATATATCATTCGGTATGCCATTAAGGAGAGTTATAAACCAGAACTTTTTGACCCTGGCTTTGTATGCTGGAATGGATTCCGCTATCATGGATCCCTGTAACCAAGAAATGCTCGCTACAGTACTGGCAGCAGAAGCCCTGTTGGGCCGGGACAAATTTTGCAGGAATTATGCTAATGCATTTCGCAAAGGCAAAATCGGGAGCAAGAAATAAATATGAATTACAATTACCCCGTGTATTAAGAGACATTCAGCTATATGAATGCCTCTTTTCTTCTATTACTAAGAAACTGATCCAAGTTTAGAACCATTCATTTATAATAACCAATGGATACAATCTGCCCTTGATGAACAGACAATATAGATTTAATATAGCCGCTATTTAAGAAAAAGGAATTCAGCTGTAATGTAATGTGGTGCTAATTGTATAAGGAGAGAAGGAATAGTATGAATCACAGTCAGGATTTACTACCGGAGGAAGGCTTTAAAATAGTACCACTCCTGATCGTCTTAATTTCTGGAGCATTTGCCACTGTTCTTAATCAAACTCTGTTAGCGACAGCACTGCCTCATATTATGAGAGATTTAAACTTGGATTCCAATGTGGTTCAGTGGGTACAGTCTATTTTTCTGCTTGTTAATGGTATTACAATACCCGTTACTGCCTTTTTAATCGAGCGATTTACTACACGCGGCTTGTTTCTTACTGCTTTGGGATTGTTTGCATTAGGTACGTTCACTTGTGCTTTTTCACAGAACTTTATGTTGTTACTGGGAGGAAGGGTTCTCCAAGCAGCTGGTGCAGGTATTATCATGCCCTTGATGCAAACCATTTTGTTTCTTATTTTTCCAGTTGAAAGACGGGGAACTGCCATGGGTATGTTTGGTCTAGTCATTGGCTTCGCACCGGCTATTGGACCGACTTTATCGGGCTGGATAGTAGAACACTTTCCATGGAGAAGCCTATTCTATGTTGTTTTACCAATAGTTGTTGTCGATATGATTATTGCTTATTTCATTCTCAGAAATGTGACAGAACAAAAACATACCAGTGTAGATGTTTTATCTATCCTTTTATCTACTTTAGGGTTTGGCTGTATATTATATGGATTCAGTACAGCCGGTGGCAGCGGTGGATGGAGCAGTATGCAAGTAATTATCTCTATTTTCATTGGGGCGGTCAGCCTGGTGTGGTTTATATTAAGGCAGTCTAAATTAGAACAACCCATACTTCGATTTAAAGTATTTAGATATAGAGTGTTTACCCTGACAACAATTCTCGGTATGGTAGTATTTATTGCTGTGATCGGCGGAGCAGTCATTTTACCGATATTTATGCAGAATATGCTTGGTTTTACGGCATTTGAATCCGGATTGATGCTGCTGCCGGGTGCTGTGATAATGGGAGTCATGAGCCCTATTACAGGAAGATTGTTTGACAGATTCGGGGCCAGGTGGCTTGCTATTATTGGTTTCTCTATTTTAACTGTAACGACTTTTATGTTCACCCATTTAACCGCTCAAACAACTTTTGCCTATTTAGCAGTAACTCACGCACTAAGAATGTTTGGAGTCTCCATGGTATTGACGCCTGTTACAACAGCTGGATTGAATCAATTACCAACCCATTTAATACCACACGGCACAGCGATGAATAATACCATGCGTCAAATTGCAGGTGCGGTTGGTACAGCCCTGCTGGTGACGGTCATGACAAACAACATGCTGCCTGAACAAGGTTTAAGGGGTCTAATCCATGGTGTAAATGTATCTTTTGTGGTTGCAGGCATCAGTTCGCTGATCGGCCTGGTACTGGCATTCTCCATTAAAACGGAGAAGAAAAATCAATATCAGTGATGAGCAGCTGAAAATCAAGGAAAACAATTAATCATATATCAAAAAGGAAGGATTTATATAGATTCTTTTTGCGATTGATATTAGTCTATGTTATCATAAAGATTAAAATACTGTAAATAAACACTATAGATAAGGGGTTTGCCCGGTGACTGGCTTGCCTTTATATATGCAATTAGTCAACCAAATAAAAGAACAAATAACAAAGGGACACTTCCTGCCCGGAGATATCCTGCCTTCAGAACATGAATTGGCTGCAAAATACAATACCAGCAGGACAACTGTTCGCAAAAGCCTGTCTATTCTTTTTTCTGAAGGATATATTATCCCCGTACCGGGAAAAGGATATTTTGTTAAAGAACCCGAAGTAGACAGTTACACTCTCTATTTTAGTGAAAAGAACTGCATAGAAAATTACTCCGGGGAGACTAAGTTGTTGGAAGTCAGTTTGGTGCCAACAGATCAACTCCCGCGCCAACTCGCAGATCTCAAAGACAGTTTTGTCAAAATAAGATGGCTGCTCTATGTCGATAAAGAACCTGCAGCCTATGACATCAAATATCTTCCTTATGAGAAAGGCAAACCGATCATCGAAAAAGAGATTCGCTATGCAACTTTTCCCGAGATGGTGGCCAAACACCAATCCCTCTTTTCTATAAAGAAAACACTCAGGATCAGTGTACCAGTAGTTTCCCGGGAAATTAGTAACCTTTTAAAACTGGATACCGGGGAGTCTGTCCTTATGATAGAACAGAAGATCTTCAGTGAACAGGGAAAATTGATCGGGTATGGTCAGCTGTTTATTAGAGGTAATTATTGCAACTTAGTAGCTACATCATCCTATCTTCACGAATAACAACAGTACTGTGAAAGGAATGACTTAGATGGATGATCAATTAATAGCTGCAGTTGAGCAATTAAATGGCGATGAAGTTATTAAGCTGGTCGAACAGCGGATGAAAACAGGTAAGGACCCGGCTTACCTACAGAAACAGATCCAATTGGGAATGATCAAAGTTGGCATTCTTTATGAAAAAGGTGATTATTTTATTGCTGACCTTATCATGGCCGGAGAGATCGTTAAAGAAGTGTTAAAGCTGATTCTTTCCAAACCGAAAAAAGATAATTATAACAAAATAGGCACAGTTTTGTTGGGAACTGTTGAGGGCGATATTCATGACCTGGGCAAAAACATTTTTTCCAGCATGCTTGAAGCTGAAGGGTTTGAGGTGATAGATCTGGGAACAGATGTTGCGCCAAAAGTATTTGTAGTTCAGACAAAAGAGATCCGGCCGCAAATTATAGCCATGAGCGGGGTATTGACACTGGCAGTGGAAAGTATGAAAAAAACCGTTGATGCCCTGATCTCTCATGGGTTGCGTGATCAAGTTAAAGTTTTGATCGGCGGTAACGCCGTAAATAGAATATCTTTCGAATACATAGGGGCAGATGCATTTACCAATAATGCCGACGAAGGAGTAACTTATTGTAAAAAATGGGTGAATTGTTAACAGTTATTGTTCCAGGCGTATTGCTTCTACCATCCCACCCCTAATCAGACTAAATTAAAAGCACTAAATACAAGTAATCCAAACAACCATCCGTTTTATTAAATCTACAAACTTCACTATCTAACCCCCTAACTCATAAAGACAAGCAGCTTTTACTTAGAGAGTTCTAGAGCAATAAAAAAATACCTCAGCCAAGGAGTTTGGAGATTAAAATAATTTCAAAAGGAGAAACCGGTGTGGAAGAGTTATTAAAACAAATTCTCGCAAGCCAGAAAGAAATCCAGAAAACTTTGGAATAGCAAGAAAAAATAATGCAGCAGCAGAGCAGCCAGCTTGACTCCCTGCAAAAAGGGCAAACAAGACTTGAAACCCGGATAGAATCGCTCGATAAAAACCAGCTAAAACTGGAAAACAGAATAGAAAATGAAATTATCGAAATAATCCGTGCCCTCTATGACGCCCGATCTGTCCAGGAAGATATAAATTCAAAAATTATCAATACTCTTGACCGCATCGGAGCTAAACTTGATGTCCTACAAATGGAAACAACTTCCATCAGAAAAGCTATTAAGGAATAAAAATGCCTAGTCCTAGCCACAAACAACAAACCCCAACTGCGTTTTTAATAAGGTATGTATAGAAGATATAAATAAAAACTCATAGGTGACCGCGATATGGTTCAAGCTGTACTTGAAGTTCATAACATTTGAACTCAGGTGGCTCCCTAGGAAAAGATATAGCTAGCCTAGTTTATCGCTCATGCCATGGCATTTATTACATAATTGGTAACTGTGTGTTGGATTATGATGCTCAACAGTTTGTTTTCCTGCACGAACTCTATCATATTCTTGCTGAGGCGCCGGAAAAACCGTATCTTGTGAGGTTAGACAGAACAAGGGAGGAGGCGATAGCTGACTGTGTAGCTGAAATGGTTGCAACTAAATAAAGAAAAAACAGGAGGGAGTAACCATGAATTTTAAAGAAAATCTTAAACGATTATCGGTTCAAATAGCTGAGAGACAAAAATATGTTTCCAACGAAGAAATGACCAAACAGGCTTTAATCATCCCTTTTCTTCAGACACTTGGATATGATGTTTTCAATCCTTTAGAGGTAAAACCAGAATACATAGCAGACTTTGGCAAGAAAAAAGCAGAAAAAGTTGATTACGCAATTTTTAAGAATGATGCTCCTATTATGTTTATTGAAGCTAAGACGGTTGGTGAAGAACTAGGGAACCATTGTGCTCAACTTGAAAGGTATTTTAATGCAACTCCAGAAGTAAGGGTTGCCATTCTCACTAATGGAGTAGAATATAAATTTTTTACAGATTTAGATAAAAACAATATCATGGATGAGAGCCCATTTTTCAGAGTTGATATTACTAATTTTACCGATCCTGATATTGATATACTTGTACAGTTCACAAAAGAACGGTTTGATACCGATCTTATTGTTAAATCTGCTGAAGAACTCATTTATACTTCAAATCTCAATACAAAACTCCGTGAATTGTTTAAAGATCCTCCTGATGATTTTATAAGGTACTTAATAAAAGATTTTAGTGACACAAGAATCACAACCAATGTTATTGACCGATTTCGTCCGATTGTAAAAAAATCAATATCTATGGCTATAGTGGAGCTTGTGAGTGAAGGGCTTTTTATGAGAAATGGGAAAAAGGAAAGGGATGAAGATAAGGATATCGAAGTTGAAGACGTAAGCAAAGAAGAAAAAAGCGAAACTATGGAATCAGATGAAGAGCCAAGAAAAAAATCAATTATAACAACAGAGGAAGAGCAACGCTGTTTTGAAATAGTTAGAACATTATTGGCTGATGCCGGGCGCGATGTATCTGAGTTGAGCAATAAAGATACAACTGCATATTTTGGGATATATAATAAAAACATTTTTAACTGGATAATACGGGTTAACTTAGATAGTTCTAAAAAACAAATATTGACAAGATTACCAATTGAAAAAGCTAAGGAATTAGCTATAGGCTTTACGGTTGAGCAAGCACCTAAAGGTCACGGAGAAAGCAGAGTTTTTATTGAATCTCCAGATGACTTGGTTCAATTAAAAGATTTAATCATTGAGTGTTTTGACGAGGTAACGCAAAATGCGTAAGAGTTGAAAAACTGTAGCAACGTTCAGTAACTAAGAGGTGATTCCATGGCCAAAAGGCGCATAGACAAAGAAACAGGTAAAATCACTATCCTTAATAAAAATCCCAACGGCGAAGGTACCATTTACCAGATAAAATCAGGCCCAAAAAAAGGCCAGTATTGTGCTCAGATTACAATCCGATATGATCCTAAGACTAAAAAGCAAAAAAAGAAGTCATTTTACGGGAAAACAAGAGCCGAAGCAAAAGAGAAACGAGATGCCTACCTAGAGCAACACAACCTTGGCCTCAAGCTGGATGATGTAAAATATCTTACGTTCGGTGAATGGTTACTGCAATTCATGGACATTTATAAAAGAATCAATTTAAAATTATCAAGCTATGAAAGATATATGAGCGATGTTAACAATCATATCATTCCCGCTTTAGGAGATATTTATCTGACAGATCTTGACTCCGATACAATTCAAGATTTCTATAACAAACTGAGTGACGCTGGCAAAGCACCGGCTACAATCCACAAGATGCATCAAATTATCAGCCAATGCCTAGATAAGGCAGTTGAAAAGCGATATATACCCTGGAACCCTGATACGGCAACAGAAAGGCCTAAAGTTAAACAGTATAAGGGCAAGGCTATGACTGAAGATGCAATGAATAAGTTCCTCAATGAGATTGATAAATTGCCCGACAAATGGCGAGCTGCATTTTATACTTTGATAGGTACGGGCCTCAGAATTGGAGAATTGCTAGCATTAACGTGGGATGATGTAAACCTAGAAGAGGGGACTATTTTTGTTAGATCCACGGTGTCCCGAACGAAGGCAAAAGGACTTGTTATCAACGACCCGAAATCCGAAAGCTCGGAAGCATCCATACCGATTCCAGAAGTTGTTTTAGATGCTTTGAAAAAGCACAAAAAAAGCCAGATAGAAATTGCTCTCTCCCAAGGGAAAAGATATCGGGTTAAGCCAGACAATAACAAGCTCATGAAATCAATATATGAGGAACATCCACGACTTGAGGAATACCCTTGTAATCCTAAAAAGTGCAAATGTCCCGAAGAAAAAGCTACGATGCTTTATAAGGATGACATGCGGAAAATTATCCGATGCGAGCTGTGCGGTCGGGAGTGGCAGTATCCACTAAAAAATCTTAAAAATCTAGTCTTTCCCAGCACTGTCGGGACAATTATTACTCCGCGCAATTTTCAACGAAAATTTTATAGCATCTTAGAAAAAGCTGGTATCGAACATATCAACCTTCATGGTCTCCGGCATACCTTTGCCACAAGGCTTATTGAGGAGGGAGAAGATATCCGGGTTGTGCAGGCGCTCCTACGTCATGCTGACATAAAGACAACGGCTAAGATATACGCCCATGTAACGCCGAAGGCCAAGAAAAAAGCTGCCAATAAAATCAATAATGTATTGCGGAGGGAGACATACACCGAAGCGTAGCATCCCAAAATCATTTTCAAAACTGGTAGCATTCCGGTAGCATTCCAAAACGATTCTTAAGCCATCTGACAAAAAATTAAAAACCCCGCAATGCCTTGCGGGACTTTATTTCTCCTGGAGCCCACAACCGGGCTTGAACCGGTGACCTCCGCCTTACCAAGGCGACGCTCTACCTACTGAGCTATGTGGGCATAGTTGCGGGGACAGGATTTGAATCTGCAACCTTCGGGTTATGAGCCCGACAAGCTATCGCTGCTCCACCCCGCGATAATATATATGGTGGAGAGGGAAGGATTCGAACCTTCGAAGGCTGCGCCGGCAGATTTACAGTCTGCTCCCTTTGACCACTCGGGTACCTCTCCACGTTTACTTACTTATGGAGCCGACGAAGGGACTCGAACCCTTAAACCTGCTGATTACAAATCAGCCGCTCTACCAATTGAGCTACGTCGGCGCTTCTTTTGACAGAGACTATTATACAAAGTAATTTTTATAAAATCAAGTCCGCTAGAATAAGATTTTTTTGCCTGTTAATGCTCTCGTTTTTCCAGGTAACGCTCCAGTTTGCGTTTAACCCGCTGCAGCGCATTATCTATGGATTTCACATGCCTATCCAGCTCTAGTGCCATTTCTTGGTATGATTTCCCTTCCAAATAGGACATTAACACCTTCCACTCAAGAGGGCTGAGAATTTCCCGCATCTTGTCCTCGATATCATCGAACTCCTCCTGGCTGATGATCAGTTCCTCAGGATCACTGACCTTGGTTCCGGAAATAACATCCAGCAGTGTCCGGTCAGAATCCTCATCATAGATCGGTTTATTGAGTGAAACATAGGAGTTCAAAGGTATGTGCTTCTGCCGTGTTGCTGTCTTGATAGCTGTGATAATCTGCCTGGTAATGCAGAGTTCTGCAAAGGCACGAAAAGAGGAGAGTTTATCTCCCCGAAAATCGCGGATCGCCTTATAAAGACCGATCATCCCCTCCTGGATGATATCCTCTCGATCCGCACCTATTAAAAAATAAGAACGCGCTTTAGCTCTCACAAAATTCTTATACTTGTTGATCAGGTGCTCAAGAGCAACCTCACGCCCGCATTTTGCTAGTTCAACTACATCTTCATCAGCCATAGACTGAAGTGTTTTACAGGGTTCCTGGCTCGTGAGGGTATTCATTAAACACATCGCCTCCTGAGTCGAAGTTTAAGGTATTCCTTATGCTTAGTACTTATCTTGAAGTGATTAAGCAAGGAAATGTGTTTAACTATTACTTCTTTGGTAGTGTTGCGGATACAAAAAAAAGCTTATCTCAAGCCGGGGAACAGCACCTTTGTCCACTACATTCTTAGCATGGTGTTCATCTACAAAAGTGTAGTTCTCATAATAGGGGTTTGCGGAAAGGATTAAATTTGGCTTGTCCGCAGCACAAAATCATTATAACTATAACACACAGTAAAGTCAAGGCACAGGTTTTGGGTG
>LFTQ01000207.1 GCA_001513545.1 Clostridia bacterium DTU068 | reverse complement strand
AAAAAGGATATCAGCGATGTCCGGGAGTCCCCTGCCCTGAAGGTGATTGACCTATTAAGGAAAGAGTATGCTGATGTTTCATACCATGATCCCTATGTGCCGGTTATCAATGCTGTTGAGCCTTTTGATTGGGCAATGGAGAGTGTGGAAATGACTGCTGAAAAATTGCAGGAGGCTGACTGTGTGGTTATTACCACAGATCATTCCTGCCTTGACTATGAATGGATTGTAGAGAAAGCAAAACTGGTGGTAGATACACGCAATGCTACCAGGAATGTGAAGAACAACAGGGAGAAAATCGTTAAAATATAATGAAGAATGGTGAAAGTAAATGATCGCAAAGACAGCGGTAATCCATCCCAATGCAAAGGTGAGCACTGATTGCTCCATCGGAGAGTACTGTGTTGTTGAAGATGGTGTTGTACTGGAAGAGGGTGTGGTGTTAGGGCACCATGTGGTCATCCATGCAGGGACAGTAATCGGTGCCGGAACTGTTATAGGGGATGGCTCTGTTCTCGGCCGGAATCCACTCCCTGCTGCCACCAGCACAGTCAAAACCCAACAGGAGATTGACCCTCTGGTGATCGGCAGGAACTGCAGAATAGGTACAGCTGTTGTGGTTTACAGGGGTAGTAGGATTGATGACTCCTGTTTTCTAGGGGATAACTCATCAGTGAGGGAAAACTGTAAACTGGGAGAAGCTGTGCTTGTAGGCCAGCGGGTTGTGGTGGAAAACGGTGTGGAGATTGGGGATTATACCAAAATCCAGACTGGGGCATATATTACTGCTGCTACCAAAATTGAGGAGAGAGTATTTATCGCTCCTATGGTAACCACAACCAATGATAATTACATGGGGCGGACTGAGAAGCGCTTTGCCAGCAGGCGTGGACCCATATTTAAAAAAGGATGCCGGGTAGGGGGAGGGGTGACCCTCCTTCCTGGTGTTACTATTGGAGAGGAAGCATTTATAGCTGCGGGGAGCATCGTTACTAAAGATGCTCCTCCCTATCAGCTTTTGATGGGTACTCCTGCCAGGGTGAAGCGCCCTGTCCCAGAAGAGGAGATGTTCTTTCCATTGAATAATGATCAAACAAACCAAACTGCGATTCCCATCTTTGATTTGAAGCGCCAGAATGCAGCCCTGCAGGCTGAGTTTTCAGCTGTTTTGGGGAAGGTTATTGCCAGCGGCCAATTTATCCTGGGGGAGAATGTTAAAGCCCTGGAGGCTGAGATAGCTCAAATTTGTGGTGCTCAATATGGGGTAGGTGTAGCCAATGGCAGTGATGCCCTTTACCTGGCTCTTCTGGCCTGTGGTATTGAACCAGGGGATGAGGTGATCACAACTCCGTTTACCTTTTTTGCTACTGCAGGTTCTATTGTTAGAGCAGGCGCTGTTCCGGTATTTGTAGATATCGATCCGAAAACCTATAATATCGATCCGGATCTGATCGAAGAAAAGATCACACCCCGTACTAAAGTGCTCCTTCCTGTACACCTGTTTGGTCAAGCAGCAGATATGGGCAGGATTATGGAGATCGCACATAAACACGGTTTGAAGGTTATTGAGGATGCTGCCCAGGCATTGGGTTGTGAATACCAGAAGCGGCCAGGTGGTGGAATTGGGGATGCAGGATGTCTCAGCTTTTTCCCCACCAAGAATTTAGGCTGCTTCGGTGATGGCGGTATGGTTGTCACCAACAACAAGGAAATTGCAGATAGGGTGCGGATGCTGAGAGTGCATGGCGCTAAGAAAAAGTACTATCATGAGCTATTGGGGATCAACAGCAGGCTTGATGAACTCCAGGCAGCGGTATTAAGGATGAAGCTGCCGCACTTCAAAGGATGGCTCAAAAAGAGGCAGGAGCATGCAGAACTGTATAATGACCTGTTCAAGGCATCAGGGCTTACAGTAGGCACCCATGTAAAAATGCCTTACCAACTGCCAGGCTGCCGGCATACATATAATCAGTATACAATAGCTGTCAGGAAGCGTGATGAACTAAGGGACTATCTGAAACAGCGCGGGATCGGCACAACTGTTTATTACCCATTGCCGCTGCACCTGCAGCCGGTATTCAAAGACCTAGGATACAGGGCTGGGGACTTTCCCCGTGCTGAACAGGCAGCAGAATCTGTGCTGTCCCTCCCTATGTTTCCTGAACTGACAGAAGAAGAAGTCAGGCGTGTAGTAAAAACTATAATAGATTTTTATGGAGATGAAACTCAGTGAAGAAATTAAATTTTGGTATTATCGGTTGCGGCAGAATCGCCTACAAACATGCCGAGGCCATCGTAAAGAATGAAAAGGCAAATCTGCTTTATGTCTGTGATATTATCGAAGAGAGAGCTGTGGATTATAAAAATAAATATGACGCTGTGGGGCATTTTATCGATTACCATGAAATGCTGGAAAGGCCTGATATAGATGTAGTCAACATCTGTACCCCCAGTGGGATGCATGCTGAGATGGGTATAGCTGCGGCAAAGGCTGGCAAGCATGTAATAGTGGAAAAACCGATGGCTCTTTCCCTGAA
>LFTQ01000039.1 GCA_001513545.1 Clostridia bacterium DTU068 | reverse complement strand
AATGGCAGGAGGGAGAGCTTTCGCCATAGGCCGATACCCCGCATGTCCACCACCTATCTGGCGCCAGGTGAGCACTCACCGGAGGATATCATCAGGGAAACTGAACAGGGACTGTTTGTCCGCCGTATGGGAGGCGGGCAGGTGAACACAACTACAGGGGACTTTGTTTTTGAAGTGCTGGAGGGATACCTGATCAAGGAGGGCAGGATCGATGAACCGGTCAGGGGTGCTACCCTGACCGGAAATGGCCCAGAGGTGCTGCAGAAGATCGACCGGGTGGGTAATGACCTCGGCTTTACCATAGGCACCTGTGGAAAGGACGGGCAGGGGGTGCCGGTTACCGATGCCCAGCCCACGATCAGGATTCCTGATCTGGTAGTTGGTGGAATACTGGAAGATGAAGGTGATCACTCTTGAATAGAAATGAAAAGTTTGATAGCAGCACTTTGGTGGCAGCTGTTATTGAAGAGGCTAAAAAACTCCAGGTGGATCACGCTGAAGCATATTTCGAAGAGGGGGAGGAACTCAGCATTGAAGTAAGAGATGGTGAAGTAGAAAACCTGAAGGTTGCCAGAGACGCGGGACTTGGTGTGCGGGTCATCCAGGGCAGCCGCCTGGGATATTCTTATACCTCAAAGCTAGGCAGGGATGATGTTGTAGAGACTCTGAAAGCAGCCTTGGCCAACGCCAAAGCTGCCAGCGAGGATCCCTATTATTCACTCCCCCAGCCGGCTGAAACCTATCCCCAGTTGGATTTAGAGGACCCGCAAATGGGAGAGATCCCCCTTGAAGAAAAGATCGAGATAGCCCGGCAGATGGAAAAAAGCGGGCGCTCTTTTCACCCATTGGTCAAACTGACTGAACAGATCAGTTATGAAGAGCTAAGATATGAGAATGCCATCGCCAATACAGAGGGTGTTTTGCTCACATCAAAAGGCGGCTTCTGTGGTGGTGTAGCGGCTTTTGTGGCCGGAAAGGAAGGGGACCTACAGACCGGTTTTGCTGTAGATTTTAAGCGGAGGGTGCAGGACTTAGACCCGGAGGCCATCGGCAGGGAGGCTGCCGGTAAGGCAGTGCGCATGATCGGTGCTCAGCGCCTCCCCACCAAACGTGTGCCTGTGGTGATGGACCCCTATGTGGTGGTCAGCTTTTTGGGGATGCTTTCATCTGCGCTTACCGCAGAGGCTGTTCAAAAAGGGAGATCACTTTTTGCCGGTAAGGTAGGGCAAAAAGTGGCTGCACCAGAGGTGAGTATTGCTGACGATGGGACTAAACCGGACGGTATTTTAAGCTTGCCTTTTGATGGAGAGGGTGTTCCCACCCAGCGTACGGTCTTGGTGGAGAACGGTGTGTTGAAAGGGTTTTTGCACAATACTTATACAGCAGCCAAAGATGGGGTCTTATCCACAGGAAATGCGGTGCGGGGCTCCTATCAGTCCCCACCACAGCTGGGCAGCACCAATTTCTATCTTTCTCCGGGAAAGTGGAACCCTGATGCTATTATACGGGACACAGGTGAGGGTTTTTATCTCACAGAGGTGATGGGCATGCATACCGCAAACCCCATTTCCGGTGACTTTTCACTCGGTGCGGCAGGAATTTGGATACACAACGGAGAATTAACTACACCTGTAAGGGGTATGGTAATTGCTGGTAATATATTGGAACTGCTGGAGCGGGTGGATGCGGTAGGAAGCGATCTGCGCTTTTTTGGCAGCAGAGGAGCACCGACCATCAGAGTAGCCAGCCTGACGGTCAGCGGACAGTAGTGCGAAATATGAGCACTGTGTTTGCTAACTGCCTGTTCAAATCCAGAAAGGGCAAAGGAAGGTACCCTTATCTTATCGGAGATCAGTTTTGTGAGGTGTCAGTAGATTGGCCAGGGTTTTGGTGCTGCATGGACCGAATCTCAACCTATTGGGTGAACGGGAGGAAGAGATCTACGGGTGGAAGACCCTGGAACAGATCAACTGTGATCTGAGAGAACAGGGTAAGGCTGCCGGAGTAGAGGTTGTGGCTTTTCAGTCCAATCATGAGGGAGAACTGATCGATAAGATCCATGAAGCCAGGGGGAATTTTGATGTTATTATATTGAACCCCGGTGCTTTTACCCACTACAGCTATGCGATTGGTGATGCTGTGAGGGCTGTGAATATCCCTGTGATTGAGGTGCATATGAGCAATATCTACTCCCGAGAGCCCTGGCGCGGCAAATCAGTGGTAGCACCGGCAGCCTGGGGCCAGATTTCCGGTTTTGGAGATATGAGTTACCAGTTGGCTTTAGCCGCAGCATGTCAGCTGATTAAATCATGATATTTTTTAATTGTATACCCTAGCTGATCTGTCTGCATTGTTGAATTGGAGACAGTACAACCGGTGGAAGGGCGGAAAAAATGACCTCAATTTACCAAAAACGCTTGCAGCAACTGTGTCACATTCTAAAAGAGCAGCATTTGGAATCCTTACTGGTGGCAAAACCGGAGAATGTCCTATATATATCCGGTTTTTCCGGGGGTGAGGGTGTTCTTCTCATAACCCGGCAGAAAGCATATCTCTTTGCTGACAGCAGGTATATAGAACAGGCTCGACAGGAAGCGCCTTTTTGTGAATTTATCCTGGTCAAAAAATATTTCACCGAAGCCCTGGGAAAGGTAGCTGAAACAGAGGGCATTCAGGTGATGGCTTTTGAAAAGGATCACCTTAGCTACCAGCAGTGGGAACAGCTGCGGAATTCATTCAGTGGAAAACTGCAGCCGGTGAGCGGCCTGATAGAGAAGCTGCGTTTGGTTAAGGATGAGAGCGAAATTGCCCTGCTCAGAGAGGCAGGTGCTATTACAGCCAGCGCTTTCCGCTATATTTTGGGGGAAGTGCATCCTGGGCAGACAGAACTGGAGATTGCCGGGATGCTGGAGTTTTTTATGCGCAGACAGGGCAGCGGGCCGCTCGCTTTTGAGACCATTATTGCCTCCGGGAAAAGAGGGGCTCTGCCCCATGGGACCGCTTCAGCAAAGAAGGTCCAGCGGGGAGAGCTGATCACAATGGATCTGGGAGCAACTTACCATGGTTATGCCGGAGACCTGACCAGGACAATCTGCCTGGGGACGGTTTCCGACAGGCAGCGGGAGATCTATGAGTTGGTCAGAGAAGCTCAGGAGCGCGGGATTAATACTGTGCGTGCAGGTGTGCGGGCAGAAGAAGTTGATGCTGTAGTCAGGGGGTTTTTTGAGCAACACGGCTACGCAGAATATTTTATGCATTCCCTAGGACACGGGGTGGGTTTAGCTGTCCATGAGGCACCACGGCTTGCCCGGGGGGAGGATACGATACTGGAGCCTGGAATGGTAATCACCATCGAACCCGGGCTTTATATACCCGATTGGGGTGGAGTGCGCATTGAAGATACAGTGCTGGTTAAAGAGGACGGATGCGAAATACTGACACCGGTTACTAAAAATCTGATTGTTTTGTAATTATTAGTATCAATATGTCTGTAAAGAGGATTTCTGGGAATAATAAATTAAAGTGAGGGCAGGGAGACGATGGTTTCAACAAATGATCTGCGAACTGGTTTAACTATCGAGGTTGATGGAGAGGTTTATAGTGTTGTGGATTTCCAGCATGTAAAACCGGGTAAGGGTTCAGCTTTTGTGCGTACTAAATTGAAAAACATCCGCACCGGTGGAGTTATTGAGCGCACCTTCCGGGCAGGGGAGAAGGTCAATAGGGCTCACATGGAAAGGAAAGAGATGCAGTATCTCTACAGTGAAGGGGATTCTTTTGTCTTTATGGATAATGAAACCTATGATCAGACAAGCCTTTCCTCAGATCAATTGGGAGATAACGCCAAATATCTCAAGGAAAACATGAATATCCAAGTGCTCATCTATAATGGAGAGCTGATGGGTATTGATCTTCCTAATTCTGTGGAGCTCAAAGTTGTTTCTGCTGAACCCGGTGTGCGCGGTGATACTGCAACCGGTGCTACTAAAGCCGCAACACTGGAAACAGGTTTGGTAATCCAGGTACCTCTCTTTGTAGAAGAAGGGGATGTAGTTAAGGTGGACACCAGGACCGGGGAATACCTGGAACGGGCCTGATTTGGGCTTACATTTCAAAACATAAAATAATTTTGATATCAGGAGGTAAAAAAAGTGGATGAATTGCGGGAAAGGATAGCTTACCTGCAGGGTTTAGCTGAGGGCTTGAAGTTGGAGGAGGGGAAGGATGAGGCTCGTATTTTAAGTCAGGTAATCGATATTATTGCTGACCTGGCTGATGAGGTAGAGGACCTGCAGGTTGCCTTAGAGGACCTGGAGGACTATGTGGACAGTTTTGATGATGAGTTGTTTGAAGATGATGATGAGGATATCGATGATGAGGATGAAATAGAGGATGATTTTTACTGCTGTGAAGATGATGACATCGAATATGTAGAAGTGGAATGCCCCCAGTGCCATGATATCATCTGCTTTGAATCTGATATCATCGATGACGAAGACATCATCGAGGTAACCTGCCCCAACTGCAGTAAAGTTGTTTTTGTTAATGATGGCTCCATGCCTTTGCCTGAAGGATGGGAGAAAAGAGATGGAGAAACCAGGGATGACTAACACCCTGTAAAAATTATTTCAACATACACCGCTTGATGAGAGCGGTGTTTTTTATTTTCATAAACATGGTAATCGATAAATATATATCTATAGACCGAAAGGACAGGGGGGATTTGATGCTGCAGTTAACAAGGGGGCTTTCAGAGATCCTTCCCTTTTTGGCTCCATCTTTAAGAGATATTCTAGGAAAAGTGGCCTCTACTGTTGTTGACGGGCTTGAGGAGGTGCGCTTGCGGCTGAGCCGCCCTTTATCTGTACGCTGGAGGCAAAATGAGTTTTTTCTAGACATTAAAGGGGAACTGTCACCATTGATTTCCGGCGCCTACATTGTTTCTCGGGAAGAGATCCAAAAGACCGTACAGCTGATCAGCCAGGGGTCCATTTATGCCTTTGAAGAGGAGTTCAGACAGGGCTTCTTAACATTGCCGGGAGGACATAGGGTTGGGTTTACCGGGAGAGCGGTGCTGGAGAGAGGGCAGTTAAAAACCCTCCGTGATATAAGCAGTTTGAACTTTCGTATAGCCCGGGCAGTGCCTGGGGCTTCACGCCCACTGCTCCCTTATGTCTTGAATCTGCGTAACCTGCGGCCCTATCATACTTTGATCGTTTCCCCCCCTTGTGCCGGTAAGACCACCATGCTGAGAGACCTGGTGCGGTTCTTGAGCTATGGTATTCCGGAACTGCACTTCCCTGCCCTTACTGTAGGGGTTGTTGATGAAAGGTGTGAACTGGCTGCCTGTTGTGATGGGATACCCCAGCATGATCTGGGCCCCCGGGTGGATGTGCTGGATCACTGTCCAAAGGATGTGGGGATGTTGATGCTACTTCGCTCTATGGCGCCACAGGTGATCGCCACAGATGAAATCGGCCGCGCCGGGGATGTGACAGCTATTTGGGAAATGGTCAACACCGGGGTCAGCATCATAGCCACTGTCCATGCATCATCCTGGGAACAGTTGGAAGAGCGCCCCCACCTGCAGGAACTTATCAAAAGCAGGGTGTTTCAACGCTATATTTTTCTGAGCAGGAGAAAGGGACCAGGTACCATTGAAGGTGTTTGGAATGAACACCGGGAGCCATTGGTCTGCTAGCAGTTGTTAAGGGGTGTAAATGATGTGGAAGATGATAGGTGCACTTTTTGTGATCTCTTCTCTGGGAATGGCCGGCATCAGGGTGGCATCTTATTTTTCCCGGCGCACTGCAGAACTGCGTTCACTACAGGAGGCACTGCAGATGCTGGATACTGAGATTGTTTATGCCGCTACCCCCCTTCCTGTGGTCTTGAAAAAGATAGGCCAAACAGGGGGCGGCGCGATCGTGCAGATCTTCAGGAGAGCTGGGGAATACCTCACTGACAATCAGGGTTTGACAACTGCTGAGGCCTGGAAAAAAGCATTGAATGAAACATTTCCTTCTACTGCACTGAACCAGGATGATTATGCGATTTTATCTGCTTTCGGAGATCTGCTGGGAGGGTCGGACCGCTATGAACAGCATAAAAATATTACCCTTACAACTCTGCATTTGCAAAAGGAAGAGGAAAATGCCCGGCGTGATCAGGAGAAAAATGTTCGCCTGTGGCAGTATGGAGGTTTTCTAATAGGTATCAGCATTGTGCTGCTGCTGCTTTAAAGGGGGTAATGATCATGGATGTCAATCTGATCTTTCAAATTGCAGGGTTGGGTATCCTCATTTCTGTGCTGAATATCATCCTCAAACAAGCCGATAAGGAAGAACAGGCACAGATGCTGACACTGGCAGGTGTGGTTGTGGTGCTGATCATGGTGGTGCGGTTGATCAATGATCTGTTCAATATGGTGCGTTCTGTTTTTCACCTTTTCTAAGGGCCCGATCAGGCCCGATCAGGGGGACAGTCCCGGTGATCGGTCGTTTTATCCCTGCAGGCACAGCGGCCTGCGCAGGTTGTTACTAACTAGTCGAAAATTTCTAGATAATAAGAACGGTTATGACATCTAATTCAACATTTTAATTCTGAATTTTAATTCTGACAACAGACTTCCGGCATCCGACTTCCAAAATGGATGGCGTCATAGGAGCCGGTCAGCTGTCGCCTGCGACAAGTCTTAGGGCAAGTTAAACCGGAGCCTAAGCCGCCAGCGCAGGGATAAAACAAAGAAAACAAAATCGCGCGGTCAACCTGTCCCTCCGCGCGATCAGGGGGACAGTCCCGGTGAACGGTCATGATCGGTCGGTAGAGGTGAGGACTATGGAGATCTTATATATTGTAGGTTTTGCTTTTGTAGTTACTGTTTTCGCAGTACTGCTGCGGGAAACCCGCCGTGAAATAGCCCTGCTGCTGGCACTGGGGTTTGGAGTACTTATTTTTATTATGGTGCTTAGTAAAATGGGGGAGATCATCACGGTTTTTCGTGACCTGACCCATAAGGCAGGCATTGACGATTTCTATTTTGTAACACTTTTAAAAATACTGGGTATTGCCTATATCGCTGAATTCGGTGCACAGATCTGCCGGGATGCAGGTGAGGGTACTATTGCCAGTAAGATTGAGATGGCAGGTAAGGTTTTGATCCTTTTGTTAGCACTGCCTATTTTAACTGCGGTTCTGGAAGTGGTGGTACGGCTGGTTCCCTAACTGTTTTGCTGGTCATGGGAGGGGGAAGAGATGGGGGTTAAAAAATGTTTTTTATTGATATTAGCAATTGGGCTTCTGCTCTTCCCGAACATTGCGCTGGGAGCTGACAGTGAGTCTCTGATCTCAGAGCAGTATGAGCAGCTTGAGCTGGATGAATTGAAAAATTATCTGGATAGGTTGGACAAGGATATCCAGAGCGAACTTTCCTCAATCAGCCTGTCAAAAATAATGGAGGATGTGCGAAGTGGAGAATTGAAATTGGACATCTTCTCCATATTCAATGCAATTATCCGCTATTTTTTCCGGGAATTCCTCACCCATACTTCACTGCTGGGAAAACTGATTGTTTTAGGAGCGTTGCTGGCTATATTAGAGCACCTACAGAACGCTTTTGAACAAAACACAGTGGCTAAAATTGCACACAGTGTGGGAATGCTGGCATTGTTCACAGTTGCTCTCAGTTCATTTACCATTGCTCTTCAGACCGGGCGGGAGGCGATCATGAACATGGTTGGCTTTATGCAGTCATTGATTCCGGTTGTTATGACACTGATGGCAGCTATGGGCAATCTGTCAACTGTTGCTCTCATGCATCCGGTGATCTATGTATCACTGAACATACTGGCTACCCTTACACAGAACATTGTTTTTCCCTTAATATTTTGCGCAGCTGTGCTTGGGATTGTCAGCAAACTGTCCACCCGTTTTCAGGTATCCCGGTTGGCGAATCTTTTCAAAGATGGGAGTATGGTTTTGATCGGCCTTTTTTTGACTGTTTTTGTCGGGGTATTGAGTATACAGGGTGTTGCTGGAGCTGTAACCGATGGTGTGGGATTGCGTACAGCAAAATTCCTTACCGGGGCTTTTGTGCCTGTTGTGGGAGGGATGCTGACCGATGCAGTTGATGCCATCGCCGGCTGCTCCCTTTTTATCAAGAATACCATAGGGGTTTTTGGGGTACTGGCTATTATTATTTTGTGTGCTTTGCCTGTGATAAAAATACTATCTGCTGCTGTGATGTACAGGCTGGCAGCAGCTTTACTCCAACCATTGGGTGCACAGCAGTTAGGGGACTGTTTAGATCTACTGGGCAATAACCTTTTTCTAGTCTTCGGTGCGGTGGCTGCTGTGGGGTTGATGCTGTTTTTTTCCCTGGCAATTATGGTCGGGTTGAGCAATGCAGTTGTTATGCTGCGCTAGTGGAGTGTTTTCATGGAAACCATTTACCTCATTGTCAGGAATATTGTCTTTATCGTCCTTCTGGCGGTGTTTTTGGAAATGCTGTTGCCGCTGAAGGAGACTCGGCGTTTTCTGGAGGTGGTTGTGGGGTTGTTTGTGGTCCTCTCTATCCTGAACCCGCTGGTTTCATGGCTGCATGATGAAGAGTTGCAGCAGCTTGATCTGCAGATGGGAAACCAGGATGGGGAGTTGGAAAGGATTTTGGAACAGGGAAAAGAGTTGCAGAAGGTCCAAAGTGAACAGGTTTCCGCTGCTTATGGAGAGCAGTTGGAAAAACAGATCTGTGCAGCAGCACAGATGGTGTCAGGAGTGTCCGGAGCCAGTGCAGATTTAGTTTTTTCTGCAGATACCCCGGACAACCAGCTAAGTTTAGAAAGGGTCCGACTGGTGATCGAAAAGGATGAAAAACATGTTGAACCTGTACAGAAGGTGGAGATTGGGCCAAAACCGGTTGAGCCAGGGCAGGTTGATGATACAGGGGATCAGGAGATACTGGAGCAGGTGCGGAACACAATTGTTGCTTTGTTCGGCCTGCAGCCGGAACAGGTAGTGGTGAGATGGAAGGAGTGAGGTGAGTTGGATGACAGATTTTAAGGGGGGACTGAAACAGTGGAGCCATTTTCTGCGTACCCCAGGGATGTGGAAGCTATTGGTGCTGCTAGCAGGAGGGATATTTCTGCTGGTCTGTACCAGCAGTTGGTTTACTCCCCAACAGGAAGCGCCTGCTGCACCGGATCATACAGAAGATGCAGTTGTGGACGGTGAACTGGGGATTGAGGAAAAACAACTGGAGCAGAGACTGGAAAGTATATTGAGTTCTGTTGCCGGAGCCGGTGATGTTGAGGTGACCATTACCATGGCATCAGGGGCAGAGCATTATTATGCCCAAAACCATTCCCGCCAGGACAGAACCATAGAGGAGCAGGACAGGTCCGGGGGGAACAGACAGACAACTGAGGTCACTGAAGAAGATAATCTGGTATTGGTCGGTGCTGCCTCGGGAGGGAATCAGGAACCTGTGCTGATCAAGTCAACACGCCCGGAGATTGCCGGAGTGTTGGTGCTCTCTGAGGGGGCAAGGGATCCCGGTCTGCGTGAGGAATTGATTAAGGCAGTGGTGACCGTGCTGAATATTCCTGTACATAAGGTTTCAGTTTTACCGAAAGAAGGCAGGTAGTGAAAATGATCTATTATGTTTGTGAACCAAAGAAAATTATCAAAACCGGATTGATACTTGTGCTAATTCTTGCAGGGTGCTGGCTATTTTTAAAGTTTTATTTAATGCAGGAACAGCCCCAGGTCAATGTTGAGGTTGATGTGAAACAATCAGAAAAAACCCATCTATTGAATGATGTAAAAAAACAGGAATTTTTTGTTGACTGCAGGCTGACCAGGGACCGCATCCGCAGCCAGCAGATGGAAGTATTAAAGGAAATCGCAGCCAACACAGCTTCAAGCAGTGAGACTAGGGATCAGGCCCAGCGGGGGTTGATGAAGCTTACAGAGCGCTCAACTCTGGAAGCGGAACTGGAAAAATTGGTGATTGCCTTAGGTTTTAAAGACGCTGTTGTTATGTTACAGGACACAGCCGCTAATGTGATCATCCAGCAGAACTCGCTAACAGATTCAGAAAAAGATCAGATCAGAGATGTGGTGGTACGGGTGACGGACTTGCAAGCAGATGATGTATTTATAACTTGCAAACCTTAAGCTTGGATATTGTATACTTTGTCTTAACTGCTTGAAAGATTTGTAACTGAAAGATATAATCAAGTGAATGAAGGAATCAATAGGAAACGGTCATGTAACCGATTCTTTTTTTCTATTCTCTCTTAAACTGGAGGAGGTGCAGTTTCTTGAGACCAAGTATCACAGATACCACCCTGAGAGATGCACATCAAAGCCTTTGGGCTACCAGGATGCGCACTGAGGATATGATACCTGTTCTGGAAAAAATAGATCAGGTAGGATATCATTCTCTGGAAATGTGGGGTGGCGCTACTTTTGATGTTTGTATTCGCTACCTGAATGAGGACCCCTGGGATAGAATCAGAACCATTAAGAAATATGTCAAACGTACCCCTCTCCAAATGCTGCTGCGGGGACAGAATCTGGTAGGTTATGCAAACTATCCTGATGATGTGGCCATGGCATTTGTTGACATGGCTGCGGAAACAGGTATCGATATTTTCCGTGTTTTTGATGCTCTTAATGATGTCCGCAACCTGGAGGTACCTATGCAGGCTGTTAAAAAGACCGGTAAGCATCTTCAGGCTTGTGTTGTTTATACCCTGAGCCCTGTGCACACCAATGAGCATTATTTAGAAACAGCCCTGCGTTTGCAGGAGATTGGTGCTGATTCAATATGTATCAAGGATATGGCCGGGATGATATCCCCCTATCAGGCTTATGAATTGGTAAAACTCTTTAAGGAAAACTTGACCGTTCCTGTTCAGCTCCATACCCACTATATCGGCGGTATGGCTATCGGAGCCTGTTTAAAGGCTGTAGAAGCTGGAGTGGACGCTTTTGATGCCTGCTCAGGTCCGCTGGCTTTCGGTTCATCCCAACCCCCTGTGGAAACTCTGGTGCGCGCGCTGCAGGGGACACCCTGGGATACAGGTTTGGATATCTCTCTGCTTTTTGAAATATCCAATTACTGGGAAGAGCTGCGGCGCAAACGGGGTTATGAGCGTGGTGTGACAAGAATCACCGATATGAAGGTGTTCGACCACCAGGTGCCAGGTGGTATGATCACCAATCTGGTCAGTCAATTGGATGAGCAGAATGCCCTGCACCGTATTAATGAAGTTCTTGAGGAAATACCAAAAGTACGGGCTGATCTGGGCTATCCTCCTTTAGTTACACCTACCAGTCAGATCGTGGGGATTCAGGCTGTGTTCAATGTTTTAACAGGCAGCAGATATAAAATGGCCGCTCAGGAAGTAAAGAATTATGTAAAGGGTTACTACGGCAGGCCGCCAGCCCCTATCGCGAAAGATATTCAAAAGATGATCATCGGTGATGAAGAGCCGATCACATGCCGGCCGGCTGATCTGCTGGAGAATAAATTTGAAAAAATGAAAGAAGAGATCCGGGATCTGGCGGAATCAGAGGAGGATTATCTCACATATGCTCTCTTCCCAGCTGTTGCTAGAAAGTTCTTTGAATATAGAAAAAAGGTGAGAGATGGGGAGATAGTTCAACATCAGGCTTCTGAAGAAAAGCAGGAAACCGCTAAATCAGCTGCTCAAACTGGGGGAGCAAGCAAACCTGGGAGCAGTCGCCCAAGTAGGCGTGTACCCCAATCGTCAATGGAGGATGGAACCATGGATATTGAGGATATTAAGGATCTGATCAAAATGCTTGATCAGACAACAGTTAATGAGGTACAGGTGGAGACAGCAGGTATTAGGGTAGCCATAAGAAAAGGGATCACCGGAGGCCAATTCAGTGAAACACCATTGAACACCGCTGCTGCCGCTGCACCTGCTGCAGAAACTGAAAAGGAAGGTAAAGCAGAGGAGCTGCCCGACAATCTGGTAGAGGTCACTGCACCTATGGTAGGTACATTTTACCGTGCACCTTCACCTGATTCCCCGCCCTTTGTTGAAGTGGGCAGCACTGTGAAGAAGGGGGATACCCTCTGTATTGTTGAAGCCATGAAACTGATGAATGAAATAGAAGCAGAATGCGATGGGAAGATCATTGATATATTGGTGGAAAATGCCCAGCCGGTGGAATTTGGGCAGGTGCTCTTCCTGATCGCTCCTGCGGAGTAAGCCAGGGGGGTTCAGCTTGTTCAAAATACTTGTGGCCAACCGCGGAGAGATCGCTGTACGGATTATCCGAACCTGCAGGGAGTTGGGCATCAAAACAGTTGCGGTCTATTCAGCTGCTGACCGGGAGAGCCTTCATGTGAAGTTGGCAGATGAAGCTGTGTGTATCGGAGGGCCCCATCCCAGCCAGAGTTATCTCAATATTCCAAATATAATCAGTGCAGCACTGACCAGAGGGGCTGGGGCGATCCATCCCGGTTATGGGTTCCTGGCGGAAAACGCTTCCTTTGCCCGGCTCTGTGAGGAACAGGGGATCAAATTCATCGGTCCTCCTGCACCAGCTATTATTGATATGGGCATTAAGGCCAGGGCCCGGGAGATGATGGCTGAAGCAGGTGTTCCGGTTATCCCCGGTTCATCCGGTGTTATTAAAAGTGAAGAGGAGGCAGCCCAGTTAGCTGGGGAGATTGGCTATCCGGTTTTGATCAAGGCATCTGCCGGTGGCGGGGGCCGTGGTATGCGTATCGCGAACAGTAACTCTGAGTTGGCCAGGGCTGTGCAGACCGCCCGGCAGGAGGCAGAGGCTGCTTTTGGAGATGGCAGCCTTTATCTGGAAAAATATATAGAAAAACCACGGCATGTGGAGATTCAGGTTGTAGCTGATGACCACGGCAATGTGGTTTACCTGGGGGAACGGGACTGCACACTGCAAAGAAGACACCAGAAGCTGGTGGAGGAAACACCCTGTCCGGTGCTGACTCAAGAAACCCGGGAGAGCATGGGGGAAGCTGCGGTGCGTGCTGCCAGGGCGGTCAATTATTCCGGTGCGGGAACAGTGGAGTTTTTACTTGATGAAAAAGGGGATTATTATTTCATTGAGATGAATACCCGGATTCAGGTGGAGCATCCGGTAACAGAGTTGGTAACCGGGATTGATCTGGTGGCCGAAACCATCAAAGTGGCTGCAGGAGAAAAGCTGGGATACCGGCAGGAGGATATTAAACCCCGGGGTGCTGCTCTGGAATGCCGGATCAATGCTGAAGACCCGGAAAAGGATTTTTGTCCCTGCCCGGGCCAGATAACTGCTTATCTCCCTCCAGGAGGGATGGGTGTGCGTGTGGACAGCGGAGTCTATGCCGGTTATCGTATCCCTCCTTTTTATGATTCCTTAATCGCAAAACTCATTACCTGGGGGAATGACCGCCAGGAGGCTATCTGCCGCATGGAACGTGCATTGGGAGAATTCCAGATAGAGGGTGTGAAAACCACCATACCTTTTTTGCGGTATCTCGTAGAAAATGAAAAGTTTTTGCGCTGTGAAATAGATACATCCTTTATTCCATCTTTATTGGAAGAGAAATGATCGTTGTTTGCAAAACCTTACTTGATTGGTATAATGGTTGGTAGATTGGACATAATTAGCAAATAGAAAAGGAGGGGCAGGGCTGTTATGGAAACTAACTTTGAAGAAACGGGAAGAACACCACTGGGTGGAATCAGGATAGCTGATGAAGTGGTAGCTGTTATTGCCGGTTTAGCTGCAACGGAAATTGAGGGGCTTGCAGGTATGAGCGGCGGTATTGCCGGTGGTATCGCTGAAATGCTCGGCAGGAAGAACCTGGCCAAAGGTGTGAAGGTAGAGGTTGGAGAAAAAGAAGCCGCAGTTGATATATTTGTTATTATGGAATATGGAAGCAGGATACCGGAAGTTGCTCTGAAAGTGCAGGAGAATGTTAAACAAGCCATCGAGAGAATGACAGGCCTTAAAGTAATTGAGGTAAATGTTCATGTACAGGGTGTTTCCTTTCCTGAAGCCCAGGAAGAACAGCGGGTCAAATAGAGGCAGGGGAAAGGAGTCTTAAATCTTTATGCGCCAACAAAACCTTTTTTTCTTTATTATTTTTGCCTTGATCATTTTGTTTCTGTCAGGGTGCACCATTGCGGTGGCACTTGGCCTGCTGCAGCCCCAGGAACATATTGATATGTTTCTGTCTGAAGTAGGAAACAGGTGGGGGTTAGCTACAGGCAGTGCATTTTTAGTAATCCTGTCATTATGGTCCTTGTTGGCGGTATTCCGGCGCCCCCGGGAGCGGGAAGTGATTATCCGGGAGTCGGGTTTAGGCAGGATCCAGATTTCTGCAGCCGCACTGGAGAATTTGATCCGCAGGGCAGCCCGAGATGTGCGGGATGTGCGGGAGGTCAAACCTGTTCTGCGCTTTGACCAGGATGGTCTGGTGATTTTGCTGCATATGAGTGTTAATCCCGAGGCCAATCTTCCTCAGGTGTCACAGGATGTACAGGGGATCGTTCAGGAGTACCTGGAGAAAAAGGCCGGTGTGCAGGTATCCAAGGTACAGGTTATAATACAAAGTGTTGCCTCAGATACACGACCCCGGGTTGAGTAGAAAGGGAGTATATGCCATGGGTAGGAATTTTTTTGAGATTTTTCAGTACCTTTTAGATAATCACCGGGGAAAACTGCTGGGCGTGGCTCTGGGTTTGGTTATCGGGCTGCTTATTATTTCATTCGGTTTCTGGAAGTCGGTGCTGGTCATTACTTTCGTTGTCATCGGTTATTACCTGGGAAGGCGTATTGATGAAGGAGGAGGACAGGGTCCGGGTGACTGGTGGGACCGTTTCTTTCACTGAATAAGCAGGCCCTGCCACAAGCATAAAGAAGGAGGTCTGTTTGTTGGGCAGGCGGCGGGCCAGAGAAATCGCATTAAAAGTATTATTTCAGGTAGATCTAGTTAATGCAGATCCTTTCACTGTTATAAACTATTTGCTGGCAGAATACCCTTTGTCAGATGAAATGGCGGCTTTTTCCCGTTCTCTGATCAGAGGTACCCTCGAACACCAACCTGATATAGATGATTATATCAAGCGCTACTCTGTGGAATGGAATCTGTCCCGTATGGCAGGGGTTGACCGCAATATTCTGCGCATGGGAATTTTTGAGATCCTTTATTATAAAACACCGATCAATGTGGCTATTAATGAAGCGATAGAGTTGGCCAGGACTTACAGCCATGAAGATGCACCCCGCTTTATTAATGGTATTTTAGGCAGAATAGCCCGTGAAATAGCCGAAGATCCCGGCAAGGATTCATAATGCCGGGTTTTTTATTTTTTGAAAAAGGAATGAAAGTTTTACTGAACATGGCAGGAATTTGTATAGTTAACTGCGAATATATTCACAGGTATTAGTGTCACCTTATTTGTTGCTGCTCAGCGTAAAGGCTGTTTTATTGTTTTTGTATATCGTAAGCCCAGGATGAAGAGGATGGGGGTGAGTGGGCAGAGTTTTCTTTTTTTGATCAATTATTAAAAATATAAAGGAGGAGGAAAGATGCCAGCACAACTTTTAAAGGGCAAACCTCTTGCAGACAAGATTAAAGAGGAAGTAAAAAAAGAGGTTGAGGAGTTAAAGGCTAAGGGGGTTTCCCCAAGCCTGGTGGCGGTTCAGGTTGGTGAGAACGAAGCATCTAAGGTGTATACCAATGCACAGAAGAAAAATGCTGAGCTCTGCGGCATCAAGTATGAACTGCAGGAGCTTCCTGCGGATATGACCCAGGAGCAGTTGCTCAAACATATCGCTGGGCTCAATGCTGATCCCAATGTTAGCGGAATCATTCTGCAGATGCCTGTACCGGAGCAGATCGATGCCAAGGTATGCCAGTGGAGCATCGCTTATGAGAAGGATGTTGAGGGTGTTACCCCAACCAATATGGGTCTTGTTACCTTTGGTAAACCCAGATTGGTACCATGTACAGCACTCGGGGCCTATGAATTGATCAAATCCACAGGTGTGGATCTCTATGGTAAAGAAGTGGTTGTGGTAGGACACAGTGATATTGTGGGCAAACCGGCAGCACTGCTTCTGCTGAACAGCTTTGGCACTGTGACCATTTGCCATATTGCCACCGGACAGAGGGGATTAACTGAGGAACATGTTCGCAGGGCCGAAATTTTAGTTGTAGCAGTTGGAGTACCTCACCTGATTAAGGGTGATTGGATTAAAGAGGGAGCTATTGTTGTTGACATCGGAATCAACCCGCGGGATGGGAAGATCCTGGGCGATGTGGAAACCGAAGCTGCTATGGAAAAAGCCTCATGGATCACCCCGGTTCCTGGCGGTGCCGGCACTGCAACAACAGCCATTTTGATGCGCAACACTGTTGAAGCTGCTAAGTGGCAGTTGGAGATGAAGCAGTCCTAAGGTCAACCTGACAGAACGGAGAACTGGATCGCAAGAATAGGTCCAGTTCTTCTTTCCTTATTCTGTTTATAATAGGATAATATAACAGGGGGGTTTTTTTAATGCCAGCAGATCGAATCAGTGGAAAGGAAATGGCGGCAGAGGTTCGTGATGCACTGAAACAAGAGGTAGAAGAGCTAAAAAAGAAGGGTGTTACTCCAGGAATGGCTCTTATTCTTGTTGGAGGAGCCGATGATTCCGCTCTTTATGTGCGCAGTAAAGCTAAGAAGTGTGAAGAAGTAGGTGGTTATGCAGAAGTTCACCATTTGGGTGATGACACAACAATTGATGAGATAATGGGGCTTGTGGACCGGCTTAATAAAGATGAGAAGATCCACGGGATTTTAATTCAACTGCCTCTGCCTGAACATTTGCACCAGTATGAGAAACAGGTGATGGATGCCATTCTACCGGAAAAGGATATTGATGCCTTTCACCCAGTAAACCTCGGTAATTTGATGATCGGGGCTGAATGCTATCTTGGTGTAACAGCCAATGCTTGTGTTAAAATGCTGGAAAATATCAATGTTGATTTCAAAGGGAAGCATGCGGTTGTGGTGGGCTGGTCCATTGAGATAGGAAAACCGATCACAATGATGCTGTTTGAAAGAGGATGTGCGGTTACCCTGGTACACCCGGATGAGGATTTCGTGCCATATACCAAACAGGCTGATATCATCATCACAGAGGTGGGAAGGCCCAGAGCAATCACCGGGGATATGATTAAGCCAGGTGCAGTGGTTATTGACACAGGATCCAACTGGATCGATGGCAAAACCATTGGAGATGTAGACTATGACAGTGCTGTAGAGGTAGCCGGTGCTATTACCCCGGTTCCCGGTGGTGTGGGACCGATGCGGATCATTATGCTGATCTACAATCTGGTTGAAGCTGCCAAGCGTTTGAGTGGAGTATAATTTTATCGAAAACAAGAGGAAGAATCGGTGATTTATGGTATTATCAGAGCGGAGAATTTACCAGGTAAGTGAAATCAATGCTTACCTGCGCAGTCTTCTGGAAGAGGACCCGCTGTTGAGTGATCTCTGGGTGCGGGGAGAGATATCCAATTACAAGTATCACAGCTCAGGGCATATCTATTTCACTTTAAAGGACCAAAATGGTTGTCTGAGGTGTGTGATGTTCCGCTCCTCTGCACGCAGGCTTACTTTTCCACCCGCTGATGGTATGAGAGTGTTAGCCCGGGGGTATTTCAGTTTTTATGAGCGGGATGGTCAATGCCAGTTCTATATACAGGAGATGGCTCCGGATGGCCAGGGGGCTCTTCACCAGGCATTCTGCCAGTTGAAAGAGCGTCTCCAAAAAGAGGGACTCTTTGCAGCTGAGCATAAAAAGAGAATACCCCCACTTCCCCGGGGGGTCGGTGTGGTTACTTCTCCTACAGGAGCAGCCTGGCGTGACATAATCACAGTTATTAAAAGGCGTTTTCCTCAGATGCCTGTGGTCCTCGCCCCTTCTGCTGTACAGGGGGAAGGGGCTCCGGAGGAAATCTGCTCTGCTCTTAGTCTATTGAATGAAAGAAAGGATATTGATTTAATTATAGTGGGGCGCGGGGGAGGTTCCCTGGAGGAACTCTGGGCCTTTAACACCGAAAAGGTTGCCCGCGCCATTTTTCGTTCCCATTTACCGGTGGTCAGTGCGGTTGGTCATGAAACCGATTACACCATCGCTGATCTGGTAGCGGATCTGCGGGCTCCTACCCCATCTGCTGCTGCGGAAATGGTTGTACCCTGCCGGTCTGAGTTGGATGAGAGGTTAAGCCAGTTGATGAATAGATTGTTCAGAGCGACCCAACTGAAGCTGCAGGCGGAAAAGGAGTTCATCTACTTGTATTCTGCCAGAAATTTAAAGGGCCTGTTGGGCAGCACATTATCACTGCAGAAGCAGGAGATAAGCGGTTACAGCCTAAGACTGCTGCAAATGCCGCAGCTGATTTTAGACAGGTACTCCGGGGAGATTAAAGCCCTATCAGGAAAACTTGACGCTTTAAGCCCTTTTCATGTGCTGAAAAGGGGTTACAGCATGTGCCTTGATGCTCGATCGGGAAAACTGATCCAAGACAGCGGTACTGTGAAAAAAGGGGATCAAGTGACCGTTGTTCTCCGCAAAGGCAGCATAGACTGCACAGTCAATAAAGTGAAGGGGGAGAGTCAATGGAGCAGCAGCAAAACGCGGATTTAACCTTTGAAGAAGCACTTGCCAGGCTTACTGAAGTGGTTGTTGAGTTGGAAAAGGGTGAACTGACCCTTGATCAATCCCTCAGTTATTTTGAGCAGGGGATCGGCCTGCTGCGCATCCTTGTGCAGAAGCTTAATGCCTTTGAAGAACGGGTGGATGTGCTGATGGAGGATTTTTATCAAGAGGCACCCTCCTGGCTGGACAGCAGAGATTCCGGAGGAAAGACTAAATGAAATGGGAAGATGAACTCAGCCGTATAGCAGAGATGATCAATCACGCTTTGGAAGACTATCTTCCACATCCCTCTGTTTATCCCACAAAAATTCATGAGGCTATGCGCTACAGCCTTTTCGCCGGGGGGAAGCGTTTGCGTGGAGCCTTTACCATAGCTGCAGCCGGTATTTTTGGAGTTGAGGAAAAGCGGGTCCTGCCCGCTGCCGGTGCACTGGAAATGATCCATACCTATTCATTGATCCATGATGACCTTCCAGCCATGGATGATGATGACTACCGGCGGGGCAAACCCACCTGCCATAAGGTTTTTGGAGAGGCTATAGCTATCCTTGCCGGTGATGCTCTGTTGACCAGAGCTTTTGAAATCCTCTGTCTTCTCCGGGAAGAAGGCTTTGCAGAAAGTACAGTGCTGCAGGTTGTACAGGAGGTCGCAAAAGCAGCCGGTTCCCTGGGAATGATCGGCGGTCAGGTGGTTGACCTGGAGTCAGAAGGGGTTGCTGTAAGTAGGGAAATTCTGGAATATATCCACAGACATAAAACAGGGGCGCTTTTCCTGGCAGCTGTGAGGAGTGGGGCACTGCTGGGCGCTGCTCCTGAAGATGAACTGCAGGCTCTAACAGAGTATGCCAGAGCCTTTGGCCTTTCTTATCAGATCATAGATGATCTGCTGGATATCACAGGTGATGAAAAGCTGCTGGGCAAAAAAACAGGACGGGATCTGGCCAAAAAAAAGGCCACCTATCCAGCCCTCCTGGGCACTGAACAGGCTAGAGAACTGGCAGCTGAACAGGTGAAAATATGCCATCAGAGCCTCGCTCCCTTTGGACCTCAAGGAGATTTTCTAAGGGATGCGGCTCTATATCTCCTTTCCCGAAAATCCTAAACCAACCCAATGTGGTATTGATTTCCTTTTCTCCCCAAATATTTGTTGTGCTTATATATTTGTGTTATAATAATTCTCACAAGAATCAAGATATGATGGACAGGTGGTGCAGTATTCTAGTCGTAGCGGCTAGTTTCGAAGGCGGGCCTAAAAATCCGTCACGGGCACATCGATGAAGTTCCTGGTGCTGGCTTTCGACGCCCAGTCGGGGGCTTGTGCTGGGAGTTAAGGATGAGGGGCGATCTACAATGGCATGTAGGCGTTGACCCTTCTTCCGCGGAGGCTCAAGTGCGTGGTATAATACTACGGCTTTGAGTTGAACCTGTATGCGGTACCTGATAGTGCTGTGTGCAGTGTAGCCTGCCTTGAGTGGTGGTGGTGGATGCCAAAAAAATGGCCTGCTGGTGTAGGGCCCTGCAGCAGCAAGCCAGAGCTGAAACCTTCACTGCAAAAGAGGCTAGAAACTGGCCAATACGTCGAGGAAATCTCCTAGACTGTCTGCTTTGCAGCTCCTGTTGGGGATTAAAGTGTGGACTAAGTGGTAATCTAGCCCTGCTGTCGGCAACGAAGCAGAACAGGGATGAAAGGGAAACCACCAGGACGGCGACGTCCTGGATCCTTGTTGGGAAAACCTGCTAGACCTAAGCCACAATATTTACTCAGCAGGAGACCACCTGTTGCATTGAGATCTTATCAGGTTGGAGGTCGAGGTTATAAACCTTACCCCAACCTATTTCTTAATAACATTTCGTGGTGACCTAAATGCCTGAACAAAACCGATGGCTGCGTCGTGGTCTGGGCAATGCTTTATTAACATTTGTTCTCAGCCTGCTGTTCAGCTACTTATCTGATATTTTCCTGGGGAAAATCACTACTCTTGTATTAGCATTGCTGCTTTTATTAATTATTATACTTATCGGTGTACTCTTTGATATGATAGGTTTTGCTGCTGCAGCTGCGGAAATAAGCCCTTTAAATGCCCGGGCTGCTAACAGGGTATGGGGGGCGCGGCAGGCTGTTAAGCTGGTCAAAAATGCAGATCAGGTTTCAATCATATGTAATGATGTGATGGGTGACATCTGTGCGACAGTAGGTGGTGCAATCGGGGTTGCTATTGTGTTTCGACTCTTGACAGGTGGCCCCAGACTGGATACCACCCTCTTGACAACGGTGATGACCGGATTGGTTGCTGCCCTTACTGTAGGAGGTAAGGCGATAGGAAAAGGAATTGCACTAAATGAGGCAACAGAGATCATCTTTCGCATCGGGCAGATCATTGCCTGGTTAGAAAAACTGACCAAACGAGAACTATTTTCGAATAAAGGAAAAAGGTGAAGCTCTTGATGCTGGAAAGGATTTGTCAACCATCTGATCTCCGCATGCTGTCTATTCAACAGATGGATATTCTTGCACAGGAAATAAGGGATTATATTCTTGAAATCGTATCCTGCACAGGGGGCCATTTGGCTCCAAACCTGGGTGTTGTAGAACTTACCTTAGCACTTCATTATGTTTTTGATTCCCCTAAAGATAAGATCATCTGGGATGTGGGACACCAGAGTTATGTTCATAAGATTCTCACCGGCAGGAGTGAACAGATGAAAACCCTCCGGCAGTATAAGGGTTTGAGCGGGTTTCCCAAATGTGGGGAAAGTGTTCACGACTGTTTTGAAACCGGCCACAGCAGCACATCCATCTCAGCTGCCTTAGGCTTGGCTCTAGCCAGGGACCTGAAGGGTGAAGATCATTCAGTGATCGCGGTCATCGGGGATGGGGCACTGACCGGGGGGTTGGCCTTTGAGGGATTAAACCATACCGGCCAATTGGGAACCCGTCTCATCGTTGTTCTCAATGATAATGAGATGTCCATTACCAGGAATGTGGGTGCACTTTCCGGATACTTGAGCAGGCTGCGGACAGATCCCTTTTACCACAGAAGTAAGGGGGAGATAAAAGAAGTTCTGCAGCGCATACCCAATATAGGACCACGGGTGTTTAAAGCTGCAGAGCGTTTCAAAGGCAGTGTGAAATATCTGCTGGTACCGGGAATGCTTTTTGAGGAATTGGGGTTCACCTATTTAGGCCCTATTGATGGACATAATATAAACGACCTGATCAAGGTATTTGAAAGAGCCAGAATGCTGACCGGGCCTGTTTTAGTGCATGTAAAAACAAAAAAAGGAAAAGGATATAAACCGGCGGAACAATGTCCTGACAAGTATCACGGAATTGGGTCTTTTGATCTAAAAACAGGGCTTCCCAAATCCCAAGGACCTGCTCCCTCTTTCACAGAGGTATTAGGTAAAGCGGTTGTTGATCTAGCTGCAGAACATCCCAATATGGTAGCCATCACTGCAGCCATGTCTGATGGTACAGGGCTGCGGGATTTTGCCAGGAAGTATCCAGAACGTTTTTTTGATGTGGGTATAGCTGAAGAACACGCGGTGACCATGGCTGCAGGTTTGGCTCGAGCGGGGTGTCTTCCGGTTGTGGCCATTTACTCTACTTTTTTACAGCGGGCTTATGATCAGCTGATCCATGACACAGCTTTGCAGGGCCTGCATGTGATCTTCGCTCTGGACCGGGGAGGGATTGTGGGAGAGGACGGAGAGACCCATCAGGGAATTTTTGATCTTTCCTATCTGCGCCATATCCCTGGGATGACCGTTATGGTGCCCCGGGATCAAAATGAGCTGGTTGCTATGCTTAAGAGTGCTGTTAACTATTCTGGCCCTGTGGCTGTACGCTATCCCAGAGGAGCCGGCCCATTGGAAGAGGTTGATTACCATCAGCAGGAGATCCCACTGGGCCAAGGGGAACTTCTCAGGGAGGGGTCAGACATGGTTATTTTTGCGGTTGGCCCCCTTGTTTACCAGGCCCTTGAGGCAGCGGAGCGGTTGTCCTGTTGCGGAAAAGAGATGGCAGTTGTTAACTGCCGGTTCGTCAAACCACTGGATGAACGGTTGATTCTGGAGTGGGCAAACAGGACGAAAAGGGTTATTACTCTGGAGGAGAATGTTCTGGCTGGGGGTTTTGGGAGTGCGGTGTTGGAAATGCTCTCAACTCATTCTTTCTCTGGTGAGGTAGCCAGAATAGGTATTCCTGATTGTTTTGTGGAACACGGTGCTCCTGATATTCTGCGCCGGGATCTGGGCTTGGATGCGGCGGGTATTGTTAATTTCATTAAGGAGAAGGGCTGGTTGTAGAACACAGTGAGTAAGAAGAAACGCATTGATCAGCTCTTAGTTAAAAAGGGCTTTTTCCAAAGTCGTGAGCGTGCCAGACGTGCCCTGATGGCAGGTGTGGTTTATTATGAAGGAAAACGAATAGAGAAGCCGGGAACCTCTGTGGACCCCCAGGGGGAGATCAGGGTAAAAGAGGATCCCTGTCCCTATGTGAGCCGTGGTGGTCTTAAGCTGGAGGGTGCACTGAAGGAATTCAAAATACCGGTCCAAGGGCGGTTGGTTCTGGATGCAGGAGCTTCAACAGGTGGTTTTACCCAGTGCCTTTTAGGTTTGGGTGCCGAAAGGGTGTATGCTGTTGATGTGGGTTATGGACAGCTTGCCTGGGAACTCCGCCAGGATCCTCGTGTTACCGTTATGGAAAGGGTGAACCTTCGCTATTTAACACCTGAGCAGCTGGGAGAGAAAGTGGATCTGGTAACACTTGATCTTTCATTTATCTCTTTGGGAAAGGTACTTTCACCGGTAAGGAAACTGTTGCACAGCAGTGGAGAAGTGGTTGCACTGGTCAAGCCCCAGTTCGAAGCGGGGCCAGAACAGGTGGGTAAGGGGGGTATCATCAGGGATCCTGGGGTACACAGGCAGGTTCTCCTTGATGTGATCCAAAAGGCACTGGAGTATGGTTATTCATACAAGGGGCTGACCTATTCACCTGTTACCGGAACAGATGGCAATTTAGAATTCTTTTTATGGCTTGCGGTCGATCAGGATGGGATAGAGCGGGATTATGAAAAAGATGTAGAAAGAGTGGTCAATATGGCGCACTCAGTATTGGTGGATCGGCACTGCAAGACGACTTGAGGAGGCGGAGATGAAACAGGTAGGCTTGGTTGTCAATATGCGCAAAACAAGGAGGGGCAGGTTTCTACAATCCCTCATGGAGTGGTTTAAGGCCAGGGATGTTAAGGTCGTAATACCGCAATCCACAGAGAGCATGTATATGTCCTCCTATGACTGCCCTGAAATTGATTTTCAGGAGGATGTGGATCTGGTTATGACCCTCGGAGGAGATGGAACAATTCTGGGGGTTGCCCGCCAAGTTGCTGAGAAAGGGATTCCTATTCTGGGAGTTAATCTTGGCCATCTCGGGTTTTTGACCGATTTGGAGATACCTGATCTTTTCCCCGCTTTGGGAAAACTCCTGAAAGGTGATTATGAAATCGAGTCCCGTATGATGTTAGCAGCCAGGGTCCTGCGTGAGGGCTTACCGCTCAAGGATTTTATTGCTCTAAATGATGTTGTGATCAATAAGGGCCCCATTTCCCGGATTATCAAGTTGGAAACCTATTTAGGCAGCGAATATTTGGCAACCTATCGAGCAGATGGTATTATTGTCGCTTCTCCCACCGGATCCACTGCCTACTCACTTTCTGCAGGTGGTCCTATAGTGAACCCTCAGTTGGAAGTAATGATTGTTACACCGGTCTGCCCCCACAGCCTTAATGCCAGGCCCTTTGTTCTTTCCGATAACCAGGAGATCAGAATTATTATGAAAACTGATACCAGTGATGTAATGCTTACCATCGATGGACAGGTGGGATTTCCATTAAAAAAGAATGACAGTATTGTGGTCCGCAAAGCAGATGTTTATACTAAACTTGTAAAGGTAAAAAAGAGATCCTTTTCCGAAGTTGTGCGCTTAAAATTTCGGGGAGGAAATTAATTGTATGGAGGATTATGGTGCTCTATGAAACCGCTAAGGCAGCAGGCGATACTGGAAATAATAGCTGAAAAACCTGTGACCACCCAATCTGAGTTGGCTAAGGAACTGTTGGCAAGAGGCATCAAGACCACTCAGGCAACTATTTCACGGGATATTAAAGAATTACAGTTGGTTAAGGTACCTACAGGGCCTGATTCTTATCGCTATGCTAGACCGCAGCAGATTGATCATCCCAGGGGTCATGACCGTTTGCGCCGGTTGTTTCGGGAAAATGTGGTTAAGTTTGATTATTGTGAAAATCTGATCCTGGTCAAAACCATGCCTGGTGCAGCACATAATGTGGCATCTGCCCTGGATCAGGTGGGTTGGAAGGATTTAATGGGAACCATTGCCGGAGATGACACCATTTTGATGATCATCAAGCCCAGAGAAGTTGTTCCACAGGTGGTATCCCGGCTGGAAGAGTTGTTAAGGTGAGGTTTATCTATGCTGATTCAGCTTCTGATCCGGGATTTTGCTTTGATTGAAAGTGTTGAGCTGATGTTCGGACCTCAGTTGAATGTGCTTACCGGAGAAACCGGAGCAGGTAAGTCAATAATAGTGGATGCTGTAAATCTGCTGGTGGGGATGCGGGCTTCCAGCGACCTGGTGAGAAACGGTGCGGAAAAAGCACAGGTGGAGGGCCTGTTTGACTACAGTTGCTGCCCCTGGGTTGAAGAAAAACTGGTTTCTATGGGGTTACCGGTAAGTGATGATCATACTCTACTGCTGACCAGGGAAATAAGTGTTGAGGGGAGGAGTGTTTGCCGGGTCAATGGACGGGCTGTTCCCCTCAATATGTACCGGCCCTTTGGGGAGTATTTGGTGGACCTTCACGGCCAGCATGAGCACCAGTCACTGCTGCGGGTCAGTGAGCACAGGGAACTGGTGGACCGCTACTGCGGGGCTCAGGTGCTAAAGCAGAGACAGGTTGTGGCTGAATTATATAAACGGTTGATGGAGTTGAAAAAAGAGCAGGAGCAGCAGCAGTTGAGCGAAAATGAAATGGAGCGTCGTTTGGATTACTTGAGGTTTGCCCTGGAGGAGATCGATCAGATCAATCCTGTTCCCGGAGAAGAGGAACAGCTGCGTGAAGAAAGGGAGCGCCTGCGCTATGGTGAAAAATTGGCGGTTTTTGTTCAGGAAGCAATTGAACAGTTGTCAGATGGTAATGGAATCCCTCCCGCCTATGATCAGGTGGGAGAAGCCGCAGCAAAGATCCGGGAAATAGCCCGTATCGACAAATCAGTGGAGGAACTTGCTTCATCTATCGAAGATGTTTTATATCGATTAGAGGATATCATTTCCAAACTTCGTTCCTACAGGGAACAGCTGAATTTTGATCCGGATCATGCCCGGAATATTGAGGAAAGGCTTTTCGCTCTCCGTGATCTGATGCGCAAATATGGTGCTTCCCTGAAAGAGGTCTGCGCCTTTCGGGAGGAAGCAGCAGCGGAAATGGAAAGATTAGAGGGGGCAGCACAGCAAAAAGAGCAGCTTGAAGCCGAATATAAAGAAACACTGAAAAGATATGAAGAGGAAGCCGGGAAGCTGAGTTCTATGCGGCGTGAGGGGGTCCTCTCACTGACCGAAGCTGTGGCAGGTGAACTGTGCACCCTGGGTTTGGAAAATGCCCGTTTGGAGGTAGGTTTTAGCCGGTCAGCTGAACCGACCGCTGCAGGATATGATATTTTGGAGTTTCTTTTCAGTGCTAACCCCGGGGAACCCTTGAAGTCCTTGTCCAAAATTGCTTCAGGTGGGGAAATGTCCCGGGTAATGCTGGCATTAAAGGTGGTTTTGGCGGAAAATGATCAAATACCCACACTTATATTCGATGAAATTGATGCTGGGATCGGTGGATTGACAGTACAGGCGGTGGCTGAGCGGCTCTATTACGCGGCACAGAACAAACAGGTTATCTGTGTGACCCATGCCCCACATATAGCCGGGCGGGCACAGACCCATTTTTATATCAGCAAAAGCGCTGCCGGTGGAAAAACAAGGATTAAGGTACAGCAACTACAATCTGATCATAGGGTAGCTGAGATTGTGCGCATGCTGGGCGGTACAGCAGATGAAGAGGCAATATTGAATCATGCCCGGCAGATTTTAAAATATTGAGAGGAGGGATAATTGAGGGTATAAAGATTTTGAGAAAAGGTTATTTTAACAATTACGGGGGAAGAGTGTGACCAGGAGATCACACAGGAGTTGAAGCAAGATTAAGACCACAAACCTAAAAAGGATAATTGGTCTTTTTTTCTTTGTATTTTTTACAGTGTCAAGCTATATGATCCTGGTTCAAGTTGCCGCTTCCAATCCGGCACATCTGCGGATTAATGTGGGGGACAGAGTGGCCCTGGAAAATCTTTTCCCAGATTATTTATCAGAGAGGCTTACCGCTCTGGTGCTTGAAGGGGAAGGAAAGCTAAAATTGCAGGCCGGGTCAAATCAGAAAATACTGCAGCAGAATGATTCTCTAATAGCTGATGTTCCGGGGAATATCGACCTCTATTTGCGCCTTTTTGGTGTGATCCCTTTCAAAAAAGTTACCCTGCAGGTGGTATCCCCTGTAAAAGTGATGGTGGGAGGCCATTCCATCGGTGTCCTACTCAACTCAGAGGGGGTTATGGTGGTGGGTTACTCTCAGATCACACTTCAGGATGGCAGCAAAGCATCACCCGGGAAGGATGCCGGTTTAAAGCCTGGAGCGATTATTTTGAAAGTTGAGGATACAGCGGTACAGAGTGATACCCAGTTAAGCTATTTGATCGATCAAGAGGCCAGAAGGAAGAAACAGATCAGGCTTAAGATCAAATACAGGGGAAAAGTTAGCGAAGTTAAGGTAAAACCGCAGTTCTGCGGTGAAACCGGGCGCTATCGCATCGGACTTCTGGTGCGTGATGCTGCTGCCGGTGTGGGCACCCTTACTTTTGTCGAGCCCAAAACAAAAAAATTCGGAGCTTTGGGACATATGATCACTACTTCTGGACCGGAGGATTCTTGGGTCTTTCAAGATGGCAGGGTTGTTTCTGCTGTTGTGCAGGCAATCCAGAAGGGTGAACGGGGTAAAATCGGCGAAAAAATTGGGTTCTTCGGGGGAAATGATATTTCGGGAAAAATCAATAAAAACACCGCATACGGCATTTTTGGCCGTTTACAGCAGCAGGTGACCAATCCTTTATTCCCAGAACCGATTTCAGTGGCCATGAGTCACCAGGTTAAAGAAGGGCCGGCAACCATACTCACTGTTATAAATAACCGGACCATTGAAGCCTTTAAGGTGAAAATTGAAACTGTTTTTTCCCGACCGCGGGCTGATGGGAAATCTATGATCATCAGGGTCACTGACCCGGACCTTCTGCGCCGGACAGGCGGCATAATTCAAGGGATGAGCGGAAGCCCCATTATTCAGGAAAGGAAATTGGTGGGTGCGGTGACCCATGTATTGGTTAATGACCCTTCACAAGGCTACGGGGTGTTTGCTGAGATGATGCTGGAAGAAGCCGGGTTGCTGCCGGGCAGAACAAGTATGATCCCACTTGAGGAGAGACTGGCGGTATAGTTTTATATTATCTATAATAAGTCATCTTCTCCTATATTTCGATGAAGGAAATATTTGTAGGGGTGTCGAAGTAACTGTAAAATTAAAGAATTGAAAATAAAGTAATTTGTATTTAGGGGGCGAATTTCTTTGGTAAGTCAGATTAAGATAATGATAGTAGATGATAACAAGGATTTTTGCGAAATATTGAAAGAATACTTTGATGGTCTTGAGGATTGTGTTGTTAGCGGGGTAGCGCATAACGGAATACAGGCTATAGAGTTGTTGAATGAGGATTTTCCGGATGTGATTATATTGGACCTGATTATGCCGCATTTAGATGGAATCGGTGTACTGGAAAGGCTTTCCATGGACTATGGTGAGGACCGCCCGCGGGTTATTATCCTTACTGCTTTTGGGCAGGAGGCTATGACAAAGCGTGCAGTGGAGTTAGGTGCCAATTACTATATCCTCAAACCCTTTGACCTGGAGATACTGGCCAACAGGGTGCGGCAGTTGGCCAATAATCAGGTGGGGAATGTGAAAAGCCCTGTCACCAAATCCCGCAACCTGGATGTTGAGGTCACCAATTTAATGCACCAAATGGGGGTTCCGGCGCATGTAAGGGGCTATCAATATATCAGGGATGCCATACTGATGGTAGTGGAAGAGATGAATCTATTGGGTGCTGTTACTAAAGAACTCTACCCTGCCATAGCCGAGAAATACAACACAACACCCAGCAGAGTGGAAAGGGCAATCCGTCATGCCATTGAGCTGGCCTGGGATCGGGGCAATGTGGAACTGATGAACAAATTCTTTGGGTACACAATTGATGTGGAACGGGGAAAACCAACCAATTCAGAGTTTATCGCCATGGTTGCGGACCGTCTGAGGGTGGGAACCAAGGTGAGTTAGGCAAACTTGCATGTAACTATTAATTGGTTTAAAATTAATAGCAAGTCAAAATGGCGAGGCAGGGTTATGTCATGGAGATTAAGGGAAAGGCAAAAGTTGATGGTCGCACAAAAAACCTCGTCAAACGCTTGTGTAGTCATGAAATTGCTGTTATTGATCATACAGATATTGACGAGTTGGCCGCAGAATCACTGATCAACTGCCGGCCAAAAGCAGTCATTAATGCTAGTCCATCTATAACCGGCAGGTATCCTAATGCGGGTCCCCTTAAGCTAATCATGGCAGGGGTCCCGCTTCTTGATAATGCGGGCCAGGATGTGATGCAGATGATCCGCGAAGGGGATGAGGTTGTCATCTGCGGAGAGGATATTTTCTGCAGGGGGGTTTTCGTGGCCCGCGCTGTTCTCCTCACTGAAGAGGCAGTGAGGGAGAAAATGGCTGCAGCACAGGATAATGTTAAGCAGGAATTGGCCAAGTTTGTTGATAATACCCTGGATTATGCCCGAAGGGAAAAGGGATTAATTCTGGGGGAATTCCCCGCGCCCCCATTACAAACAAAACTAAAGGGCCGGCATGCCATGATTGTAGTGCGGGGGGCCGGCTACCAGCATGATATCCTTACAGTGAAATCTTATATCGATGAAATGAAACCTGTGCTGATCGGTGTGGATGGGGGGGCTGATGCCCTGTTGGAACTGGGTTATCGGCCTGATATCATTGTAGGGGATATGGATAGTGTTTCTGATAAAGCGCTGCGGTGTGGTGCTGAAATTGTGGTTCATGCCTATCCGGATGGAAGTGCTCCTGGTTTAGCGAGAGTTAAGGAACTGGGTTTGGATGCTGTTGTTTATGCAGCTCCCGGGACCAGTGAGGATATTGCGTTCCTGCTGGCATATGAACATGGTGCTGAATTGATGGTGGCTGTGGGGACCCACTCCAATATGATCGATTTTTTAGAGAAGGGCCGTCCAGGGATGGCAAGCACCTTTTTAGTGCGGCTCAAGGTTGGTTCAATTCTGGTTGATGCTAAAGGAGTAAGCAAACTTTACCGGCAGAGGCTGAAGATGAAGCATCTGTTACAGATATTTCTTGCCGCGCTGCTTCCTATTTTTGTTATTGTCATTATGTCTCCAGCTACCAGGAGTTTTTTTAAACTGTTGATTATGCAGGTTAAGCTATTGCTCCGAATTTAATAGGAATTATATCCGGTTACTGATGGATGAAAACGGAAGGAGTTTTTCAGCTTGATTGTTGATATTAGATATCACATTGCTTCTTTGGCTGCTGTATTTTTGGCTTTAGCCTTAGGGATTTTGATCGGCACTTCAATGATCAGCAGTGATGCAATTAATGAGCAGCAGAAGAAGATGATCGAGGGGCTGGAAAAGGAATTTGCTGTTTTGCGTGAGGAAAATAAGGTGAATGCTGATGCTCTAATGCAGGCTCAGGAAGTGATCGCCAACCAGCAGAAATTCAATGAGAGAGTATTGCCCTTACTGGTGAGCGGAAAGCTTGAAGGGCGTAAAATAGCTGTGATAGATGTCAACTATAATAAAGAACATGACGGGTTGCTCAGCGCTCTCAGGTCTGCGGGGGCCGATATACAGTCGGTTACGGTGGTCAATCTGGGGCTGCTTAAAGATTCCAGTTTAAGCAAACAGACAGCAGGCATGCTGGGTAAAGATAACTCCAATCCTGATGAGTACCTGGCTAATCTGGCTAAACTGTTAGGAGAAGCGGTGACCACCGGAGCACACAGTGATTTAATTGTTTTTTTAGATGATACTGAGATTGCCAGTGTCACGGGGATTTATGGTCATCCTCTTCAGGATGTTATTTTGATCGGGGGAAGTCATAATAAAGATGAGAATTATGCCAAGATCTTTGATTTGAATTTGATAAGATCATTGCAGAAAGCGGGTTGCACTGTTTACGGGACTGAGGACAGTGATGTAGAGATTTCTTACATGCGCCATTATCAGAACGCTCGTTTGACAACAGTCGATAATATTGACACAGCCCATGGACAGTTGGCTTTAATTCAGGCGATGAACGGTTATCCGGGGCATTATGGAATTAAAGAGACCGCAGAAAGTTTTCTTCCCCCTTTGCAGTAAGGAAGTGACCTTGATTTGATTACTGTATTGATTCCGGCATATAATGAAGAAGATTTGATAGCTGACACAGTGAAAGCAGCTATGAAGGTTCCTAATGTTGGGCAGTTGATAGTGGTGGATGACGGGTCCCGGGATGGAACAGCACTCAAAGCAAAGGAAGCAGGTGCCCAGGTGATCAGCTTGGGCTCTAATTATGGTAAGGGAGAGGCCCTCAATCGAGGTATACCCTATATTAACCAACCAGTGGTGGCTCTGCTGGATGGGGATCTGGGTGAAAGTGCAGGTCAACTGGAGGTACTGGCAAGCCCGGTTTTGGATAATAAGGCAGACATGACTATTGCTGCATTCCCTCCTGTTAAAAAAACAGGAGGGTTTGGTCTGGTCAAAGGTTTGGCCCGCACCGGGATCTATCTGCGTACAGGGCTGCGGATGGAAGCCCCTCTTTCAGGCCAGCGGGTTATGCTCAGGGAGGTGCTGGATGTGGTGGCACCTTTTGCTTCCGGATATGGTGTAGAGCTAGCTATGACCATTAAGGCAGCACGCTGCGGTTTTCGCATCCTGGAGGTTCCCACAACAATGTTTCACCGGGTCACCGGCAGGGATCTTTCCGGTTTTATGCACCGCGGCAAACAATTCAAAGATGTTCTGCTGGCTTTGATCAGTTCCTGGAAAGAGGTGGCTCAATGAAGATATTGATTGGAGGTGGAGTGGGTTATCTATTAACCCTGATACTGCTTCCTTTTTTTATTCATCTGCTTCAGGAGACAGGAACTGTTCGCCCCAATTTTCGCCAGGAATCCATTCCTGTAGGAATAGGCTTGGTTCTGGTTATTGTTTACCTTCTGGCAGCATTTCTTTTGTTGCAGTGGTTCTCACCAGAAGCTGTTCTTATTTTTCTGCTAGCTGTTCTGTATTTTGCCCTGCTGGGTCTGATCGATGATCTGCTGGGGTCCCGGGATAGCCGTGGGCTTAAAGGGCATTTCGGTGCCTTGTTTCAGGGAAGGCTCACCACAGGTGCTTTGAAGGCTCTGGGAGGGGGATTGGGAGCCTTGTTGCTATCACTGCTGTTGCTGAGATCACAGCCCTGGTGGGAAATATTGACTGCAGCTTTATTGATTGCACTGGCTGCCAATACCATCAATTTGATGGATCTGCGTCCCGGTAGGGCGATCAAGGTGTTTTACCTGTGGTTCTTTATTCTGCTGGCTGTTTTCCGGAGTAAAACGCCTCTGGTCCTGCTGTCTCCTTTAGCTGGCGGTCTCTTGGCCCTAATTCCTGTTGATTTGAAGGCAAAGGGGATGCTTGGTGATACAGGGTCTAATCTGATGGGTGCTGCTCTGGGTTTGGCCTGTGCCTGGACCATGCCTTTTACAGCTCAACTGATTTTGGTTGTGTTTTTGCTTTTGCTGCATCTATTCACAGAGAAGTATTCACTTACCGAGATTATTGAAAACAATTCTCTGCTGCGTTTTCTGGATAATTTGGGCAGAGATAAATGAGGGGGTTTGTGATGGCTGTTACCGTGAATGAGGAAAGGCTTTTTCAGGAGTTTATCAAACTCGCCGAAATTCCTTCCCCATCCTTAAAAGAGCGGGAATTGGCCGATTATTTGAAATCCCGTTTACAGGGCTTTGGTTTTAGTGTTGAGGAAGATGAGACTGCTGCCAAAATCGGAGGCACAACCGGTAATGTTCTTGCCCGGCTTCCAGGTGATGAAAGGTACCCATCTCTTTTTTTCTGCTGTCATATGGATACAGTTGTGCCTGCTGACGGTGTTAAGGTTATATTTGAAGATGGTGTTTTCCGGAGTGAAGGGGATACTGTTCTTGGTGGAGATGACAAAGCAGGGATCGCCGCCCTGTTGGAGTTATTGGAGATGATCAAAGAGCAGAACCAATCCCATGGAATGCTGGAAATTCTCCTGACTGTAGGGGAAGAGAGGGGGCTCTTAGGGAGCAGAAACTTTGACTATGGGAAGCTGGATGCAGATTTCGGCTATATCCTGGATTCCAGCGGCTCACCGGGAGCTATCATTACTGCTGCACCTGCCCAGAATATTCTCAATATCACTGTCAAAGGAAAGTCTGCTCATGCCGGTTTCGAACCGGAGTTAGGGGTTAATGCCATCAGGATCGCCAGTGAGGTGATCTCCCGGCTTCCATTGGGCAGAATCGATGAGGAAACCACCTCTAATATCGGTATTATTGAAGGAGGTAAAGCCACCAATATCATCCCTGATTCAGTTTTTATTCAGGGGGAGACCAGGAGCCTTAAGCGGGAGAAGCTGGATGATATTACCTCCAGGATCGTTAAGGAGTTTGAACAGATCAAACAGATCCCAGGAGCGGATTGTGAAATAAAGGTGACAATGGAATATCCCGAATACCGGATCGATCCCAAACAGTATGTAATTGAATTTGCCGCCAAAGCTATGGAAAGGGCTGGAATCAAGCCGCGCCTGGAGTCCACCGGAGGCGGCAGTGATGCCAACATTTTTAATGCGGTCGGACTGCAGGCAGCCAATCTGGCAGTGGGAATGCAGAAGGCCCATACCACAGAGGAATACTTGGATTCCCGAGATTTGGTCAGTGTTGTTCAGATTCTTTGGGAGATGATTCAATTGAGCACTGAAGGGATGAAACCTTGATAACCTGGAAGAAAGGAAAAGTTATCAGGATCATTGACTCCTCAGAGCAGATTCAGGAACTGGAAGTGGAGTGTGAAGGAACCACCTGCCTTGCCTGGAACTACCCATCGCTCAGCGGAGAGGCAGTTGTTGGGGATCTGGTTTATCTTAACACAACAGCTGTTCAGTTGAAATTGGGCACTGGCGGCTATCACTTTGTGATCGCGAACCTAAGCCGCATCCAGGAGAATGAACCGGGCCCCGGCCATATTATGAAGCTCCGCTATACCCCCTACCAGCTAAAAGTGCTCAGTGTAGAGGAGGAAGAGAGTCCATACCACGATGATATCAAGGAGTTTACATCACTGGAGGGGACACCTGTGGTTGTGGGGACACTGCACAGTATGCTGGCTCCTGCTGCTGCTGGGTGTGTGGCAGGAAAAGAGAAAGAGCTGAGGGTTGTTTATGTGATGACCGATGGTGCTGCTCTGCCTCTTCCTTTAAGCAGGATGGTGCGGACCCTCAAGAAAAAGGGGATCATAGCCGGAACTGTTACCACAGGGCATGCCTTTGGTGGTGATCTGGAGAGTGTGAACATCTATTCCGGGCTGATCGCAGCTTATCAGGTCCTCAAGGCTGATGTGATTATTGTCACCATGGGGCCGGGTATTGTGGGTACAGGCACAAAGTGGGGGACAACCGCACTGGAGCAGGGTGAGATCATTAATGCAGCAAACATTCTGGGTGGCCGGCCTGTGGCTGTTCCCAGGATCAGTTTTGCTGACCCTCGACCCCGCCATCAGGGGGTCAGCCACCATACCCTGACAGCCTTGGGACAGGTTGCTCTTCGAGAGGCTGTTATCGCTCTGCCGGAGTTGGACAACACCCAGCAGAGAGACCTGATCAAAAAACAACTGGAACAGGCGGGGATCTTTGATCGCCACAGGGTAGTGTTCCGGGATGGAAGCCCAGCACTGGGCTATCTTTCGGAAATGGGGATCAGGGTGAGCAGTATGGGACGAAAACCGTCAACTGATCCGGCATTTTTCCTGGCTGCCGGTGCAGCTGGTTCGATTGCAGCAGATCTTTGTAAATAATAATAGAGGTGATATAGATGGAGAAGGGGCTGGAAGACAGGCTTAAAGAGAAGCTTGTATCATCACAGGAAATATTCCAGGGAAGGATCATCAAAGTACAGGTAGATACTGTTGAGCTCCCAGATGGGAAAACCGCTAAAAGAGAGGTTGTCAAACATCCGGGGGCTGTAGTGATCTTACCCTTGACCAATGAGGGTGAAGTAGTAATGGTGCGGCAGTACAGGCATGCTACCGGGGAGATCCTGCTGGAACTGCCAGCCGGTAAAAGGGATGGGGCTGAGGAACCGCTGGAATGTGCCCGGCGGGAATTGGAGGAGGAAACAGGTTATACAGCTGAACAATGGCAGGTAATCTGCTCCTTTTATACATCACCTGGGTTCTGTGATGAACTTCTCTACTTGATCCTGGCCAAAGGGCTGATCAAAGGTGAGGCCCGACCCGATGAAGGGGAGTTTATCGATGTGGTTACCATCCCCCTTGCTGAGGCTGCCCGTATGGTTTTGAGCGGAGAGATCAAAGATGGCAAAACATGTTTAGGGATTCTGGCAGGGAGTGCACTGAATGACCATGAATAGATACTTTGGAGACCTGCATGTGCATATCGGTCGAACATTGAGCGGTTATCCGGTGAAAGTGACCGCAGCCCGCAGCCAGACCATACCCGGGGTCCTGGAGGAAGCAGCTCAGCGGAAAGGGTTGAACATACTGGGGATTGTGGATGCAGCCTGCCCCAGGCTCTGTTCTGAACTGGAGGACCTGGTTGCTGAGGGCACAGCCCGGGAGTTGGCCGGTGGTGGTCTGCGCTACCAGGACTCTTTGACTCTGATCCCCGGTGCTGAAGTGGAAACAACTGAGGAAAATGGAGGAGCCGCACACTGGCTTGCTTATTTTCCTACACTGGATGCACTCCGCTCTTTTTCCTGTTTCCTGTCAGAACATATTACAAACCCGGAACTGAGCACCCAGCGCTGCCGTCTTCCAGCCAGGGTGATCTTAGATGAGGTGGTGGCCCGCTCCGGGATTTTTATGCCTGCTCATGCCTTTACACCCCATAAGGGTGTTTACGGCTGCTGTACCCATCGATTGACTGCACTGCTGGGAGAGCAGGGCCTCAGCAAAATATTTGCTCTGGAACTGGGATTGAGCGCAGATACCGGTCTGGCAGACCATCTGTCAGAGGTTGCTGAATTTACCTTCCTAAGCAATTCAGATGCTCATTCTCTGAAAAATTTGGGCCGGGAATATAATCTCCTTCTCCTGGCTGAGCCCAGTTTTGCAGAACTGGTAATGGCTCTGCAGAAAAAAGAAGGACGGATGGTTTTAGCGAATTTTGGGCTAGATCCCAGGCTGGGGAAATACCACCGCACCCAGTGTCTTTCCTGCGGCAGAATAGCTGAGGCATCACCTCCTGTGGCAACCTGTCCTGACTGTGGCAGTCCAAAAGTGGTTAAAGGAGTTCTTGACCGGATCATAGAGATCGGAGACTGGAAGGAACCCTCTTCTCCCCAAGGACGCCCCCCTTACCACTACCAGGTTCCTTTGCTCTTTTTGCCGGGAGTGGGCCCCAAGACCATTTCTCTGCTCCTGGCGTCTTTTGGAACTGAGATGAATGTTTTACATCATGTCCGTTATGAGGAACTGGTATCTGTTGTGGGAGAGAGAGTGGCTCTGACCATCCAACAAGCACGCCAGGGTAAGCTGATTTTCAATCCAGGGGGTGGGGGAACATACGGAAAGGTAGTTCCCACTGTAAGGAGGGAAACCGGTGTCAGCGATGGGTAAACCCTTGGTTACAATAGGCAGCAATGCCAGTGGCGCCTATCAGGCCGCCTGTAAATGTCAGGTTATCGTGGTGGTTGATGTGATCGATATGAGCACAACACTGGAGGTTGCTCTTCAGGAAGGAGCTGTTTGCGTGCTGGGGGCTAGCCCTGTCCCCTGCAGGGCACCGGTCCCTGTGAACCCTGCTGCTGTGGGCAGGCATGCCGCACAAAAAGCCAGGGAAACAAACTCTGAAGTAGTTGTTATAGCAGAGCCTAGAGTGGGACAGGCCGGTGAACGGCTGCGGAGAGCCTCTGGTTTACTGGAAGGGCTGCACAGCGCCGGCGTCAGGGAGGTGGGGATTTACCCCAACCAGGGAGCTGAAACCGCTAAACTTGTAGATTTTAAAGATAAAATCGTTATTGCGGTGACTGATTGCGGTGGGGCTGCTTTTGATGCCGCGTTCAATGCCGGTGCACCGGTTCTGACCGCCACTGTGGCCCGCACCCCTGGTTTTACAGGGTGGGAGAATGCCAGGAACGGCCTGAAGAGAGCCTGTGAACTGGCAGAAAAGGAGGAGCGGGATATAGCTCTGATCGCAGCCAGCAGTAAAGCCCTGGAAGATGTTCTGGCTGTCCGCTGTCTGGCTGAACTTCTGCTGTATAAATAATTTGTCCATTCTGGTAATTGGTTTATTTTTCCCGGCATAGACTTTATTGGAGGAAGTTGTATGCCGGGGAGGATTCTTATGCGTTTAGCCAGGACATCTGCTGTTATTGATACCCAAAAACAGCTGCTGATTCCCCTTTTATTAGCTGTGGGGTTTTTTTTGAGCGGTTTAATCTTAGGTGCTGTCAGTTTGCGTACCTTAGACCCCTTAGTGCAGCAAGAAATGCGTCAGTATCTCACCTATTTTCTTGAAGAATCATCTGTTCTCTCCAAACATTCATTTTCTGATCTAAAAACATGGTATCAGATTCTCAAAACACAATTGGCATCTGTTGCTCTTCTCTGGTTTTTGGGTTTAACAGTAGTGGGGACCCCACTGATCTTATTATTGATCAGTGCTAAGGGATTTACTGTAGGTGTGACAGTTGGCTTTTTGGTGCAGGAAGAAGCAGGGAAGGGTCTTCTCCTGGCCTTGGTCGGAGTGCTTCCCCAGAACCTCTGCTATATACCGGCATTGTTAGGGGCGGGAGTTCTGTCTTTTTATTTTTCCTTTACCCTGCTGCGCACTGTCCGGGATGCTCCCCTGCGCAGAATTGGTGTTTATTCATTACTTTTTTTCTTTTTTATCCTGCTGGTTCTGCTGGGTTCATGGGTGGAAACCTATTTGGTGCCTAACTTTCTGAAATTGATCTGTTCCCTCTACCAGTGATTGACTGATAATGCTGTGATTTTTTATTTAGATTTTAAGGTTCTACCTGATGGGAAGCAGTGCATAATATAAATCAGGGGTTGTCCAGGACCTGTGATTATCACTGATGGGAGGGCAAGCTGATGTTGATGATCACTATCACTAATTGGAAGCAGAAATGTGCTGTTATTCTCAAGCTGCTGTTCTTTTTGCTATTGATCGGCCTCATCATACCGCGGTTTCTTTCTTTTATTGCAACTGAAATCGGGGATATAGATCAGGAGCAGGATTTACTGAGGGTGGAAAGCAGTAGGGTGGTTCCGGCAGAAGAAAGCTCCTTGATTGATAAGGTGCGACAGCTTTATGGTGGTGGAGAACAGCCGATACCGTGATTTTAAAACCTTTCTGGAGTCCAGAGAGGAATTTTTTTTTATGTGTAGAACTCTTCTGAAAACAGGAAAATATTAACGGGGGTAGATTATTGAGTGAAAATCGTTATTTGAATGAGTTTTTAACCTTTTTACGGGTCGAGCGGGGACTTGCTGATAATACCATCAACTCTTACCGCTATGACCTGGAGCAATACACCTCTTTTTTAGCTGCACAGAAGCTCAACCTTTTCCAGGGAACACAGAACGTTATTCTGTGTTTTCTGAACCAGCAGCGCCTCTTGAACAAAAGCGCCAGAACCAGGTCCCGCATGCTGGCCGCCCTGCGTGGCTTATATCGCTATCTACTGCAGGAGGGGCTGGTAACGGCAGATCCTACTGAGAATCTCACATCTCCTAAATTGGAGAAGAATCTGCCGCGGGTGCTGAGTGTCCAGGATGTGGAGAAACTCCTATCCCAACCCAACCCTGGAACATTAACAGGACTGAGGGATAAGGCTATGTTGGAACTGTTGTATGCCACTGGGATGCGGGTTTCCGAAATGCTCGGTTTGGATACTGAGCACCTGAATTTGGACCTGGGGTTTGTCCGCTGCATGGGAAAGGGGTCCAGGGAGCGGATTATTCCTATTGGTGAAATAGCTCAAAAATATCTCAGAGAATATCTGTCCCGCTGTTGGTTAAAGTTAAGAAAGAGCAGTTGGGAACGAGCTGTTTTTTTGAACAAGAACGGCAGACGGTTGACCCGTCAGGGGTTTTGGAAAATACTCAAAGGTTATGCCAAAAAAGCAGGGATCCAGAGCGAAATTACCCCCCATGTGCTGCGCCACTCTTTCGCCACACACCTCCTAGAGAACGGCGCGGACTTGAGGGCTGTCCAGGAAATGCTGGGGCATGCAGATATTACAACAACACAGATTTATACCCATCTGAGCAAGAGAAAGATGAGGGAGGTTTATGAAAAATCACATCCCAGAGCCTAGTGTGAACAGGGTATTAGTTCTAGTCATGGACGGGGTTGGTGTGGGAGAACTACCTGATGCAGCAGATTTTGGGGATGCTGGATCATCCACTCTGGTAAACCTGGCAGAGAGTGTGGGTGGGCTTCACCTTCCTTGTCTGGAGCAGTTGGGACTGGGCAACATTGTTCCTCTAGCTGGTGTGCCACCTGCCGCTAACCCAAAAGCAGCCTACGGAAAGATGGCTATGCGCTCTGCAGGCAAGGATACCACCAGCGGGCATTGGGAGATGACCGGTGTCATCTTGGACAAACCATTTCCCACCTATCCTGAAGGATTCCCACCGGAGATTATCATCCCTTTTGAAAAGAAGATTGGGAAAAAGGTACTGGGGAATAAGGTTGCATCAGGGACAGAAATCATCAAGGAATTGGGTGATCTCCATGTAAGAACAGGAAAACCCATTGTTTATACATCTGCAGACAGTGTGTTTCAGGTTGCCGCCCATGAGGAGGTTATCCCAATTGCTGAACTGTATCAAATCTGTTCTATTGCCAGGGAACTGCTGACAGGGCCTCATGCTGTGGGAAGGGTTATAGCCCGTCCTTTCCTTGGTAAAGATGGTGATTACTGGCGTACACCACGGCGCCAGGATTTTTCCCTCCCCCCACCGCGGCCAACACTTTTTGATGCCCTCAGCAACAGCGGTTTTCAGGTTGTGGCTGTGGGCAAGGTAAATGATATTTTTGCCGGCCAGGGTATAACCAAGTCAATCCCTGTGGCGGGAAATCAGGAAATATTCCATGCTGCTATGAACGCTTTTCAAGAATTGGAGAGGGGTCTTGTTTTTGCTACTCTGGTGGATTTTGATTCCCTTTATGGGCACCGCAATGATATAAAGGGTTTTGCCAAGGCACTGGAGGCCTTTGATTCATGGCTTCCTGATCTCTTTGAGGATCTGCAGCTGGGGGATCTGGTAGTGATGACCGCTGATCACGGCTGTGACCCCACAACACCCAGCACCGATCACTCCAGAGAATATGTACCTCTGCTGATAACCTGTCCCGGAGTAAGAACAGCTTCTCTCGGGGTGCGCTCTACTATGGCTGATCTGGGAGCAACTTTGGCAAAAGCTTTTGGTGTGGAACAGGGGGATGGAACTCCCATAGCCGGTATTTTATAAGGAGTGAAGGTCCATGCGAGCGGTTGATCTGATCATTAAAAAGCGGGAGGGGGGAAGGCTTACTTTTCAGGAACTGGAATACATGGTCAGGGGGTTTGTTGAGGGAGAGATTCCAGATTACCAGATGTCTTCTTTTTTAATGGCTGCCTTTTTACGGGGTCTCAACTATGAAGAAACAAAGTATTTAACCCTGGCTATGATCAAATCAGGTGATCTGCTGGATTTGAAAGACATCCCAGGGATAAAAGTGGATAAACACAGTACGGGAGGTGTTGGTGATAAGACCACCCTGGTGCTTGTGCCATTGGTGGCAGCTGCAGGGTTAAAGGTGGTCAAAATGTCAGGCAGGGCTCTCGGCCATACCGGAGGTACTCTGGATAAGTTAGAGTCCATACCCGGCTTCAGGACGGATCTGTCATTAGATGAGATGAAAAGAGCAGCCAGCAGTATCGGGGCAGTCTTGGCAGGTCAGACCGAAAATTTGGTGCCTGCTGATAAAAAGATCTATGCACTGCGTGATGTGACCGGAACAGTAGATTCCCTCCCTTTGATAGCCAGCAGTATTATGTCTAAAAAGATTGCCGGTGGTGCTGACCGGATAGTGTTGGATGTCAAGGTGGGGTCCGGCGGTTTTCTTCCTTTTGTTGATCGCGCAAGGGCTCTGGGTGAGCTAATGGCGGCTTTAGGGAGCGAGTTTCGCCGCAAAACTGTGATTGTGATCAGCAGTATGGAACAACCCCTGGGACTGGCGGTGGGAAATGCCCAGGAGGTAAAGGAGGCTATATCCACACTGAAAGGAAAGGGCCCCAGTGATCTTGTTGAACTCTGCCTGGTGCTAGGTGGAGAGATGCTGGCAGCAGCAGGTGTAGCAGCATCTCCTGAAGAGGGAAGAAAGAGTCTGGAGAAACTGCTGGAGCAGGGAGCAGGGCTCGCTAAGATGCGGGAGATCATCACAGCTCAGGGAGGTTCTCCTGAGGTCCTCGATAACCCTGATCTCCTTCCCAGGGCTGCTGAACAAATCGAGGTGCAGGCAGATAAAGAAGGCATTGTTCACTGGATCAATGCCCGTGAGATAGGCTGGGCATCACTGCTGCTGGGAGCCGGCCGTCTGCGCAAAGATGATAAGATCGATCCTGCGGTAGGGATTGTTTTACGAAAAAAAATGGGGGATGCAGTTGCTGTTGGTGAACCCATTGCTGAGCTGCATGTGAACAGAAGGGATAACCTGGCTGAGGTGAAGGAGCGTGTAAAGAAATCCTTTGTTATTGGCCAGGACAGCCCACAGCTACCGCCTCTGATCCATGATATTGTTTTCTAGCTTTTAGCTTCCTCCCTTTTTTCTGGCAGCCTGTCCCAGGATTAACAGGGCTCAACTTGCAGATACTATGAAAAGAAAATACTACAGGGAGGTAATAGTGCCATGTGTTATCGTTCGATCATATCCATAATCCTGGTGTTTTCTTTTCTGCAATTGGTCCCTGCCAAATATGCCTGGAGCAGCACACCGGAAACTGATGCACCTTCTGCAGTGCTGATGGAGGCCAGTACAGGTAAGATTCTTTATCAAAAAAACCCCCATAAGCGGATGGCACCTGCCAGTGTGACCAAAGTTGCCACACTTTTGGTGGCAATAGAGGCCTTGAAAAGCGGTAAAGTTAATTGGGATGACAGGGTTGTAACCAGTGAGGCAGCCTGGGAAATGGGCGGATCAGAGATATGGCTGGAGCCAGGGGAAGAGATGTCTTTTAGAGAGATGATGATCGCTATTGCGGTGGGTTCTGCCAATGATGCCTGTGTGGCTGTTGCCGAACATATTGCTGGAAGTGAAAAGGTTTTTGTGGATTTGATGAACCAGAAGGTCAAGGACCTGGGATTGAAAAACACGCATTTTGCCAATGTTCACGGCCTGCCTGCCAAAAACCACTACACATCTGCCTATGATATGGCTGTGCTCTGCCGTGAGGCTGTAAAACACCCCGAATACTTGAAGCTGACCAGTATTAAGCATTACTATAAACTCCGTGGAGGAAAAACAAAACTGGATAACACCAATAAACTGCTGTGGTGGTATGGTGGGACAGATGGTTTTAAAACAGGCTGGACTACTGAAGCTAATTACTGTCTGGCATCTACAGTAAAGCGTGACAATCTGCGCCTTATCTGCTGTGTTTTCGGTGTCCCAGAACCACGGGGCCACTTTAATGAGTCAATTGAACTATTAAACTGGGGGTTTGCTAATTTTGCTTACCAGGAGGTGGTAAAACCCGGTGAGGTGGTTGGTAAGGTTCGTGTGGGAAAAGGCACAGCTGATTATACTGGTTTAGTGGTTCCCGAGGGTGTGGGTGTGCTGACCCGTAAAGGTGAGAAAATAGATGTAAAAACTGAGCTGACGATTCCTGAGATCATCAATGCACCTGTTGCTAAGGGACAAAAGGCAGGAGAAATAAAAGTAATTGTTGATGGCAAGGTCCAGCAGAGGGTTCCTCTGATAGTACAAAAAGGTATAGCTAGGGGGGGATTCTTGCAGCAAATGAAAAAAACATTGAAGACCATGGCTGGATAAAGAGAAGCGGCAAAACTTTCATGCTCAAAATTCCCCAAGACCAGGGGAATTTTTAATGCCATTTTTTAGCAGGATTATTTCTCTTTAATGTTGAATTACAAATGAAAAATGTTGGGAGATGGGAGGGGCGGTTTTTGAACCTGGAGATCAAGAATATAGGAGATATCCTATTGGTAAAAATTTTCGGGGATTTTGATTTGGAACTGGCTGATCACTGCCGCCGGGAAATTGACCGAAATTATGAAAAACAGGCAGTGAAAAATATCCTTTTTGACCTAACCGGAATTAGTTTTATTGACAGTTCAGGTTTGGGTGTTATCCTGGGCCGCTATCGGAGGGTTAAGGAAAATGAGGGGAATGTGGTGATAGCCAGCGGAGATTCTAGGATCATTAAGATTTTGAACCTTTCCGGGATCACCCGACTGATACCAGTATACCCTAATACAGCCCAAGCGCTAAAGTATTTAGCCGGGAAGGTGATGTGATATGAAGGCAATTAACCATATCAAGCTTGAGTTTCCAAGTATAGCTGGAAATGTTAGATTAGCCCGCATCGCGGTAGCTGCTTTTGCCTCTGAGCTTGATTATGATGTGAGTGTTCTCGAAGAAATCAAGGTTGCTGTATCTGAAGCGGTAACCAATGCCATTGTTCACGGGTACCAAAAGGATCCGCAAGGGATTGTTACCCTAACAGCCTCTCTGTATGATTCCAGTCTGGAAATTGTTGTAGAAGACAGGGGAAGGGGGATCAATAAGCTAGATCAGGCATTAGAACCCGGTGAAGGAACTGACCCGGAACGGATGGGGCTGGGTTTTGTTTTTATGCGCACCTTTATGGATGAACTGGAGGTGACTTCAGAACCTGATCAGGGTACCAAAGTCATAATGCGCAAGAAACTGCCCGGTGAAGTAAAGGCACAGTGGTTTAATGAAAATTAGAGGAAGATCATGGGTTTGCAGGATATGAGTCTGCCTCGCTTTCCTCTCCTCAGTGAGGAAGAAACTCTGCGATTGTTGGAAAAAACGAGGCAGGGTGATCAAAAGGCGAGAGAAAAACTGGTCAATTGTAATTATCGTTTAGTTTTTAATATACTCAAGCGTTTTGAGGGGCGGGGTTATGATGAAGAGGATATCTTTCAGATCGGTGTTATCGGTTTGATCAAAGCAATTGATAATTTTGATCCCTCTTTTAATGTCAAATTTTCTACTTATGCTGTGCCGATGATTATTGGGGAGATCCGTCGCTTTCTCAGGGATGACCACCCGATTAAGACAACCAGGGCCTTGAAGGAAAGAGCTGTTCAGGTCAGTCAGTCCAGAGAGAGATTAGTGCGCAAACTAGCCCGTGAACCTACTGTTGAAGAGATTGCCCGGGAATTGGGAATGGAAAAGGAGGAAGTTGTCTTGGCAATAGAGGCAGCCCAGTTTCCTGTCTCATTATTTGAAAGTGTTGGACAGGAGGGTGAGGATTCATCCCAGGTAATCGACTATCTGCCCGGTACGAATGATGAAGAATTAAAATGGTTGGAGAAGATAGACCTAAGGGATGCCCTGAGCTGTCTGCCGGAAAGGGAAAGACAGATCATTTTATTAAGGTACTTTCAGGATAAAACTCAAGCAGAAGTTGGCTCACAACTGGGTTTGTCACAGGTCCAGGTTTCCCGTTTGGAAAAGCGAGCATTTTCCAAACTGCGCGCATACTTAAGCTGATTTACTGTCTTTTTAATCATTCAATGTTTGTTCAGTAGGGGTGGTGCTTGTCTGCTCAGAACCGTATGAGCAGCTTTTTTTTTTGCGTATATTTACCAGAAAGGAAGGCAATAATAATAGTAAAAATCAAGGAGTGGTCAAATATGGTAGTTAAAGTTATGGATCTTGTAGGGGAATCAACAAATAGTTGGGATGAAGCTATCAAAGGTGCTGTACAACAGGCTTCTAAGTCTATTAACAATATAACCGGAGTAGAGGTAGCCAACCTGACAGCCGGGGTTCGGGATGGTCAAATCTATGAGTATAAGGCCAATGTGAGAATAGCCTATAAAGATGCTTAGAAGGTATTGATGCCTTAAGTTTGAGGAGTACCAGTTTTATGGTACTCTATCTATCTTTTATGAGAAATAGGGATGGTATCTGTGAAGGGTAATATTGAACAGCAGCAGGAGCAAGAAAATCTGAGAGAAGAATACAGGCTGCTGGTGGAAAGTGTGAAACCTCAGCATAACATTTTGAAAAACTGTGTGATGGCCTTTCTAGTGGGCGGTGCTATTTGTGTGATCGGACAGCTGTTTATTGACTTTTTTGTCAGTCAGGGACTGGGTGAACGAGAAGCTGCAGCTGTTACCGCAGGCACAATGGTCTTTCTGGGTGCATTTTTAACCGGTATCGGTGTCTATGACCAGATAGGGAAGATAGGGGGAGCTGGATCAATTATACCTATCACAGGTTTCGCCAACTCTATAGTTGCACCGGCCATGGAATTTAAACGGGAGGGTTTTCTTTTTGGAGTAGGGGCGAAGCTTTTTACAGTAGCTGGTCCAGTGCTTGTTTACGGGATAATTACATCTTGTTTGATTGGGATCATCTATTATCTGCTGCAGTAGAGGTGATGCCAGATGGGAAAAAAATTTGGACAGCAGTCTGTTAGTTTTTCTCAACCTCCTGTTATTACCTCCAGTGCGGCTATTGTTGGACCAGAAGAGGGATCAGGGCCCCTAGCTCAATATTTTGATTGGGTCATTGATGATACCCTTTTTGGCGAAAAGACCTGGGAGAAGGCTGAATGTAAAATGCTGGAGGAAAGCGCTAAACTGGCTTTAAAAAAGATCAATTTGCAGCCCCAGGATGCTGACTTTTTTTTAGCAGGAGATTTACTTAACCAGATCGTCAGCGCCAATTACTCAGCACGGGGTCTGGAAATTCCCTTTTTCGGGTTATTTGGGGCTTGCTCCACCTTTGTGGAGGCAGTGCTGCTGGGTAGCATGTTGGTTGATGGTGGGTTTGCCGGGCGTGTTCTGTTGGCTTCCTCAAGCCATCACCTTACTGCGGAAAGGCAGTTTCGTTTCCCTGTAGAGCAGGGGGTGCAGCGGCCGGCCACTGGTCAATGGACAGCTACCGCCAGCGGTGCTCTTGTTGTAGAGGCTAAAGGTGATGGTCCCCGTATTGTTTGCGGAACTGTTGGAAAAGTGGTGGATATGGGTATCACTGATATGAATAACATGGGTGCGGCTATGGCTCCTGCGGCAGCTGATACTCTGTTAACACATTTTGAGGATACAGGCACTAACCCTGATTCCTATGATCTGATTGTGACTGGGGATCTGGGGAAGGTGGGGCAAAAGCTGCTGATAGAACTGTTGAAAAAACAGGGCTGTGATCACGGTGACAAACTGCGAGACTGCGGACTTATGTTTTATGACACCGAAAAACAGGATATGCATGCCGGCGGCAGCGGTTGTGGGTGTGCGGCAGCTGTCTTCTCGGGATATTTTTATTCAGAGCTCAGGGAGCAAAAGTATAAAAATATACTTTTGATGGCAACAGGTGCTTTAATGAGTCCTATTACCTGCCAGCAGGGGGAATCGATCCCTGCTATTGCACATGCTGTTGTTGTTTCCAGTTGAAAGAGGTGAGGTTTGCTGAAAATATTATTGGCTTTTGTTGTGGGAGGCCTGATCTGTGTAATTGGACA
>LFTQ01000139.1 GCA_001513545.1 Clostridia bacterium DTU068 | reverse complement strand
CGGATAATCTATTAGTATAGGCATACTGGTCTATTTTGAACATTGTGACACTCCTTCTGCAGTAGATTATAGTGATCTGCCTTTGGGGCGAGGCTCTCAAAGGCAGATCACTTTAAAGAGAGGGAACCGCTTAGCTTTTTGAAAGACCCGCCTCTCCAGCGACACTTCCTTTCTCTTTCTCACTTTCTTTTCTACCTTTCACAAAACCGAGGTAATAACCGATAAATCCGGCACCGATAGCAGCCTGTAGGGCAAAAAGAAGGCTTTCGATCTCACCGCTGGGCGGCTCCCAAAAAGATTCCAGCCAGGGCTCATACTCAGGATGCAGTTCTGTAATAGCCTCTTCCGCTTCACCATCAGCTCCCCCAAACTCAGCGCCCTTATGGATCAGCAGTGGAAAAACAGCGAGCAATACCACCAAAGCAATCAAGATTATATTTTTAGTCCTCACCCTATCTGACCTCCTTTGCGGGTGATGGGATTACCGACAGTTCTTCTAGCTCCCGTTTATTGTGAACAGTCAGAAGGTTGAAGAGAACAACTGTGAGCAAGCCCTCACTGATAGCCAGCGGGATCTGCGTAACTGCAAAAATACCCATAAACTTGACCAGTGATGCAGCAAAACCGCCAGCCTCTGCTGGGAAAGCCATAGCCAATTGAAATGATGTGACCACATAGGTGAGCAGATTTCCCAAAGCAGCTGCCAGGAAAACTCCCAGCCATGTAGGTGTGTTTAACTTCTGGCAAAGTTTATAAACAAAGTAAGCAACAAATGGGCCTATAACCGCCATAGAGAATGTGTTGGCTCCCAAAGTGCTGAGCCCGCCATGGGCTAAAAGGAGCGCCTGAAAGAGCAGAACTATACATCCCAACACACTCATTGCCGTTGGTCCAAAGAGGATCGCTCCTAACCCCACTCCGGTGGGATGAGAGCAACTACCGGTCACAGAGGGGATCTTCAACGCTGACAGCACAAAGGCAAAAGCCGCTGCAACCCCAAGCAGCATCTTAACATCAGGATTTTTATCAATGGTCTTGCTGATCGATCTAAACCCCACTATCAGAAAAGGAATGGTCAACACACCCCAAAAAAGGCACCACTTCAATGGGAGAAATCCCTCCATGATGTGCATGGCATGGGCAGGGAGGGGTGAGCTGAGCAACACAAAAAACACAGCCAATGTAATAAATAACTTCCTGTTTCGACACAACATTTTCTTCCACGATTCAAGCATAAAATCACACCTCTGCTTTCTTAAATCTCAGAATTTTCAGCGCTGATAGCATGCGATAGAATACAAAAGCAATTTTCATGCATCTAGTCCTTAATCCATACAGTAATCTCCATCCAACTGCACAAATTGGGCTAAAAAAACTCAGTCCTACGGACTGAGTTGAGATCATAAATATCGACCACCTCCCTATCCGCGTAGGGCTATCAGTGTTCAGGAACAGTCAGGTATCCTGGCTTGGGTTCATTGCTGTATCCGCTCCTTCCCCAAAGGATGCCTTATTTTTAAATCCTTATCAGACATCGCTTCGAGTGGATTACTGCGGCCAGTCTCCCCCTCACAGTGGCGGGACCGCACCTTTCCCCCCGCAAGCTCACAGTTGAGTTCCAGGGGTCCGGTTTCCCTGTTCAGCCCTTTGACCGGGCTTCCTGTTCCCATTTTCAGTTGTCAACTATTCCAATACTATTCCTTACCCCTATTATTATTCACGATTCCTGCACCCCCTCTGCCTAACTTTAAACCCAGGTCACAGCACACATGCCGGATCAACTACAAAAATGCAATGAGTTTGCTAAAAGGCTTCAGGCACCTACAGGTAAGGGTCACTTTATTAATTTAAATGATTCATAAGCTGCTTCAATAGTTTGGTCGATTTGCTCCTCTGTATGGGCAAGGGACATAAACACAGCTTCGAATTGGGAGGGCGCCAGGTAAATCCCCCGTTCCAGCATAGCCTGAAAATAACAGGCATATTGATCGGTGTCAGCTTTAGTAGCAGAAGCAAAGTCAGTTACTGGCTCACTGGTGAAAAAGGTACACAGCATAGACCCCACCCGGTTGAATGTTAGTTCAAGGCCAGCCGCCGCGGCAGCCTCCCGCAACCCCTGTTCCAAGCGGGCAGATTTATTTTCCAGTTCCTCGTAAACGCCTGGCTGCTGCAACTCTTTCAGTGTGGAGATCCCTGCTGTGACTGCCAGGGGATTGCCTGACAGTGTTCCAGCCTGGTAAACTGGCCCTGAGGGGGCCACCATGGACATAATGCTCTCTTTTCCGCCATATGCGCCTACAGGAAGGCCACCGCCGATGATTTTACCCAGGCAGGTCAGATCAGGTTCGATACCATATAAAACCTGAGCCCCCCCATAGGCCACTCTGAAACCGGTCATAACTTCATCAAAGATCAATAGAGTACCGTATTTGCGGGTAAGCTCCCTGACACCATTCAAGAACCCAGGAACCGGTGGCACAACACCCATATTACCGGCGACCGGTTCAATAATAACTGCCGCTATCTCTTCTCCCACTTCACTGAATATCTGGCTGAGTGTATCCAAGTCATTAAAGGGGGCAACAATTGTATGCTCAGCAGTCCCGGCCGGTACACCGGGGCTGGTGGGAACACCCAGTGTCAATGCTCCAGAACCAGCCTTGATTAATAAAAAATCCGCATGCCCGTGATAGCAACCGGCAAATTTGATAATTTTATTACGACCTGTGTAAGCCCTGGCCAATCTTATAGCGCTCATCGTGGCCTCTGTGCCGGAATTGACGAACCTGACCATATCCATAGCAGGCAAAGCGTCAATGATCATTTTGGCAAGTACTGTTTCCAGTTCAGTGGGTGCTCCGAAACCAGTGCCTTTTTCAAGGCACTGCTGCAATGCTTCAATCACCTGCGGGTGCCGGTGTCCCAATACCAGCGGGCCCCAAGAACCTACATAATCAATATAGCTATTGCCATCAACATCATATAACAGTGCTCCTTCTCCCTTATCAATAAAAACAGGAGTAGTCCCCACTGCCTTAAAAGCCCGCACCGGGCTGTTGACCCCGCCGGGGATATACTTTTTCGCTTC
>LFTQ01000124.1 GCA_001513545.1 Clostridia bacterium DTU068 | reverse complement strand
CGCTGTTTTGTCCAACGGATGAATCAATGAGTGAGAACAATTCATCCTTCATTTCCTGCAACACCGGCATACCTGCACCTTCACTCATACCGCCAACACCATAATAATCAGTCATGCTGCCAATGCCGCCAACACCATAATAATCAGTCATGCTGCCAATGCCGCCACCACGATAACCGCCAGTGATGTAACTATCACCAGGACCAGTTATCTGTTGGTCAGGTGTTTCCGGCTCCATTGTTGCTGGCACTTCTTCTTCCATAGCGTTTCTTGGTGCAAACATGCCATACGCAAGACCACCAGCTAAACCTAAACCAGCAGCTTTTCTCCAGTTCCTGCGCGCAAACTGTCCTGCAGTACGTAGTCCACTACCCACCTTTGCTGCTCCTGCTCCTAATCTCTGAGCAACACCTGCACCGGCACTGGCAACCCTAGACCCCAGAGAACGCAACCCTGCTGCTGCCGCTCTAGCTGCTTGTGTTGTTCCTGCTGCCGCTCCGGCACCTACTCCAGCACCAGCACCGGCAGAAGCCGCCCTCTGCGCTGCCGGAGCAATAGCACTTGTGCCACGAGGGACTAATGCTGTTGGCTGAACTGCTACCCTGGCTGCTTGTGCTGTTTCAGTTGCGGCTGGTAGCGCTGCCCTTCCTGCTGTACCAGCCCTTGCCGCAGCAGTTGCGCCGGTTCTTGCCCCTACTGCACCTGCTGCTGATCCGACTCTAGGCACGACTCTAGGCAATAACCTGGATGCTCCTGCCCTTGCTGCTGCTGCGCCGGTCCTGGCTAAGTTTCCAGCACCCGGAGTAGTTGCTATGTCAAGCGCAGTACCCACAACAGACCGTATAATACCCGGCTTCATCCCTTTTGTTGCAAGATACTCCTGGCCTGTGGTTTTCTCTTTCCCTGTCAAACCACGCATAAACGCCTGCGCTCCACCTTTCAACCCTGCAAGAGACCAGGAAGAACCGGGTTTCTCCTTCTCCATTTCAGCGGAATGTTTAGCCGCACTCAATAAAGCACTGGATGGACGGCTAATAATATCCACTAATTTGTCTAGCGCAGCTTTAGCAGCCGCTGTGGTTACCTGCTTTGTTGTTGGTTGCGGTTTTGGTTGCGGTTTTGTTGGCACTTTTAGGACTGTACTTGTAACTGCCTTTGTAACTGCCTTTTTTACCGCTGGATTTTTCGCCGCTTGCACTGCTTTTTTAACAGTGCCGGTTACCTTTTTAACAGTGCTGGTTACCGCCTTCTTTGTTGTTTTAGCCTTGCTCACAGCTTGTTTTACGATATTTGTTGTCGTTTTCTTTACTGTACTTGCTGCTTTTTTAACCGCACCGGCGGCTTTCTTGGCGGTTGATTTAACCTTCTTCAGTAGATTTTTAAACAACCTTCATCCCTCCTTTATTTTAATCAGGCACAAAGACCAGTCTGGCCCCGCCAAAACTGGCCTGTACGCTTGTACTACTGGACTTCATTTCGACATACAAATTAGTCAACTCTGACGGCATAGTGATAGCAGATGATGATCTAATCACCTGCATATCAGTACTGCCTGTTCTGGTTAAAACACATATCTGACTTGCTCCCATCAGCCGGACTGATACTGTATGTGCCGCGTTTGCAATAGCCATGCTGGCCTCAAAGTACCATTTACCTACTGCTGGATACTTGATCGGGTCCCATTGATATATTCCCGAACACCGGGAGTATGCAGTATCAAAAGATATATAATCATCAGCGGGTAATGCAAGCGGAATATGCCATTCCGGCCAGTCGATCACTCCAGGATAGAAATCCCCCCGGTATAACTCCAACTGGTCAGCGGTAATGTTCCTTATGTTGTTTGCCCAGTTTTGTATTTCGAGCAATACTTTCTTTATAGCTTCATCAACAGTCTTTGGGATAATAAGGTTCAGCCTTCTCATGACTGCTTCACCTTCTTCGGCAGGTACTCCTGAAGCAATTCGTGGAATCGTACCCCGCCGTTGGCCTCAGCCTGTACTATCCTGTAGCCTAATGACCTGACGCTCCTTACCCCTATATTTCTTGGCTTCAGTTTGTATACCATTTTCCCCGGCACAACCTCAAACTCTAGGGGTATCGGCAATTCCTCTCCATCCACTATCAGGTAAACCTGAACAGTCACCGGCGCAGATGGGGGAACAACCACAAAGTAAAGGTTTCTTACCTTCTTTATGACGGCAGAAGAACCAAAGTTAAAATATTTGGTTCCCCATTCCATTTTAATCGGCAATCCCGCATCAGATGTTCCTGTATCTGCCTGGCTTACCTGCCCATTGTGAGCGTGCCCATACAGCAAAACCTCCTGCCCTGCCTCGCTGTACTTTGTATAGCAGGAAGCATGGGCACTTAATTCTTGGAGATACAGGCATTTCCTGATAGTATCATAAATAATCCGCATGTTGTTATGTATGCTAGAGCCATAAGGCACATCTACACGCAGTTTGTGGTCATAATATTCAGCAGCAATCTGATGCAGCCTA
>LFTQ01000194.1 GCA_001513545.1 Clostridia bacterium DTU068 | reverse complement strand
AGTATATGCTGGGGATGAGGGGCCGCCAGCTTGGCGATCAAAGCCTTTAATGGCTTTTCCTGCCCGATAATCTCATTTAATGTGCGCGGGCGGAGCACCTCACTTACTGAGGCATTCAGATTGATCTGTTTCTTCTTTTCCAAAAAGGCCAGTTTTTTAAGGGTGTTGGCATTCTCAGGCGACCCTTTCTCTCTGAGCAGCTGGGCCTTCATGTCGTTTAAATATTCTTCCTGCCGCTCCTGGAGTTTTTCAGAGATCTTCCTTTCCAGGTCTTCCTCCACAAGTCGCCGTGCCACAGCCTGAGCCAGGGTGTCTTCCAGTTCGTCCAGTATCTCAGGGATTTCTTTGATCTGTGGGGCCTTTTCCAATGTTGGGTCCCCGTGGATCAGCTTCTGCAGGGCCATCACCTGCTCACCCATCCGTTTGGAACGCATCTGTTTCACAACACCCAGTTTAATAGCCCTCAGGACCAGCCTTTCCGAACCGTAAATATCACCAAGCACTTGGTAGAGGGCGGTGATACGGCTTTTGATTTCAGTTCTCTTAACCTGTTTATCAAAAAGATCCTGTGACTCCTGGTTCTGTTTTTCTGCGGCCATTTCCGCATTCTCCTCTCCTGAGCTGTTGGAGTTACAGTATTCAGTGCAAACTGTGTTTTATTCTACAACTACATTCAGTGTAATCTCAACCTGTACACCGGGATATAGGCGGATTAGGACCGGATAGCTTCCCGGTGTTTTGATCGGTTCCGGAATTTCGATTTTGCGGCGGTCGATCTTTTGTGAAAAGCTGCGCTCCAGTTCTGCAGCCACATCACGGCTGGTCACCGCGCCATAGAGCCTGCCTCCCTCTCCGGCCCGGGCTTTGACAGTAACCACCGCTCCCTTTAAGCGGGATGCCAGTTCACGGGCCTTCTGCTCCTGGCGGGCCTCCTTTTTTGCCCGGCCCTTCTTAACCAGGGATACTTCTTTCACAACACCCTTAGAGGCTTCTACTGCCAGGCCCCGGGGGATGAGGAAATTGCGGGCATACCCTTCTGCTACCTCAATTATTTCCCCTTTATTGCCCAGCTTTTTCACATCTTCACGTAATAGAACCTTCATTATCCTGCTCCTCTCTCAGAATCTCCAGGAGCCTGGAGCGTGCTCCTTCTATATTAACATCTTTCAACTGGGCTGCGGCAACGGTAAAGTGTCCCCCGCCCCCCATTTTTTCCATGATCCGGTGAACATTCACACTTCCTGCAGAGCGGGCACTGATCCCTGTGCCTTCAGCGATGGGATAAAGGGCAAAAGAGGCTGCTGCCCCCGATATTTCCAGCATAGTGTCCGCAGCCCGGGAGGCGGCTATGCGCGCTCCCTCCTGTGGTTCATCACAGCCTGCCACCGCAAATCTCCCATAGACCAACTCTGTGTTTAGGAGTAACCTTGCCCGGTAAAGCATCACATCCAGGCTGTCGGTAAAAAGTTCCCTGATCACCACCGGGTCAGCTCCGGCTTCCCGCAGTTCAGCGGCAATCCTGAAGGTACGGGAACTGGTAGAAAAGGTGAACCTTTTGGTATCCACAATCAAACCGGTCAAAAGGGCTGTAGCAGTAAGGGGTGAAAAGCGGACCCCTTCAGGGAAATAATGGACCAGCTCTCCCACCAGTTCACAGGTTGAGGAGGCACTGGGTTGGATATAGATCAGATTGCTCCTCTCTATAAAATCCTCCCCCCGCCTGTGGTGGTCAATCACCGCAATATAGCCGGCACGGTTTAACAACGATGGGGCAACCACCATCTGCGGCTTGTGCACATCAACAAGTATAAGAAGGGTCTGGGAGGATACTTCTATATCCAGGTCATCCAACTCACAGATAAGCCCAGGATTGTGCTCATTGATCCTGTTTACTAATTTATCAACAGTACCCCCCTGATAATCAACTACAATCCGCACTTTTTTGCCGTAATGGCGTACGATCTCAGCACAACCTACTGCCGCACCCAGCACATCAAAATCCATGCGGCTGTGTCCCATGATCACTACATTTTTCGCCAAATTAATCAGACGGGCCAGTTCTGCAGCAGTCACCCGGACACGCACCTGACTGCGCTTGCCTACCACTTCGGTATGCCCACCGTAAAACCAGGTGTGTTCGGTGCTTTTGACCACTGCCTGGTCCCCGCCCCTCTCCAGTGCCAGTTCTAAGGCCTGCTGGGCCAGTTCACCCTGTTTGGCCGGTTCTTGAGGATCCACCCCTTTGGCTGCTCCAACGCTCAAAGTTACCGGGACCCGGTTTCCATAATCTATTTTGCGTATTTCATCAAGGATAGGAAAGTTATTGCTTTCCTGGGATTCCAGTTCACCGGTAGGAAGAAGCATTGAATAGCGGTCCCTGCCATCTTTGTGCAGATAGGCCTTGACCGAAGCTGCCCATTCCCGCATGAGTTTATCAACTGCAGCCACCAGTAAAGGCCGCTGGTCCTCAGGCAGCCCCTGGAAAACCTCATCATAATCATCTACTTGGATAAATACCAGAGATAAATCAGAAGCAGCGGGTAGTTCTTCAGGTGGCATTTCCTTTTCTACAGCAAGAAGTTCTTCCTTTAATTGGCGTTCCCGGGCTGACTTCTCCTGTCTATCCACGTAATGAAAGGCGTAAAGCCCGGTTATAGATGTTACCAACCCAAAAATGCCCAGCATTCTGTTGTAGTAAGCCAGGGCCAGACAGGTTAATGCTAACAGCACACCCAATCCGATAAAAAACCTGCGTTTGTAAGTCTGGAAAAACTTTGCTTCCACACGATCCCCGCCTTTATTTTTGCTTTACTTTCGGCACTTGATCATATGATTCCTGCCGAAATAAAAACTGTCTAAATATTCTATAAGAAAAGGGAGCCCCTGCTCCCTTTAATGACAATTATTTATCATATTTTAATCCACCGAAAACGGCAGCAGAGCCACATTCCGGGCACGCTTGATAGCCCTGGTCAGCATCCGCTGGTGGTAGGCACAATTCCCGGAGATCCTGCGCGGCAGGATCTTTCCCCGCTCGCTCATATATTTACGGAGCTTGTAAACATCTTTATAATCAATGTGCTCAGCATGTTCCACACAGAAACTGCAGACCTTTTTTCTTTTCCTACCTCGTTCGCGCTTCAAAATAACACCTCCTGGCCGATCTTAGAATGGCGGTTCCTCTGGGTTGAAATCAACTCCAAAGGGGTCTTCAGGGAAACCGGGCTCTGGAAGATCATCTTTTTCAGGAACAACCCCAGATGGGGTTCCTTCTCTGGCTCGCTCCAAAAAGCGCACTGTATCTGCGACAACCTCTGAAGCAGTGCGGTTCTGCCCGTCAGGTGTCTGGTAAGTCCGCACCTGAAGGCGTCCCTCTACTGCAACCAAACGGCCCTTCCCCATATAATTAGCACAGGTCTCAGCGAGCTTTCTCCAGGCAACAACCCGGATAAAATCTGTCTCCCGCTCACCCTGAGCGTTGAGATAAGGCCGGTCAACAGCAAGGGTGAAATTGGCCACAGCCGCACCTCCGCTGGTAAATCGCAGTTCCGGTTCCCGGGTATTACGCCCAATTAAAATCACCCGGTTGAGAAACAAGGTTTTCCCCTCCCCTTATTCTTTACGCAGCATCACGTCTGACGATGACATGACGGATCACTTCATCACTCAAGCGCATCACCCGGTCAAGCTCTTTGGCTGTTTCCGGTTCTCCCTGAAACAGGACCAGGGTATAGTAACCCTCCCGGTAATCTTGAATCTCGTAAGCCAACCGCTTTTTCCCCCAGCGGTTTACCTGCTCTACTGTACCCTTGTTATTCTGGATCAGTTCGGTCAGCCTCTCAATGGCAGCTGTGATGGCTTCTTCCTCAAGATCGGGTTTCAAAATAAAGAGGGTTTCATAGGGTCGCATACTTCCACCTCCCTTCGGACTGACGGCCCCATCAGAGGGGCAGGGATATCATACTCAGACAGCTTACTGTCCAGAGTAGTTATCCAGGAGCCTAGCCGCATCAGCCATTGTTCCATGAGAATGAAACATGTGCCACGGTTTTGGCTTTAGGATATTAGAAATTATATCATTTGCAGCACTTGAAAACAATATTTTAAAAGGGTTTTTACACTTTTCATCTTTTTATGAAGATCAGGCTTTCAACCGGTATTAGCTTTTTAAAGCGGTTAAGAATTTCAACCGGCTTCAGCTTTTTCACTGGTTATCAGCTCTTTTTATCGGTTGTTAGCCTTCCTTCCCCCAAGTGCAGCAAAGTCAGACTCGGCTTTGTCAGCTTTTTATTTTCGGTTTCAGCTTTTATTATCGGCTTCAGCCTTTTTTATGTTGTCAGCCCTTTCAACCGGTTGTTAGTCTTTTTACCGGTTGTCAGCTATTATTTTCGGTTTCAGCATCAGAAAATGATCTGACAACTTCCTTTACGCTTTTTTCAAATTTGGGTCTGGGCAGCATCACCATCCTGCCGCACTTCAAACAGCGGATGCGAAAATCCATCCCTACCCGCATAATCTCCCATCGATCATTGCCGCAAGGGTGCTGTTTTTTCATACGCACCACATCACCGATACTAAAGCGCACCGCCGGACTCTCCCCCTCCCTGTTTCTTCATAATCACACGGTGAGGGTAAGGGATCTCAATACCAACCCGCTCAAATTCCGCTTTCAGCCGCTTCCGCAATTCACGGGTGTATCCCCAGTGTTCCATGGGCTTGACCAGACCGAAAATCTGGATGGTCGCTCCTTGATCACCAAGATCCACAACACCCAAAGCCCTCGGTTCCTCTATGACCGGATCGGGTATCTCCTGGGCCATTTTGTGACAGGTGTCATTGATCACAGATATCACCTGATCAAGATCCTCCTCATAGGCAACAGTTACCTCAAACAAAACTCCCGACCCGTTACGGGCATAATTGGTCACCTGCTCGATCTTGCCATTGGGGATGATATGTATTTCCCCGGTCCAGGACCTGATTTTGGTGACCCGCAGCCCCATCTCATCCACATATCCGGTTACACCGGATACAGTAACATAATCACCGACAGCAAACTGGTCCTCAAAAAGGATGAAAAACCCGGTGATCACATCCCGCACCAGGTTCTGGGCACCGAAACCCACAGCCAAACCCAGGATACCCGCTCCTGCCAAAATGGATGTGGTGGGAACTCCTAGTTCCTCTAAGATCATCACCCCACCGATAAAATAAATGCTGTATTTGAGCAGGCTTCTGGCCAAGCCGCGCAGGGTGTTGACCCGGCGGTCGCTCAAGCCGCCGGTAATTCGTTCCGGGTCCAAGAGGGCATCGATCAAGCGCCTGCCCAATTTACTGATAACGAAAAAAACAAGGATGATAATAGCTATGCGAAGGGCAACCACAGCTTCATTAGGTAAGTTGGCCAAACTCAGATCCAAAAGGATAACCCCCAAGTTAATACTGTTGTTTCTATAATACTACATAAATATTATATGGGCGGCAATACCAGCCTGGTATTTGCTGAACAGTTAGATCGCCTCCGCTTGTATAAAAACTGGGGCTCAGCAATACCAGTCCGGTAATTTGCTGAACAAATACAGGACCTAAAGGTTAAATGGTCAAGCTGTCCAAGGTCTATGCTTCCTTTTGTTTAGCTTCAGAGAACAGGGCTTAAAGCTGAATGTTCAACCGCCGGTTCTCCTAACCCGGATCTTCCCCTGGCCGCTGCTTAAGACCCTTCCCACCGGAGAGGCGGTGACGCCTGAGCGGTGCAGGCCGTCCAGGAGTTGTTGGCTTTTTTCTGCTGGAACCGCCATCAACAGCCCCCCTGAGGTTTGAGGGTCAAAGAGGAGATCACTGATCACAGTGGGCACTTCCTCACTGATCTCCACATGCTGCTCAAAGTGCTCCCTGTTTCTGTAGGCGCCCCCAGGAACCAGCCCTTCCCCAGCCAGTTCCTTTGCTCTGGGCAGAAAGGGAATTTTGGAGGGATCAAGCTCCATATCAACACCGCTGTTTGCGGCCATTTCCCGCATATGGCCCAGCAGCCCGAAACCGGTGATATCGGTACAGGCATTAACCCCTACCTCCCGCATAACATGGGCAGCAGCGGCATTTAGTTCTGCCATTTGCTCTGCCAAGGCCTTTTCTTCGGATTCACTCAAAAGGCCGCCCTTAAGGGCTGTGGCCAGCACACCTGTACCAATGGGTTTGGTCAGCACCAGGAT
>LFTQ01000158.1 GCA_001513545.1 Clostridia bacterium DTU068 | reverse complement strand
GACGGTGTCAACTTTTTATAGGATATTTTTTCGAGATCATCATAGACTTTTGGATTTTAACAAACACCATTTCCATTTCGTAAGCCATTTAACCAATGAAACAATGGTATTACTTTACCCCTATTAAGTATTGTCACATTTCCACGCTTCTCAGCAGTTGTTCCATTAAAGGCATTAGCAGCTATTTTAGCTAATTTTTTACTGACACTATATTTCAATTGATTATTTTGAAGGTGTTCAAGCCTCACACGCCCACCACTGTAACAATAGGCACGTAATTCGGCCATTTGTTTCAAACCTTTTTTGCTCCACCCCATTGGGCGACTACTTAAACGACTGGATAAAACATGACTAACATGCCCTTCAGTGCAACTTCCACCACACGCTTCTTCCCGGTATATTTTTATTGCTTTCCAGTTGTTGCGTAAGTACTTTTGACATTCTTTTATTTTTTCGATTTCAGCGTCACTATCAGCGTTTTTCATAAGCTGTTTTCCTATTCGGTTAAATGCCTTCCTGTCATCGTTTAACACCGCCAAATATAATGCCTTACCAGCTTCTGGCTGCTTCCTTGTAGCTGACCGTATTGATTTCCATAAATGATATTTATCTAACACCATCTTTGCTTTAGGCAGCCAATTTAAACCCTCTTTTATCCATAAGCCGCCATCACCGTGAATATATATTCTTTCAATGTCATCTATCTCATAAGAACTATAAATCCAGTCAGCTGCTTCTAACCATAATTCTTCTGTTGTTTTGCCGTAACTGCTTATGTAATGTGGGTTTATACAGCGGCCTCGCTTTCCGTTATACTCCACTCCTTCATATATGCAAATCAAGGGAACTACGGCATTATGGCCATTTTGCAAAGGTACGTGGTCCTCATCAGCATCTACATGTAGTATGTTTACGCTGCGTTTCTCAGCTGGTTCTATTTTTAAATTTTTCAGTGAGTGAACTCTATTCATTACTGTCTGTCTACTTATTGCTTCACCAGTTACATGTCTGCTGCTTTCTCCATATGATGATTCCTGGGCATGTTCCACCAACTCTACTGCCACTGTACCGGATACACGTTTATAGCTTTCTAAGCCTACTGCTTGATCAACAAGATATACATATTCCTGGTTACGTTTATCACGAAAATATGTCCTATAAAAAATCAGTAAACCAAATATTGTGTATATTTCACGTTTTACTTTTCTTTGCTCTATCACTATTCCTTTTTTACGGCGGCCTGCCTTATCTTTTACTATTGCTTGATCCAAGCTAGCCAAATAAGCTGTCATTAAAGATAAAATAAAACGATCCGTTATTTCCTTTAACGTTGTTTCCATTTCTTCAAGTTTCCTAACTGAATCTGAATAAAAAAAGTCTGATATTTCACTAATGAATTCTTCACATTTTTGTAGTACAATGTTGTTCACAAGAGATCCTCTCCTTTTGGTTGGTTTGTTTTGGTTGCATTCCATTTTACCAAAAGTGATGATCTCTTGTCTTTTTCTTCATTTTTTCTCCTATAAAAACTTTACACTATGATAGTATTTTTTATACAATGGCAATGACCGCTATCTATTATCTTCATTATCCTGGTATTGCT
>LFTQ01000075.1 GCA_001513545.1 Clostridia bacterium DTU068 | reverse complement strand
GGCATCCTTCTTTATGTCATTTTCTTGCTGTTTGTTGCACTGACAGGTACATGACATGGAGATAATCCTCCCCTCGCCTTGTTGATTACTTAATCTAACAATCAATAAAAACTCTTAAGTAAATTCGCATTTTTTAGTCTATTCCTGCCTGCTGGATCCAATTGACACCTTATCAGAGCTGCTCACCTGGTTAAGCTGAATGGTCCGAGCCACTACAGAAGACCGGGTGATCCGGATAATGTCCCTCTTTAGGATGGGAATTTCTTCTTCTCCATCTATGGTCAGATATGTCTCGTAATCAGAATCCAGTTCAAATTCCAGTTGTGACGAAGATCTGATCACCAAAGGATGTGAAGACGAAAATTGAGGGCAGATGGGGGTGATCACCAGTGCTGAAATACTGGGTTCAAGTATTGGACCTCCCGCAGACAGAGAGTAAGCTGTAGAACCGGTGGGTGTGGCACAGATTACGCCATCCCCCTGGTATCTTGTATATAACAAGCCGTCTAGCCAGAGCTTGATCTTGATAGTGTGTAAAACACGCGCCTTAATGACCGCATCATTGAGAGCTATTGACTGATGCAGACAGCCTTGACCATCCCTGAGCAGTTGAACATTGATCATCATTCTTTTTTTGATCTCATATTTACCCTGCAAAAGCAGATCCAAGGCCTCCATCAAGTCCTCAGGTTCGATACTGCTGAGAAACCCTACAGTTCCTAGGTTTACACCCAGTATTGGGGTGCCGCTGTCGGCATAGCTGCGGGCAGTCTTCAATAGTGTGCCATCTCCTCCTAAAACCATTACCAGGTCCCCTTCAGGGCAGTTACCTTCAGTAAGCTGGCAGAAACCAAGCAGACTGCAGTATACCCCCCTTGAGGAGAGTACGGCTTTAACCTTTTGGGCAAGAATTGATGCTTTGCTGTCATTTTTGTGGACTATGATTATCTGCAATTGTAAACCAGCCACCCCACCGCTTTTTTATGAGGCATTATTAAAGGCCGGAGCGGGTAGTCATTCCCGTCCCGGCCTCTTTTACCTCAAAGTAGTTTGTACATCTTCAAGAATTTATTTACATCATAGAGCATAACAAATACAATTCAAAGGGAAAAACATCAAATGCTACAGGGACGGTTAGTCTATCTACTACTTTTAATAGAGGCCTACCTTCTCCTCAGACAGGCTGATAAAAATGTTTTTCTTCTGGGTGTAGTGATCAAGCATCATATGGTGTGTTTCTCGGCCGATACCTGATTTCTTATATCCACCGAAGGGGGCATGTGCAGGCAGATTGTTGTAGTTGTTCACCCACATACGGCCTGTTTCAATCCCTCTTGCTACACGCAATGCTCTGTTGATATCCTTAGTCCAAACAGCTCCGCCCAGTCCATACTCACTGTCATTAGCCATATCGATGACCTCTTCCTCTGTCTTAAACTTGATAAAGACAGCAACTGGACCAAAGATCTCTTCCTGGGCAACTCTCATATCATTTTTAACATCAATCAGGATAGTAGGTCTCATGAAAGCACCCTTGTCCAGCCCGTTTTCGGTGATGCGCTCGCCACCGCAGGCCACCTTTGCCCCTTCTTTTTTACCTATTTCTACATAGTCCAGAATCTTATTGAGTTGCCCCTCATTGACTTGAGAGCCCATTACAGTATCCTTTTCCCAAGGTAGGCCAACCTTGACCTTATTGAAAGCATCTACGCATTCTGCTAAGAACTTATCCCAGATATCCTCATGAACAAAGACCCGAGATCCGGCACAGCAAACCTGGCCCTGGTTGAACAGAATTCCCATCTGGACTCCTTCAATTGCCTTTTCCCATGGGCAATCAGGGAAGTAGATATTAGCAGACTTGCCGCCCAATTCCAAAGTGGCGGGGATCAGCCTTTTTGCAGCAGCTGCAGCGATTTCATAACCAACTTCAGTAGAACCGGTAAAGGCTAATTTTTTGAAGCCTGGATGCTCCAGCATGTAGTTTCCTGTTGTGGAGCCGCGGCCGGTAACAACATTAACTACTCCTGGAGGCAGTACCTGATCAAGGAGTTTTGCCAGTTCAAGTATACTCAAAGATGTGACTGATGACGGTTTAATTACGACAGTATCCCCTGCTGCCAAAGCCGGAGCGATCTTCCAGCAAGCCATTAAGAATGGGAAGTTCCAGGGAATAATCTGGCCGACGACACCAATCGGCTCCCGCAGGATAATGCTCATGGTGTTATCATCGATCATTGCCACAGATCCTTCTTCCATTCTAACAGCACTGGCAAAATAGCGGAAGTGGTCAGAACCCAAGGGGATATCGATGGCAGTTGTTTCTCTGATGGGCTTCCCATTATCAAGGGTTTCAATCATAGCCAACTTTTCGGCGTTTTCATCGATCAGATCAGCGATCTTTAGCAGTATTGCTGCCCGCTCTGCGGGACTGGTCTTCTTCCAGGATTCAAAAGCCTTTTGGGCCGCCTTCACCGCAGCATCAACATCATTTCTCGACGCATCAGCACAGCTAGCAAGAAATTCTCCGTTTGCCGGACAATAGGCCTTAAAGGTCTTTCCACCCTCGGCATCTACCCATTTGCCACCAATATACAGTTTGTAACTGTCATCCATCGGTTTTTGCATTTCTCTTTCCCTCCATAAGAAATATGATAATGATTTAAGTTCTCTAGACCACGCTCAGTCGCCGACCTTAGTTACCAACCTGTTCTACCACCCCCTCAGTAAAAATGAACACCAATTGAAAGCTGTACCGGCAGGGGCGCGGTGCAGTTTTTTCCGCAGTAAACCCCTTTCCAAATGGGGAAGCCCATCAGTTTCCCCATGAACCCTAACGACCTGCAAACCATAGTTTGAAACATTAGATTTGGAGGTTGTAAGAGATTTCATTTACAAAAACTATATAAAGCAATAATCGTGCCAATCACAAAACTGAATCTAAAACACTGCTTAAAACCAAGACATAAAGCAAAAATCCCAGATAATATCTATGGGATGAAGTGTTCACTGTATGTAAAAATACGTATTATAACTGTAAAATCCAGGTTACACTATATTACATTTCACAACAGCTGATAGAAATTAAGCTGCTAGCTGAAATAAAATATTGTCAAAATGGTGAAAGGATCTTTTATTTATTTTGTCGAAGGTAAAATAAAATAATAAAAATCTCCGAGCCTACAAGCCTGAAGCCGGTTTTTGGGTATGGATGACAGGCCGATAGGGTCTGAGAGGAAACTTTCAGGCCTCCCATTTTGGAAAGGAGAGTATGTGATTGTAGTTTATTTTACCGGTGTACTCTCTGCACCGGTTTTTTGTTTCATAACCTTCCTTGATAAAATCACATATTCACAACATACCTAACTCAGCCCCTAAACACCAGCAGACATAACAACAAACTGACCCAACTATATATACTAGTTTGATAATACCTGTTCCGCAGGAAAGGAGATAATAAAATGCATACTGCTGAACAAGACAATATCAATATCAAAAAAGCATGGTTAAAGTTTGTACAAACTGGAACCATCAACCCCATTGTACGGCCTGTAATCGCCGACTCCTGGCGCCGCTCCTACCGGGCTGGGGTTGATCCATTTTGTGGTGTCAATCACCATAACTCTCTGAGCGAGCCTCAACTGGATGAATTACTGGAAAAACACCGGGACTTTATTGATATCGCCAAAAGATTTATGTATAACATTTACCATTTTGTTAAAGGTTCTGGTTTTGTTGTCATCCTATCTGATGATAGAGGTTACATAATGGAAATAATGGGTGACAGTGACACACTGTTAAATGCAGTTAAGTTAAATTTGGTGAAAGGTGCCTGTTGGGCTGAACAAGTAGAAGGTACAAACGGATTGGGTACAGCCCTCGCCACAAAAAAACCAGTTCAGGTCTCAGGATACGAACATTACTGCCAGCGAACCCAAAGTTGGACCTGCTCAGCTGCACCCATCTACAATGGTAATAAACTGATCGGTGCTCTTCAAATGTCAGGTCCCTCATCAAAAACACACCTGCATACCCTAGGCATGGTTGTGGCAGCTGTGGAGGCCATTGAGCACGAAATAAAGGTCAAAAGGCAAAACAGCAACCTGATCCTGCTAAACAACCAACTCAAACAAATTTTCCTCACAGTATCTGACGGAGTAATTGTTGTAAACAAAGAAGGTAGAATAAAACAAATTAATCCGGTAGCAAAGACATTTATTAATAACAACAGCCAGAAAAAACTTAACACTTTTATCAATCAGATACCGACAATCGAACAGATGCTTCAAGAGGGAAAACCCTACTTTGATAAAGAAATTACAGTTTCTGCAGGCACCTATACAAACCGCTTTCTTTCTACAGGAAAACCCATCAAGAATGAACACGGAGAGATCATCGGGGGTGTTATCTTCCTTAATCCCATCAACAAAATCAAGAAACTCGTAAACCGTTTCAGCGGAGCACATGCAACCTTTCGCTTCGAAGACATTCTTGGCAACAGCCCTAAAATACGAGAAGCAGTTTCTATCGCTTCCCGAGCGGCAGAAAGCGACAGCAGTGTGCTCCTTACCGGAGAGAGTGGTACAGGGAAAGAGGTCTTCGCCCAGGCAATCCACAACAAAAGTCCTCGCAGGAACGGGCCTTTTATTGCTGTAAACTGTGGGGCAATTCCAAGGGAACTGATCGCCAGTGAACTCTTTGGCTATGAGGAAGGAGCATTTACCGGCGCTCAGCGAGGGGGACGCACAGGGAAGTTCGAACTGGCGTCAGGTGGCACACTGTTCCTTGATGAAATCGGAGACATGCCCCTGGAACAACAGGTAGCCTTGCTGCGGGTACTTCAGGATAAACAAATCACACGCATCGGAGGAGACAAGGTTATTTTCGTGGATGTGCGTATCATCTGCGCAACCAACCAGAACCTGGAGTTAGAAGTGGTCAAAGGTAACTTCCGCCAGGATCTGTACTACAGACTCAATGTTATCTCTATTGAGCTTCCTCCCCTGCGGAAGCGTAAGGAAGATATTCCTCTGCTCTTTGATCACTTTTTGCAGGAAACTAGCCGCAAACTTGGAATCAAGATCAACTTCGTAGATCCTGAAATCATTACTTACCTGCAGCAGTATCAATGGCCGGGCAATATCCGAGAATTTCAAAATGTTATCGAAAGAATGGTCAACCTATCAAACGGTGGGAATCTCGGAATCGAGCATATCCCAAAAGAAATAATTATTCAGCAAATCAAGCCCAATTCCCTAATAAAACCACTAACTACAACCAGCAATGATAATATAAAAATCAAAGAATTATTAGCAGAAAAAGAGCGACAAGAAATTATCTCCACACTTCTCAATAACAATGGCAATATCAGCAGAACAGCAAAAGATCTGCATATATCCCGCCCGACACTCTATCGAAAAATGCGAAAACTAAATATCTCTCTCTAAATATAAATGATTTCCGAACACTGCCGAACACCACTTTGACAGTTCCCGTGTTTTTTTCCTCTAAGCAGATGTTTCTGCTTTTGAGGCTGTCCATCGTCCACAGCGGTCCCCCCATCTGGCAAGAAGAGATTCATCCTGCTTAATTTCAATAACCTCACAAGCATTGGGACAGCCCTGACAGATGAAACTGCTGTTCTGAAACTGCTGGTTGGTAACCCCAAAACCTCGAAACTGCGTCTTTTCCCCATGCTCTAATATATGATCCCTTGCCAACAAAGCAACACCATATGCACCCATAACATCAAAATGCTGGGGCACTATAATCTCTGTCTGCAAGGCTTTTTTGAAGGCTTCTCTCATTCCAGCATTGGCCGCAACCCCACCTTGAAAAACCACAGGGGGATCGATCTCTTTCCCTTTACCGATATTATTGAGATAATTGCGCACCAAAGCTTCACAGAGACCAGCAACAATATCAGGCAGTGAATGCCCCATTTGCTGTTTGTGGATCATGTCTGATTCGGCAAAAACAGTGCAGCGGCCAGCTATCCGAACAGGATTTGTTGCTCTCAAAGCTATATCTCCAAAATCTTCTATGGAAAGATTGAGCCTGCTGGCCTGCTGATCCAGAAATGAGCC
>LFTQ01000173.1 GCA_001513545.1 Clostridia bacterium DTU068 | reverse complement strand
AACTGGTCATACCTTGCAGCAAAGGATTCTTATGAAGATGCAGAACTTGTATTGATGGGGATTCCTATGGATTTAACATCCAGTTTTCGCACCGGTTCTCGAGAAGGCCCTCAAGCTATTCGTAGTGCATCAGAGGGGCTGGAGGAATTCAGCCCCTATCTCAATTTGGACCTGGCAGACTGCCCTTTTTGTGATGAAGGGGATCTTTTATTGCCTTTTGGCAATCTGAAGGAATGTTTTGACCGGATCGAACAGGTCACAAAACAACTGATCCTGGATAAGAAATTACCGGTTTTTCTGGGTGGGGAGCACCTGCTCACCTTTCCTGTGATCAAGTCCATTTTTGAGTTTTATCCGGATTTGGCTGTGCTTCATTTTGATGCCCATGCTGACCTGAGGGATGAATATCTGGGTGAGATCTATTCCCATGCCACAGTGATCAGAAGAGTCTGTGAACTGATCGGTCCAGATAGTGTTTACCAGTATGGGATCAGATCCGGTACAAAGGATGAATATGCTTATGGGAAATCTTTTACTAATTTTTATCCTTTTCAGGTTTTGCCCGGGCTGGAATCCAGTTTGCCTTCTCTTAAAGGGCGCCCTTTGTATGTAACTGTTGATATCGATGTAGTGGACCCCTCTTATGCACCTGGGACAGGGACCCCGGAGCCCGGTGGCATACTACCGCAGGAACTCTTCCGAACTTTTGAGTTGCTGCAGGGGTTTAATGTGATAGGGTGTGATTTTGTAGAACTAGCTCCTGTGTATGACCGGAGCGGAATTACCTCACTGTTAGCTGCTAAACTGGTGAGGGAGGGGCTGCTGGCTTTTTCTCAGAAATGAAGAAGCCTGCATGTTAAAAAAAGTTGATGTGAATTTGATCAATCGATGTTGACGTAGATGAAAAGGGATGTTATAATCATGGAGCGAGAGGCGATGGGGCGATTAGCTCAGCTGGTAAGAGCGCCTGCCTTACAAGCAGGAGGTCGGCAGTTCGAGCCTGTCATCGCCCACCAGATATCGATCTTTGATATGATAGATTAATTTTACGGAACTGTGGTGTAGTTGGTCTAACACACCGGCCTGTCAAGCCGGAGATCGCGGGTTCGAGTCCCGTCAGTTCCGCCAAAAAAAGGCTCGGTAGCTCAGTTGGTAGAGCAGCGGACTGAAAATCCGCGTGTCGGCGGTTCGATTCCGCCCTGAGCCACCATAGCAAGCGGAAGTAGCTCAGCGGTAGAGCATCGCCTTGCCAAGGCGAGGGTCGAGGGTTCGAATCCCTTCTTCCGCTCCAAGCGCAAAGCAAGACCCCGCAAGGATTTGTGGGGTTTTTTGTTTTTTCCCGAAAGAAAGCTTTGCAGGTTAAATTAGGAATGCAACGGTAATGCAAGCGGTTTTCATAAAGTATTTAAAAAAGCTTCTTGACCATACAGGGGTCAGGGGTTTTTTATGTTCGACCAAGATAATAATTACCCCAATTAACATATTTTAACAATCAGCATATTTTATATTATTAGCTTAATGAGTTTACAGGAAAGGGGGTAATCAGATGGATTGGGATAAAAAAAGACAAGAATGTAATTGTTGCGTAGAAGTAAAAGATAGTCTTGTTATAATAATCTGCCGTGATTTGGATAACAATGATTTGTGCACAAGCTATAAAACATTTATCGATATTAAAGGCAATAAAAATGCAGACGAATAACGCTGTGAATAATGCGCACAGATAATGACCAAAGTAAATACTATATAATTTGCAGAACAGATCAATCTACCACAAGCAAACGCCCCGGAATGCCCAGGGGTAAACCCCTGATACTGCTTTGCTTACAGTATCAGGGGTTAATATGTTTTTGTTTCCGGATTGACCGGAGTGAATAACTCAAAAGAAATTGTAGTGAGATAACAATTAACTTCTTTAACAAATTTTAACAATCTGCATATTCTATATTATGGTTGATGAATCAATAAGAAAGGAGGGAATCCGGTGGGTTGGGATAAGGATAGAGATAGAGAATGCAATTGCCGCATAAGAGTAGAAGATAGTCTTGTTGTGATTGTTTGCGGTGAAATGGATGCAGCTCAATTGCGCGAAAATTACAAAACATATATAGAGATTAAAGACAATAATCAAGTCGTAAAAAATGACTAAAGCACAAAATATGAGATAAAAAGCGGACGCCCGAAAAAAACCCCTGCTACTGCTCTGCTGCAGTATCAGGGGTTTTAATGTCTTTGTAAAGTTATTTGTTTTTCTGCTTACCGCCTTTGTTATGTTTGTTATGAAGTGCGGCATAGGCATCCACCATACCACCTGACAGCACTTTCCCTTTAAGTTGAGGCAGTGGTCTTGTTGATTTTAAAATGATCTGTCTAACTGCTGCCGGGGATTGATTCGGTTTTTTTCCCAGGATCAGTGCGGCAGTTCCTGTAACATGGGGTGCTGCTATAGATGTTCCGCTGATATAAGAATATTTGAAAGTCAGTCCGCTCCAGGATGTTTCGGGGTTGGTTGGACAGTATAAGTCATGGAAAACCGGAGGGGAGCCCATTTCATAGCCGTCACTAATGCACTGGAAACCTTGATAAGTGCTTCCGGGAAGACCGGTTAGATCATAGCAGGGCAGGCCTTCCATGATCAATTGAGCCTGAAGCACCTCAGCTGCCCAAGCTTCATTGCCGGAGATGGCATTTTCACCGGAGAGGAGGAAACTGCCTCCCTGTTTTATATAGGCAGTGATGTCACTGACCTCCTCTGCAGTCAGCGGTGTTTTCTCATCACTGCGTCCGGTCTGCCAGATGACAAGGTCATATTTCTTCATTGTTTTCCCTAAGCTACTGCCGCCATCTTTGCCCTTGGATGAAACGAGGTATTCATCATATTTGATACCCAGTTTTTTCAATACTGCTGTCCAGTATTTGCTACAGTCCATATAAGGTACCTTTGAATTATCATCATCCACCAGCAGGATTTTCGCATTTTTTTTGCCTTTACAATTCCACTGGGGCAACAGAAAATTAAGTTCGCGGCTGACAAGAGATACTCTATCATCAAATTGGGAGATGTCCTGGAGCCCAAAACCCCAGACTGCCGTACGGGCTTTCCCTTGTTTGCCCTCTACTGCTGCCCCAAAGAAATCCCCAACAGTGATGGTGGAGAGGATATTGTTTCCCGGAGCTGCAAGATCAACGGTTTTTGCCCCTGTGTTGGATGCCCACCCATGGTGTGCAGCTGTACATAGTAATCCTTTATTATCTACTGCTGTGACTGAGATTATATTGGGATAATTGAATGCTGCAGGAAAGTACTGAAACCCTGCGTTTTTTTCCAGGACATCCAGGTCATAGCCATCATTACCTGCCGCGGCAATAAACAGAGCTTTTGAGTCCTTAATAGCTTTGCCAAGGGGCTTCAGTTCTGTCTGATAGAATTGAGGGTCGCAGGACTTTGTCGGGAAGTAGGCACCCCAACTGGCATTAATCACATCTATTTTTTGCTGTCTGGCATAGTTTAAAGCTGCAATAGCATCACTCAAAAGACCTACACCCTCAGAATTGATGAATTTGAGGCAGACGATTTTAGCATTGGGTGCTACCCCGGCAATGCCGAAGTTGTTGTTTGATGAGGCAGCAATAATCCCTGCTATACCAGTTCCGTGTCCGTCGGCAAAGGGATTGGTGTAATCAAAGACCTGATTGCTGTTATCGGCAAAATTCCATCCGTGGATGTCATCCACATACCCGTTTCCATCGTTGTCGATGCCATCTCCAGGAATTTCGCCAGGATTGATCCAGATTTTATCTCTGAGATCCGGATGAGTTATATCAACTCCAGTATCCAGGACCCCTACCAGCACCTCCCTGGATGATTTGACCGACTTCCAGGCCTCAGGGGCGTTGATATCAACATCTTTTGTTCCGCTGACCAGCGTAGCTGTGAGAGGGTCAACTATCTTTTGACCTGTATTCTGCAGTCCCCACTGTCTGGAAAAAAGGGGCTCATGGAAACCTCCCGCAGGCCGAAAATGGTAATTAGGGACTGCATACTCCACATCTTTACATTCCCGCAAGCGGTTGAGGATATTCTCCATATTACCTTTATTGATCACCAACAGCTCAGTATCAGCTTCTCCCAGGTTTTTCACCTGATATAAGCCTAATTCCTTTATTTTCGCTTTTTTGTTCTGTGTATTAATATTATCTTTAAATTTTACGATTAGCTGCCCTGGTTCATAGTCCAACTGGTTAACCTTCTCCTGTTGTGGAAAGTAAAATGCTGGAGCAGAGTAAGCACAGGTCGCAAATAACAGTGTAAAGGTCAGAACCAGTGCCAGGACTCGAACAAACTTTTTCATGAGTGCAGCCTCCTTTTTATAGAGATTTGTCGAGCCCGGAAATATTATGATCACACCCCCTTCCTGTAGTTACTTATCCTGGATTGATTTGACATATAATAAAATTCAACATAAATAGTCATATTCCTATTAATAAAGTGACAATTGAAAAATGAGAAGTGTATTTATAGGTAAATAAATAAAATAACTTGTATGTTCAGAGGAAAAAGATATAATGAGATAAGCAATCAAAATCGGAGGTTAAATATGAAAAAAATCGCTCTGGTAACAGATAGCACCGCAGATCTCACAGAAGAACTTAAGAAAGAATACGGCATCCATGTGATACCGCTGAAAATCAGGTTCGGAGAGCAGGAGTGTTTTGACTACCAAATAACCAGTGAAGAATTTTATCGTCGTTTATCTGAGGAAAAAGAATTTCCCCAGACCTCACAGCCTACACCAGATGACTTTGATCGTCTTTACAGTAAACTGTTGCAGGATCATGATGAAATAATATCGATCCATATTTCTTCCGGTTTGAGTGGAACCCTTAATGCAGCTAATTTGGTAAAAAAGAAACTGCAAGGGAAAATACACATTATAGATTCCAAAAACATCAGCCTAGGAATGGGGCTTATGGTTTTGGAAGCGGCCAGAAATATCAGGGATGGTTTTGATGCCCAGCATATTGTTGAAAAATTAGCTCATGTAAGAAAAAATATAGAAACTTTGTTTACCCTCAACACACTGGAGTATCTGCAAAAAGGAGGACGTATAGGCAGGGTGCAGGGAATCCTGGGATCTATTTTGAATATCAAACCTGTTATCAGAGTGGGAGATGATGGGATCTATCATACCTACTCAAAGGCTCGCTGCCAGAAAAAGGCTTTACAGTGTATTGTTAAAGCATTTCAGGAACTGGCCAGGGGCAGAAAGAAAATTCATTTGTCAATTGCTCATGGAGATGGGCATAGCGCTGCCCAATACTTAAAAGAGGCATTGGAAAAGGCCCTGGATCTCAAGACATCTATCATCACTCAGGTCAACCCGATAATCGGAGTACACACTGGCCCCGGAACTGTTGGTGCAGCTGTTCAATTTGAATAAACAATATACAAGTGCAGTGTATTAACCTTCCTTTAGCAGCATTTCAGAATAATCCGCCGTTAAACAGATAACCCCTGTGAGAACAGGGGCTTTTTGATCCTAGGATTGCATAAATGAACAGAAAAATGCAAATGATCTAAATAATTATTATTAGCAATCAGCTAAGGAGGTTAAACTATGCACGCTGGAGTTCGCAATCAACTGAGCGGGAGGATTACAGAGATCAAAACAGGTGATATCATGTCTCAAGTTTCTATGCAGGTGGGTGATAATGAGATAACTTCGGTAATGACTACTGAATCCCTTAAAGATGCCGGTCTGAAGGAAGGGGATTCGGCTACAGCTTTGATTAAAGCAATTCATGTAGTGATGGTTAAATAAAATTTATGCAAATAAAATACCCCCAATATATAATGGGGGTTTTTTCTTATTGCTAGTTTTATATTTTTATTATATTATTCGGGGGGTCACCTTTTCCTTGATGAGTAAACCATGACATTATCGCAGATTATCAACAGATTTTTTTTAGGGGTCTTGCCAATCCAAAAAATCTAATATATAAT
>LFTQ01000172.1 GCA_001513545.1 Clostridia bacterium DTU068 | reverse complement strand
CTCTATGAACGCTGTTTCGGACGCAAGCCCCTGGGGTTTTGGCTGCCTGAATGCGGTTATAAGCCGGGAGATGACAAAATCCTAAAAAAATACGGAATCAAGTACTTTATTACAGAGACCCATGGCCTACTTTATGCTTCTCCTCGGCCCAAGTACGGCAATTACGCACCTGTTTATTGCTCATCCGGAGTGGTGGCTTTCAGCAGGGATGCAGAATCATCCAAACAGGTTTGGAGTGCTAAAGAAGGATACCCGGGTGATTTCGATTACCGTGACTTTTACAGGGATATCGGTTATGATTTGGATCTTTCCTATATAGGGCCTTACCTTCCTGAAGGGAAGATACGCACCCATACAGGGATCAAATACTACCGGATCACCAGCACAACAGATTATAAAGAACCATATGTGAGACCCTGGGCCTTGGAAAAAGCAGCAACACATGCGGGAAACTTTATGTTCAACCGGGAAAAGCAGGTGGAATGGCTGAGCAGTATGTTGGACCGTAAACCTGTGATCGTAGCCCCATATGATGCTGAGCTGTTTGGTCACTGGTGGTTTGAGGGCCCTCAGTGGTTGGATTTCCTTATCAGAAAGATCCGCTACGATCAGAACACCATTGATCTGATCACACCTGGAGACTATTTAAAGATTTACCCCTGCAACCAGCTATCTACACCCTGTGAGTCCAGCTGGGGATGGAAAGGCTACCATGAAGTCTGGCTCAACGGTGCCAATGACTGGATCTGGCGGCACCTGCATAAGGCAGGTGAGCGGATGATCGAACTGGCTAACAGCCATCATAAGGCAGATGGGATACTGAAACGCGCCCTTGATCAAGCAGCCCGGGAACTGCTGCTGGCACAGAGCAGTGATTGGCCATTTATCATGAAAACCGGGACTATGGTGCAATACGCTAAAATGCGCTTCCAGTCTCATATAGCCAACTTTACCAGGCTCTATGAAGATATTAAAGGAAATAAAATCGATGAAGGATGGCTCAATGGGCTAGAAACAAAAAACAATCTTTTCCCTGATATGGACTACCGGATCTACAGATCAGATCATGTTGCAGAGCTACCTGGACCCATTACTGAACAATCAGCAGTGCCGGTATAAGTTAATGTCAACAAAATACTTAAAGACAGCGGATCTTAAGTCCGCTGTCTTTTTTGCTGCTGTGCATCTTTGTTATTTGCCTATTCAGATGAGCTGATTTCTTTTATTTTTTCCACATACATATCGGTCAGGGATTCTGCGATCTCCTGGTTAAATGCCTCACTGTAAACCCTGCACACCGGTTCATCTGCATCAGGCAGCACCATAGCCCAACCCTGAGGATGCTGTATTTTGAGGCCCTCTGCTGTTTCTACCTTTTGATCTGCAGATGCTTCTGCCAGATGACGCAGCACTTTTCCCTTTTCCTCCCACATAACCCCCACCTCTTTTCTGGCAACAGCAAAACCAGGGAGTTCAGAGAGGATCATAGACAGGGGCCTGCCTTCCTTTGCCAAATACTGAGCAAGCAGTGCCATACTGGCAAGAGCATCATTATAGAAAAGAAACTGGGGAAAGTACTGCTGAGAGGCCAACACATCATCCTTCATAAATTCACCCATCAAAGCCCAGGGAGCTGTTTTTGCGGTTCTTACCTCAGCCCCTTCAGCGCGCGCTATTTCAATTACCGCTTGTGGAGCAGTAGCAGGCAAAACCAAAATCGCACCGGGATTGGTCCGCGCAGTGATCAAAGAAAATAGGGCTAAATATTTCTCTTCATCGACCAGTTCACCACGATCATCCACCAGGACCAACATTTCACCTGCTGAATCAAGTACTGCACCAAAATGTGCCCCCTGTTCCTCTACGACTTCTCCCAGTTGAATAGCCATTTTCTTGAGTTTGGAAATGTTCTGTGGGTAATGCCGGTGGTTGGTGACCGTATTTACCTCACACCCTAATTCATCAAAAAAACCGGGCAGCAGAGAACCCAGTTGGAGGCTATCGTAGTCCACCACTATCCGAATCCTGTTTCTCCTGGTTAAATCCCGATCCAGGAATTGCAGCAAAAAATTGAGATAGGATTTGCCAATACCTGGTCTGTACTCCGGGCTCAAAATATCCTCCCTGGCGGCAAAACGATACTCCTCACGGTTGAGCAACCCCTCCACTTTGCGCTGTTCTGCTCGTGAGTAATCAGAACCATAATTGTTGATCAGCCTGATGTTGATCCTGTTCCCCTCCATCCGGTTAATATGTACCCCTCCCTGCAAATCAAAAGCACGGATCCCATAGCGGTGAACAGGCAGGGTTACCCTGCCCAGATCGATCACATGCAAGCCCGTACTCATCAAACCTGATAGAACAGCGTTTTTGATCATCTGGGAGTCGGGGTGGCCATCAGTGCCTAGTGAGAAATTGCCCTCTTTGATATTGGTACCCACTGCAGCCCCCAAACGGCTTACTAGGTCCGGAGTAAGTTCTGTGCAGATTTCTCCACTGATCCCCATATTGCCAAACAGCCGTGTACGGCTGCAGTTGCCCCAAACCAGGCTGCTGCTCAATCGTGTTCCTTTTTCAATCCATTTTCCCGGCCATATTTTCACACCCGGTTCAATTACGCTCCCTTCACCCACAACAGTGTGATCTCCGATCACAGAGCCCTCAAAAGCCCTGCAGGCTTTAAGCAGACGGGCTTTCTTACCTACTGTTGAGCCCCGCAGTTCAACTCCATCTCCGATCCAGGAGTAGTCCCAGAGAACACACCTTTTAAGAGATGCCCCCTGTCCCACATGAACTCCCCTGCCGATCACAGTTAAGGGGCCGACTCTGGTATGCGGCCCTATAACAGTGCCCTCCCCAATAACAACAGGTGGTATAAGCTCCACACTGGGGTCTATACGAACACCTTCCTCCATCCAAATTCCAGGGTATATTTCTTTACCGGGAAGGGAAACCAGTGTACCCTTTTTTTCTAAAATATCAAACTGTGCCTGCTGATACTGCTCAACATTTCCGATGTCACACCAATAGCCCTTTGTTACATATGCATAAAGGGGTTTTCCCTCAGCCAGCAGCTGCGGGTAGAGGTCTTTGGAGAAGTCCACCATCTCCTGTTCATTGATATAATCGAGAACCTCCGGCTCCAGGATATAAATACCTGTATTTACCGTATCACTGAATACCTCACCCCACCCGGGTTTTTCCAAAAAGCGGACAATTCTTCCCTGTTCATCTGTGATCACCACACCATATTCCAGTGGACAGGTGACAGTTGTTAAAACCAGTGTAACCAGGGCATTCTTTGCCCGGTGAAACTCAACAGCCTCCTGTAAATTGCAGTCGGTCAGAGCATCACCGCTGATTACCACAAAGGTTTCATCTAAAAAGGAGGAAGCATTTTTAACACTTCCCGCGGTACCCAGTGGTGTGTCTTCTATAAAATAGTTCAGACGAACTCCATATCCACTGCCATTACCAAAATAGGACTTGATCTCATCCGGCAGGTATTGCAGGGTAACAGCGATATCAGCAATACCCTGCTGGCGCAAAAGATAAACAGTATGCTCCATACAGGGTCTGTTTAAGACCGGCACCATCGGTTTTGGTAAAGCACAGGTCAAAGGGCGCAGCCGTGACCCTTCACCTCCTGCCATGATCACTGCTTTCAATGGTATCGTCCCCCTTTAGTAATGGTCTCGGTCCTTTCACTTTGCTCTTTTCCTAAAAGATATCCAGGAACTGCATACCTCCCTATTTCTTCTACTCCCTGCCGGTTTTTCTTGCGCAGATCTACCTCAGCCAGCGAGGTATCGGTCTTCCAGGCGCTTGCTTCGTAATCATCATGTACTTCTGTGTAAACCTCTCTGGTCTTGTAAGCAATTTCATCCCAGGTGTAGGATTCCCTCAGATCCTGATATGCCCGTTCCGCCAGTTTTTTCGCCAGATCCGGTTCATGCAGCAGGCGCAGAATATTGTCCGCCAGAGAATTGGGGTTCCCCGGGTAGCATTTTAAGCCATTTATTTCATGCTGGACGATCTCACCAAGCCCACCCACATCTGCAACCACAACAGGGGTATGAGCAGCCATAGCTTCCAGGGCTACCATACCAAATGGTTCATAGGTGCTGGGGAATACCGCCACATCAGCCTCTCTGTAGAGGAAATCCCGGGTTCTGTCATCGATATAACCGGTAAAATAGATTTTGTCATAAACGTTCATATCCCTGGCTTTGTTTTTCAGATATTCCAGTGCCGGGCCCTTACCTGCAATAATAAATTTAACCTGTGAAAAGTAGTTGAGCACCTTGGGAACAGCATCTACAAGAAGATGCGCCCCTTTTTCCTGAACAAGCCTGCCCACAAAAAATACGATTTTCTCATCTGGGGATGCAAAAAAATCCCGAGAAAGGTTCGCAGGTTCCCTGTGCTGGTAACGAGACATATTCACCCCATTAGGCACAACCCGTATTTTGTCATCTGGAAGCTGAAAAACCCTTTTTAACTCCTGCTCCATATAGTGGCTGCAGACTATCACCCGCCAGGCCTCATAGGTCAACCACCACTCCACATCACTGATATACCGCTGGAGATCATTATGCAGTCCCTGGTTGCGCCCATACTCGGTGGCATGGATTGTTGCTATCAAAGGCAGTTTATAGGCATGTTTTAAGACTCTCCCTGCATAAGCCACAAGCCAGTCATGGGCATGCACCAGGTCGAACTTGTTGAGAGAATTGACCAAAGGTACTGCACGTTCAATCATGCTCAAGTTGAGCTGCAAAATCCAGCTAATAAAATCGGGCGCAGACAGGTTATAGGGCTGCACCCGGTAAACATGGACACCGTCTGTGATCTCCATTTCTTTGGATTCAGGTGTTCCTACAGTGATCAGGTGTACCTCGTCACCTGCTGCCGCTAGAGCAATAGAAATGTCACAAACATGCTGGGCTAACCCCCCGACACTGCGCGGGGGATACTCCCAGGAAAGCATTAAGATCCGCATTACTTTATCTCCTTACCATATCTTGTTGTAGACAAAATATCCCCTCACAGAAAGCCTACCAGGGGACTCTATGAGAAGGGGAATCTACCAGTCAGTGGGAAGGATCATCCCGATAAAAATTAGGGAATTTCTCCGGAGTGAATTTCCAGACTCCAGTTTCTGCCATTATTATTGTCCCAGTTTTCGGCATTATCTTTAAAACAGAAGTTTAGCCTGCTAGCACTGTCAGCTACAAATTGGACCTCCCATACCCCCTTATTTTTCTGCATCGGCAGGTCCTGTACAGAGCTCCAGCTGTGACCTGGGCCATAGCCTTTATGCAGATAAACCTGTTCCGCCCCGGACTGAGCCAGCAGCCCTTGGTACTTTACTGTAACCCTCTCCCCCATTGTTAGTGGTACAGGGGACACAGCTATACCTCCCTCCACTTCCACTTCACGCCTTTTACGGCCATCAGTTCGTTGACTGGCGCTACGCCCTCTGGTCACACCGCAGCACTTCCTCTGTGGCAAAATACCTCACTCCCTTCCAACGGTCAATTTTTCTCCTTTTAGTATGCAACCCATGTTGGGAAATATACGGGAAACACATGAAAACAATCGGGGTTAGGAATAATAAGCATTGGAAACACAACACGGAAAGCAGGGAAAAACATGATTTCCTTTTTCCGTTGGCTTGGTAACTTGCTTAAACATATAGCAGGCGAGCCAACAGGTTCTTTGCTCAAACCAGGGGATCCGGGTTACCAGGAGGCTTACAAACTAACCTCAAATCTGGAAAAAAATATTAAAATAATCACCGAAATCTTTGGTCTCTCTGATGACCTTATGGTCCGCGGGTTGAAGATCGGGAGGGGTAAAAAACATGTCAGGGCAGCAGTTATTTATTTGGACACCCTAATAGATCATACCCGTCTACAGCAGGGCTTGATGCACTGTCTGCAGACCATAGAACAACTGCCACCTAGAGGAATTACCACAGAGTGGCTGATCAACAATGCCCTTTCCGATGGCAGGGTAATTAAAAAAAATAGCTTTGTAGAGATCACAGACGAGATCAACCGGGGAGCGGCATGCTTGTTGATCGAAGGTCTGGATCAAGCATTACTGGTCAGATTGGCGGAAAAAGCAGGTCGAGCGGTTGAAGGGCCCGTCACAGAAAATGTGTCCAAAGGACCCCATGATGCCTTTAATGAGGATGTGCGCTCAAATATCGCTCTTTTGCGCAAACGCCTGAACACCTCACGCCTGGCTGTGGAAAACCTGGAAATAGGCGAACTGACCAAAACAGAAGTTAAATTGGTCTACCTTAAGGGCTATGTTCTTGATGGTTTGGTTGACGAAATCAAGTCCCGGCTGAGACGGATCAGAATTGATGGAATTATTGACAGCGGCCAGGTGGAGGAGTTTATCCAGGATAGCGCATTTTCCCTGTTCAGCCTCCTTGACAGCACAGAACGGCCGGATAAACTGGCTGCCAACCTGCTGGAGGGAAAGGCCGGATTGATGTTCGACAACACCCCTATTGTATTAATCATCCCCGGTACATTAACCGCCCAAATACAAAGCCCGGAAGACTATTACCAACGTTACTGGTTCAGCTCCTGGATCAGAGTAATGCGCTGGCTGGCAATCCTGACCGCCCTGCTGGGCCCTTCACTTTGGATCGCTATTATCACTTTTCACCAGGAGTTGCTGCCCACAGAACTGCTGATGACCATATTGGTCACCAGAGAAGGTATACCATTTCCGGGCCTTGTAGAAGCTCTGATTATGGAGATATCTTTAGAGGTACTGCGGGAGGCGGGTTTACGCCTTCCCCAAACTTTTGGACAAACCATCAGTATAGTGGGAGCAGTGGTGCTGGGACAGGCAGCGGTCAGCGCAGGATTGGCATCACCTGGTATGGTGATTGTGGTGGCTCTTACAGCCATCGCCTCCTTTGTTATTCCTACACAACCCCTGTCCAACACCATCCGTATCCTGCGGTTCCCCTTTATGCTGCTGGCAGCCTCCTTTGGACTGATCGGTATTATCGTCGGATTTTCCATTTTGACCTATCATTTGTGTTCACTGCGTTCCTATGGTATCCCCTATCTGAGCCCTCTGGCACCTTTATCTTTCGATAATTTAAAAGATACCGTGATCAGGGCGCCTATTTGGAACATGCTTTTTCGTCCGCGCCTTATAGGCTACAGAGAACCCCAGCGGGAGCACCCTGCTCAGATGCCCCAACCACCTGCAAGAAAGGGGAAAAAATCCATCAGGAGGAGGAAAAAATAATGCTGGACCGGGAACGCATCAGCAGTGTGCAGTTATTTCTGCTGTTGGTCATTACTGAAGCAGCTACCGCATTTCTTTATGCCCCTTCTAGTGTCATACAAATGGTTGGGCGGGACAGTTGGCTCACTCCTCTTATTGCTACAATTTCCGGTTTGGTGGTAGCACTTGTTTGTATTGCTCTTGCCAAAAAGTTTCCACAACAGGTTTTTGCTGAGTACCTCCCCCAAATCCTGGGGAAAATCCCCGGGAAACTCTTGGCTGGGATCTACACAGCGGTTTTCATCCATCTCACCAGTGTCATCCTCAACCAAAGTTCTTCTTTTGTTCATGTGGCTTTTTTAAGGGAAACCCCTCTCGTGGCACTGGAAATCCTGATTGGACTGGCATCCCTCTACGGTGCCTACCTGGGTATTGAGGTCATCGCCCGGCAGAATGAACTGGTATGGCCGGTTTGGGTGCTGTCCATTTTAATCATCATTCTTTTAGTAGCTGAGGGGATCAATCCTGATAACTTCAGGCCATTTCTGGAAAAGGGGATCATGCCGGTCATCAAAGGCAGTGCGCTTTCCAGCGCTTTCCGGGGAGAAATATTTCTGCTGCTCATGCTGTACCCCTACCTCAACAAAAAAGAGGAGGTATATAAAAGCGCAGTGTACTATCTGCTCACAACAGCTGCTTTGTTGGGAACAATCACAGCGGCAATAATCGGGGTCTTCGGTGATCTGATTCCTGTTTATATGGTTTATCCCGCCTATGATCTTGCCCGCTACATCTCTTTAGCCCGATTTTTGGAACGCATTCAAATCCTGATCGTGGTTATGTGGATGTCAGGTGTGATCGTTAAAATGGCGGTATTCTTTCACTCAGCTGCCATTGCCGCAGCCACCACTTTGGGCATTAGAAATTACCGGGTAACCCTATTGCCGATTTTGGCAGGTACCATCATCATCAGCAGGTTATTTTATAGTGATCATTTGAGTTTGATAAATTTTCTTTCCAAGATTTTTCCCTACTATGGACCTGCTGTAGAGCTATTGATCCCTGCACTCGTACTGGTGATCGCTGTCATCTTTAAGAAAGGTGGTAAAAGGCTAACATGATTATACTGCTTCGTAAAATAATATTCTTTTTGCTGGTTATTATACTCCTCTTCACCTCCGGCTGCTGGAACAGAAGAGAAATGGATACACTGACCGTCAATTCTGCTCTGGGCTTTGACCTGATCGAGACCAACGGAGAAACTAAAATCCTGCTGTCTGTGTTGACAATCAAGCCATCCCAGAGTTTCGGCGGTGCAGGAGATATGGGCGGAGGAGGTGCAGGCCAACAACAGACGGCAAAAACCGGGCAGGTAATCTCCATCACCGGAGACACT
>LFTQ01000043.1 GCA_001513545.1 Clostridia bacterium DTU068 | reverse complement strand
GAAGGAACAAACTCTACTGTACCTGAACTAACAGGTGAAGCTAAACATCTGGCTGATCTGCAGCAGGCTCTCAATGAGTTTATAGCAAGAGAAGAACTCGGTGAACAGATCACTGTCAACCTGGAGGAACGGGGACTTGTGGTCCGGTTTCAGACAACAGTCCTTTTTGCCAGAGGTTCAGCGGATCTGACACCTGAAGCACGTAGAATAATCGACCGGGTGGGAGACAGGTTAAATGATCTGCCCAATTATATTAGAGTAGAAGGTCATACTTGTGATCTTCCCATCAATACCCCCCAATACCCCTCTAACTGGGAACTCTCTACAGCACGTGCCACCAATGTGCTGCAGGAATTAATCTCAAGCTGCAATATATCTCCGGAAAGGCTTTCAGCAATTGGGTATGGGGAGTACAGGCCCCGTGTTCCGAATATCAATGAGAGCAGTAGACAGATGAACAGGAGAATCGATATTGTGATCCTCAGAACCAAATATGATGAGGTAGAACCGAATAATGAAAACCCGGACGCCTAAATGTTCGGCCCCGGGTTTCATCCTAACGAACCGCAACTACTTCGGTTACTTCTGGGATCTGTTGCTTGAGCGACCGCTCAATTCCCATTTTCAGGGTGACGATGGCCATCGCTCAGCCGCTGCAGGCACCTTTGAGGCGTACCTTGACCACTCCATTATCATCAACATCAACGAGTTCAACATCCCCTCCATCACGCTGGAGCAACGGGCGCACCTTGTTTAAAGCAGCTTCTACCTTTTCCCGCATCAACTATCACCCCCATTTTTAGCAAGATTCTTTAAAAATTTGCGAAAGTCCGGACCCAGTTCCGGATTAGCCAGAGCATACATCACAGTGGCTTCAAGGAAACCGAGTTTATCCCCTACATCATATCTTTCCCCAGTAAAGGCACAGGCATAAATGGGTTGAATTTTTGCCAACTCTCCCAGTGCATCGGTCAGTTGAATTTCTCCTCCTGCACCAGGTTTTATTCTGCCCAGAATCTCAAAAACCTCAGGATTGATGATATAACGCCCGATCACTGCAAAGTTAGAGGGGGCTTCGTCTAGAGCAGGCTTTTCCACCAGGTCCTGTACCCTGAAATAGTTCTTTCCTGCTGTGCCATCACCTTCCATTGGTTTAACAATACCATACCGTGACACATCTTCTCTTCGCACCTCTTGGACAGCCAGCACTGATGCCTGGCATTTGTCATAAATGTCCATCAACTGCTGCAGGCAGGGTACCTGAGCATCGATTAAATCATCGCCCAGTAGTACAGCAAAGGGTTCATCGCCAATAAACTTTCTGGCGCAGTAAATGGCATGTCCCAAACCCAGCGCTTCTTTCTGCCGAACATAATGGATATCAACCAGATTGGATATATCCTCGATCAGGTTTAATAGATCATCCTGACCCTTTTCTTTTAATACAATCTCCAATTCAGTGGCTCTGTCAAAATGATCCTCAATAGCGCGTTTATTCCTTCCGGTAACAATGATAATGTCCTCAATCCCGGAGGCAACAGCCTCCTCAACAGTATACTGAATTGCCGGTTTATCAACGATCGGAAGCATTTCTTTGGGTTGTGCCTTGGTAGCCGGTAAGAAACGGGTTCCCCATCCGGCAGCGGGAATTATAGCTTTTTTCACCTTTTTCTTCTTCAAACCAGCCATCCCCTCGGTTAACGTTATTTTCTAAACTATTTCGCTATTCTCACCCTTAATCCTTCTTTTATCAGGTGTTCAGCCATTTTTTAGATATGGGGTTTCCGAAGACATATCATACCATTACATGTTTTATTTGGCACAAAAATATTTTTATTGCCTCTGAAGGAAACATCAGTCCTAGTGTCGTAATGTATAACATAAATATGAATTAGTATAACACATTTGAAGAGGAGGACCAATCAAGTATGGGGAAAAAAATAACCCTATCAGTAATCAAGGCAGATGTTGGAGGCAATGTAGGTCATTCCGGCGTTCACCCTGAGCTTTTAGAAAAAGCAAGAGAGAAGCTGTCTGGGAACCCGCTTCTCATAGACTTTTGCGTTGCACATGTAGGTGATGACATCAACCTGATCATGACCCATGAGACAGGTCGTAACAATGGAGAGATCCACCAGCTGGCCTGGGACACCTTTGTTGAGTGTACTGAGGTGGCAAAAAAGCTGAAACAATATGGTGCTGGACAGGATCTTTTAGGGGACGCCTTCTCCGGTAACATCAAAGGGCTCGGACCTGGGATAGCTGAAATGGAATTTGAAGAGCGGCAGAGTGAACCTGTGATCGTTTTTATGGCAGATAAAACAGAACCAGGCGCCTGGAATCTACCCCTTTACAAAATGTTCGCGGATCCCTTCAACACCATCGGACTGGTGATCGATCCGAAAATGCATAGTGGCTTTGATTTTGATGTGAGAGATACCGTTGAAAACAAAAAAATCATTTTCTCCACACCGGAAGACATCTATGACATGCTGGTCTTCATCGGAGCACCTGGACGCTTCTGCATCAAGCGTATCTTCCACAGGGAAACAAAGGATATAGCTGCTGTTTCCAGTACTCAGCGGTTGAACCTGATGGCAGGCCGCTATATAGGAAAGGATGATCCGGTCTGCATCGTCCGCTGCCAGAGCGGATACCCGGCTGTGGGTGAAGCACTGGAGCCCTTCTCCTATCCCCATCTGGTCGCTGGCTGGATGCGCGGCTCCCATAACGGCCCCCTGATGCCGGTCAGTATGAAGGATGCACGCCCCACCAGGTTTGACGGCCCACCGCGGGTGGTGGCTCTGGGATTCCAACTGGCTGAGGGGAAACTGGTCGGACCACAGGATCTGTTTGATGACCCGGCCTTTGATAGCGTCCGGAAGGAGGCAAACAAAATAGCCAATTATATGCGCCGCATGGGCCCATTTGAACCCCACCGTCTCCCACTGGATGAAATGGAGTACACTACCATGCCTCTGGTGAGGAAAAAATTAAAGGACCGCTTTATCGATCTGAGAAAATAATTTTTTGATAAACAAGGGCTCCCCAAATGGGAGCCCTTTTTCTCCATATTGCACTACCCGATATCATGTCCGGCAGCTTCACTCCGTCTGCTGAAAACACGCCTTAATACCTTACCGGCATAATCAATGCACAGCCTGAGTTCCGGCAAGCCCAGAATATAGGCTCCAACAGCATAGATCGCCACTCCGGCACAGATAGCTAATAAAAGCAGACCCGCCTCCAGGAAAAACCCCGGAGTAGGATAAATCCTCATCAATGTCTTCCAAAGAATATCAACACCAACATACATAACTCCAGAAGCCAGAGAAACACGCCAGAGGCTGTCCCACATCTCCATACCCCCGAGGCCGCCCAATCTCCTGCGCAGAACCCAAAACAGGATAATCACCGCAACTAAAGAGGCAATAGATGTGGCCAGGGCTAACCCCCCATGAGCAAAGGGGCGCACCAGGACAAAGTTCAAAACAATATTTATCACAACTGCAACAATACCAAGCATCATCGGGGTAACAGTATCCTGCAGAGCAAAATAGACTCGACTGATTACCTCCCGCAGAGCCATAGGGAGCAACCCTAGACTCAAGAACAGTACCGCATAGGCGGTCATATCAGTTGCTTGAGCATCAAATGCACCCCGCTCAAAGAGCACTCGGACTATGGGTTCCCGGAGTACAATCAGCCCCACAGCCATGGGGATGGTCAAAAAAATACTGGACCTCACACCTGCTATCATTGCACGGCGCAGCCCATGCATATCACGGTGTGCCGCCATCTGAGAGAAGGTGGGATAAAGCACAGTGGTTACTGCCATGATAAAGATCCCCAAAGGCAGCTGTGTGAGCCGTGTTCCGAAATTTAAAGCTGAAATACTGCCCTCTGCCAGACCGGAAGCCAGCATCCTGTTGACGATAATCCCCAGCTGTCCAGCACCGGTTGCCAGCAGTATAGGGACAATCAGCTTACCCACCTGCCGAAAGCCCGGATCTTTCCAATCGATCAGCAACTGATAACTATATTTCACCCTGATCAAGCCAGGAAGCATAACCATGATCTGGCATGCTGTTGCCAGCACACTGCCCACAGCAACACCGGCAATACCAAAACTCACTCCGGAGATGATGATTGCTATGATCATTACCACATTAAATGGGATCCCTACTAATGCAGGCCAGGTGAAACGCTCTACAGCCTGCAGATAACCTGTGAACACAGCAGTCAAAGCATGAAAAACCATCATGGGCAGCAAGAGCCTGGTTAAAAGTATTGTCAAATCAACTGCCTCACCACGAAATCCCGGGGCGACAATTTTGACGATCCAGGGAGCAGCAAAGGACCCTGCTATGATCATGATGAGACAAATAACCAGAATGAAGTTAACCAGTGTGTTAATAAACCGCAGGCCAGCTTCATCCCCTGCTTCATGAACCCGCATGGTATAGACCGGTATCAGTGTTGTGGATAAGGCAGTGCTGATCACAGAAAAGAGCATCCACGGAATGATGGTTGCAACCAAATAGGCATCTGTTGCAGTGGTTGCTCCAAAAACACCTGCCAGTGCGGTTTCCCGAAAAAAACCCAGGATCTTGCTGATGATGGAGGCAGCTGTAATAATACCTGCCGCTTTAAATAACTGCTCTTTTTTCATGAGTCCATGATCACCTTAATATGAATTGCATCACTTAGACATTACCGGAATAAAAAAAGGGGGCTCAATGGCCGACAACTACCACAGCAATTTATAAATTTTATCCATGTCCAGATACCTGCGGCAGGCAGCTGCCAGCTGATCGAATTCCTTTTCCCAATCCAAAGCTTCAATTTGTCTTTTATGGTCATCTGACCCTAGGGAATCCTCTTCAGGGATACTGATCTCCATCAAAGGTATAACCCCCACAACCGGCTTACCTGTCTTCTGCTCCAGAAAATCAAGTGCAGGCTTCAGCAGTGATAGTTTTCCACAGAACCTGTTGAGCACAATACCTTTAACCATAGCGCGCTCATCAGGTTCAAGAAGCTCCAGTGTACCTACAACAGAGGCCAGAGCACCACCTCGATCAATATCTGCTACCAGCAGCACCGGAGCCTCAGCCAGGCGGGCAGTGCGCATATTGGCCAGATCCCTGTCCTTTAGGTTGATCTCTGCTGGGCTTCCTGCACCTTCGATCACAATAACTTCAAAATCCCGCTGCAGGGTTGCCAAGGCCTTTTTAATCTCTTCAAAAAGTATCAGGTTCTTACCCTCGCAATAATCCCTGTCGCTCATATCTCCCATCGGTCTGCCATTGACAATCATCTGGGCAGAACTGTTACTGACCGGTTTGATCAAAACCGGGTTCATTTCCACCCTGGGTGCAACCCCGGCTGCCATTGCTTGAATCGCCTGGGACTTCCCCATTTCCAGACCCTCTTCAGTCAGATAGGAGTTGCGGGTCATATTCTGGGCCTTAAAAGGAGCCACCCGGTAGCCGTCCTGGTAAAAAATCCGACAGAGAGCTGTTGCTAAAATGCTTTTTCCTACATGAGAAGATGTCCCCTGGAACATAATTGCCTTAGCCAACTCAAACTCACCCTATTTGTCCAATTTTTCCCTATCTGGTCCATAAAAACTTTCCATTCCGGTGACACACTCTGTTTATTATTTCACAGTAGGAGCACACTGCTTTGAAGGCTTGACTAACTCTACAATGTCTCCGATAGAAACCCAGCCGCTGCGCACAACACGACAAAACCGCCCTTCATCAGCCAGTGGGACCTTTCCATGAAAATTAAAGGTATGGGTTTCATCAATTACCTTGCCGATCTGCACAACCTCCAGTTGGGCACTGCCCAGCCGCAGGTAGGAACCGATGACCATTTCGTTTATATCTATACCTTTAATGGTGATATTCTCTGCAAAATCTCCTGGAGAAGCAGAAAAACCCCCTTCAGAGGCAACCTTTTCCATTAGCTCCAATGTAAGGACACTGACCTGTCTTTCAGTACCGGCATGGGCATCCCCTACCAATCCCTTATCCTTTTCCAGATACCCTTTTCCTACATTTATTTTACCTGTCCCCCGCTGCTCACTTATACAAACTCCCGCAACAGTACCTTTCATTTTTTCACCTCTGTAATCCTTCCCCAACTTGAATTGACATAAAAAAACCGCCTTCCTCACACCTTTAAAAGAGTGGGTCTTGCAGGCGGATGATCGTAAAAAAAACCTCCCGCATGTGAGTATTTTATCACAGAGGCATTAACTTTCCAATGAAAACATCATGGGTATGGTATGATCCCTTTCTCTCATCAGGTCAATTTCCTTCCATACTGTGCTTGATCTATAATTATTATCAGCCCACTAGGCAAAACATAAGGGCAGCAGCAATCTTTCTAATGGAGGTAATTACAGTGAAGGACCCAAGAATAAGCACACTGGCAAACAACCTGGTCAACTATTCCTGTGAACTGCAAAAAGGAGAAAAAATCCTGATCGAATCTATAGGTCTGGAAGGTCAACTGGTTAAAGAACTGATCAAAAAGGTTTATGCAGCTGGCGGGGTTCCCTTTGTCATGATCAAAAACAACTCTGTCGAACGAGCAATATTGATGAATGCCAGCAGAGAGCAGATGGAGATGAAAGCGAGATTTGAAGGCACTGTGATGAAGGAAATGCAGGCTTATATCGGGATCCGTTCAGGGGATAATATCGCTGAACTTTCCGATGTACCCCCCGAAAAAATAGAGATCTATGAAAAATATTACTGGCATGAGGTGCATGGCAAAATCCGGGTACCCCATACAAAATGGGTGGTCCTCCGCTATCCTAATCCCTCTATGGCGCAACAGGCCAATATGAGCACCGAATCCTTTGAAGATTTTTACTTTAAGGTCTGCAACCTGGATTACCGCAAAATGTCCCAGGCTATGGAACCGCTGATGGAACTGATCAATAAAACTGACAAAGTAAAGATTAAAGGCCCGGGTACAGACCTTGCGTTTTCTATCAAGGGCCTACCTGCGGTCAAATGTGATGGCAAGCGGAATATCCCTGACGGTGAGGTCTATACAGCCCCAGTTAGGGACTCAGTCAATGGGAAAATCACCTATAACACGCCTTCTCTGCACCAGGGCTTTACCTATGAAAATATTTCTCTGGAATTTAAGGATGGAAGAATTGTTCGGGCTGAAGCCAATGACAGCGATAGGATCAATAAGGTATTCGACATCGATGAAGGTGCCAGATATGTAGGGGAGTTCTCCTTTGGGCTCAATCCTTATATCACAAAACCCATCAAAGACACTCTTTTTGATGAAAAGATCGCCGGTTCCATACATTTTACACCTGGGAGTGCTTATGATGACTGCTTCAACGGGAATAAATCGGCGCTTCACTGGGATCTGATCTTGATACAAACACCGGAATATGGCGGTGGTGAAATATATTTTGATGGTGTTTTGATCAGAAAAGATGGGCGGTTTGTGCTCCCAGAGCTAAGCTGCTTAAACCCGGAAAAGCTGGTATAAAACCTTAGCTCTTTACACAGTTCAATTCTTGGGCTACCGTAACCAGCAAAATGACCTCTCAATGTATATTTTTTTGAATAATGGTTATTTTATAAAGAGTCAACAAGAAGGAGGTCATTATATGTCTTCACTTGACAAAACAGCATTAGTCCTTGTCATCATCGGTGCTATTAATTGGCTGCTGGTGGGAGTGGCCAGATATGATCTAGTAGCCGCCCTATTTGGGGGAAGTGCCAACCCTATCAGCAGGGTCATCTACACCATCATCGGTCTGGCAGGGCTGTGGGCTATCAGCTTACTGCTTAGACCTGGGTTGGAAACAAGGCAATAATCACAAATGAAAGCTGCCATTTTTCCTGTCTAATAGTTTCTTTAACATACTCCCGCGACTGAAGAGTCGTGGGATTTTGTTTTCTTGGGGACAGGGTTTTCTCCT
>LFTQ01000044.1:9078-10709 GCA_001513545.1 Clostridia bacterium DTU068 | reverse complement strand
ACATTTCCCTGTGTTTCACTGAGAATTTTGACTATCAGATCCCTTTCAGTTGAATCTATTTTGTGCTTTAATATATAATTTGTTTTTTTGCGGTTGTTATGATGAGTCTGTTTGCGAAAATCAGCATCCAGGATGACCAATTGATTTACTTCATCATGTTCATCTTGCTGCTGTGCATAACATTCAATCAGATGATGGGGCAGATGGTCCAATGTAATATAACTGCCATCCCCGATTACCACCATAGCGCATTCAATAACATGTTCCAGCTCTCTGACATTACCCGGCCAATGATAATTCAGGAAACACTGCATTACTTCAGGTGAAATATCTTTCACAGATTTTTTTAATTTTCTGTTGTGCTTTCCGATAAAAAAGGAGGTCAGCATAGGAATGTCATCCCGTCTTTCCTTTAAGGGCGGGATTCTGATAGACACAACTGCCAAGCGGTAAAAAAGATCCTGCCTTAAAACCTTTTTATTAACTGCTTCATTGGGATCGGTGTTGAGACTGGAAATGATGCGCACATCAACCGATATATCCTGAGTTCCTCCTACACGGCGTATAGTCCCATCCTGCAGCACCCGCAGGAGTTTTGCCTGCAGCCCTAAGGGCATTGAGTTTAACTCATCGAGAAAAAGTGTGCCTCCATTGGCTTGTTCAAAAAGTCCAGGCCGATCGATGGCACCGGTAAAGGCTCCCTTCACTGTGCCGAACAAAATGCTTTCCAGAAGGGACTCAGGTAAAGCTGCACAGTTAATGCCAATAAAGGGGCCGTTTTTCCGGTTGCTGTGGCTGTGAACACTCTGGGCAAAAAGCTCTTTTCCTGTACCGGTCAATCCATAGATCAGAACACTTGAGTCGGTTTCTGCTGATACTTGTGCCCAGCGGATAGCCTCTTTGAAGGCAGCGTTATTGCCGATTAAATCTTTAAATGTATATAAATTATCGCGAGTTTTTGCTTTTTCTGCTGAAGGCTTTATGATCTGACCATTTGAGCGGGTATCATAATAATCGAGAACCATTTCTGCCAATTCCTTGGCTTTTGTTGTATCCCTGCAGATAGCCACAGCACCGACTACTTTACCATTAACCGTTAAAGGGTAGCCGTAGGTAACGATATTAACCGCATGTCCCACCATATTGATATAATACTGATGGCGCTCAGGAACTTCCTTTTTAGTTATGAGAGCCTGCATCAGTACACTGCTTTCATTATCTAAATTAAAAACCTCAGTGGCTTTCTTATTATAAACATCATCTTTTGTTACATTATCCAGTTCTTCCTGAGCCTTATTAACATAAATAATTTTTCCTTCACTATCTGTGATGATTACACCTTCAAATAAGGATTCAAGGGCTTGCTCATATTTCTGCTTAATACAGTTAGTCTGCTTATATTTAGCCTTTAATTTGGTTAACTCTGTTATATCAGTTAAGATGATAGAGGTATAGTGTTTGCCGTTGATGTGATGCTTTTTGATCTTTCCTTTCAAGGTAAGAATGCGATTCTTATTATCGTTTACTTCGATCTTTTCAATCTGTTCTTCTTTTAAATCGAGCCATGGGAATACATCTTCTAAGGGGAGACCCCGGATGTCACTACCGCCCTCTGCGGCTAACCTGCCGCG
>LFTQ01000044.1:8739-8993 GCA_001513545.1 Clostridia bacterium DTU068 | reverse complement strand
CATCGACAATTTCCCCGGCCACCTGAGCTATCAAGTTTCACATACCTCCTTTATTAATAGGATTTAAACCAAGCAGTTACATGATTTTGATTTTTAAAAGGCTGCTCGCGCGATGTTTACAGTTTTTGGAGTATGTTATAATGTGTTATAGTTGAAGATAAATGGTAGTAGTGTGAAATATTAGATCTACAGGTATATACCGCTTCACAATATTATTTAATATTCGACAAAAATCAGCCGTATTCCTTTTTTAC
>LFTQ01000044.1:0-8653 GCA_001513545.1 Clostridia bacterium DTU068 | reverse complement strand
CCCTTTTCTCTCAGATAATCCACCAGCTTTTTCTGCTCAGGCATTGTGGTGGTCAGCAAGGCGCTCAAAGCAATAATATCGGCGCCGACCTCTTCTGCTTTCTCAGTAAATGCAGCAACTTCCTGGTTGATTCCCAGATCATAAACCTCATAACCGGCTGCGGTCATCATGGCTGATACAATATTTTTGCCGATGTCATGGATATCTCCCTTGACAGTGCCGATGACGATCTTGCCTTTAACATCCCTTTTGATCCCTGCTGCCTCAGCCTTTGCCAGTTCCGGACCAAGTATATCCAGGGCAAGTTTAAGTGCATCTGCTCCCATCATCACATCAGGTAAAAACATTTCTCCTTCGGTCCAAAGCCTACCCAATTCTTCAATGCCTTTGATCAAACCGTTTTGAACAGCTTCAACTGGATTGAATTTTTCCTCCAAAACTCTATTGCACAAAACCTTAATCTCATCCTGGTCACCATTTATTACAGCTTCTTTTAATTGATCTAGTAACATTTTACTCCCCCTTCCTTATTTCAGAAGCTCTGCTTTTCTGGATTCAATATAGGACTGCAGTTCTCTCTGCAGGGACTCATCAAGTCCGGGATCTTCATAAGCAGCCAACATCTGCTGGCGTACCCGCTCGGCCCTGTCTTCGGAGGTCAAACTTTCCAATACCCAACCTTCATATGATTGTCTATCACTCAACAACGGTTTCCTGAATTCTTTTCTGTGATGTTTGCGGGTGTGCATCTGATTAAGGAAGTGATTGCCGGGGCCGACCTTGCTGACTACTTCCACAGCAAGGGTGTCTTCATTGATTTCCAGTCCCCTTCTGAATCTGCGCAGCATACCGGCGATCTCCAAATCCTGCACAAATTTTTCATAGGACATGCACAACCAGTACTGAAGTATTCCGGCGGTATGGAGAATAATATTGGTGCCGGCTGATACAGGAGCGAACAGCATTACTGCTGCTTCATACCCTGCCTGTCCATCAACTGTTTTTGAGTCGGTCAAACCTCCACCGCTGCGGCATGGCACTCCATAGAATTTGGCCATCTGGGCTGCTGCTGCGGCCATCAAGCTGGATTCACCATTGGCAATGGATACAGAACCTGAATGCATATCTGTGATCGATGAGGCGCAACCGTAGATAACAGGAGTGCCTGGGCTCACTGTTTGCGCCAGGGTTATTCCGGCAAGAACTTCGGCGTTCTGTACTGCCATACAACCGGCAAGTGTTGCAGGCCCTGTGGATCCGGCCATCACCAGAGATGCAATGATCACAGGCTGGTTCATTTTTGCGTATTCCAGGAGGGCACCGGTCTGCCGCTCATCCAGTTTCAAGGGGCTGATGGTGTTGATCAGGGTAATAACCACCGGTTTTTCCTTTAATGCTTCTCTGCCTCCGAAAACTGGAGCAAGCAGTTCGATGGTATCGTTTGCCCCCTCAGCTCCATAACTTGAACCCATTAGGCATTTAGTACTGTAGCGGATATGGGCATATAATGCATCCAAATATCTTGTTCTCTCATCCAGGTCGCTGGGCTCAACCAGCATACCGCCGCTGAGGTTCATATCTTTCGCCACATGAGCAAGCTTTAAAAAATTCATATAATCTTCCCAGTTTGTTGCTCTTCTTTTCCCTCTTTCAATAATAAAAGGGGCACCATAACCAGGAACATAAACCAGATTATTGCCACCTATCTGAACGTTGAACTCCGGGTCACGAGCATATACAGTAAATTCTTCTGGAGCTTCAGCGACCTTTTTCTGAACAAAATCGGGGTCAAAATAAACACGGGTCCCTTCAACCCTCTGCCCCGCATCCCTCAGGATATCTACTGCTGGTTGATATTCAATCTCTATACCCACTTCTTGCAATAGCCTTAAAGAGGATTCATGGACCTGTTTAATATCATCCTCGGTTAAAACACGTAATGAAACCTGAGATGCCATCTGATACTCCTCCATTCTTATTTTCACTTAATCAGCCGCAGCCAATACTCTTTAATTGATTCTAATGTTTTTTGTCTTTTTAAACCGCCTCCCTTTTATCTATCTACTGGACTGCTGCTCTGAGATCGTTGCCGCTTAGTCAGAAAACAGAAACAACCAATATTATCATTTAATTATTAACAGAAAATATACAAAGCAAAAACAATGCCAATCTTTATAGCAGGGAGGATTAGATAAAGTTAATAAATAATACCGTATTTATTATTTTTGTACAGATATTTTGCATGCATAATTATTTTGCACTGCATAAACAGATGGCACTGAAACGAAAGAGGGACAGTAAGAGTACTGCCCCTCTAAGAAATGCTGCATGGTTTATTCAAAGTGAGTGGTTCCGGTTACCTCTGTGGTCAGGGCCTTCAAGGCTTTTCCTACCAGCTCTTTTCTCAGAGCATACTCATCCTCGGGGGAAAGGCTAGGATTGCCCACCGGATGAGGGATAGCAACAGTAGGAACGATCCTGTTAGCCCCTACAGACTCTGATATGGTGGTAATTGTAGCCATATGAACAATAGGAATACCGTATCTTTCGATTTCTTTTACCATCGTTGCACCGCAACGAGTACAGGTCCCTCATGTGGAGGTGAGGATAACACCATCAACCCCCGCCTCTTTTAACATTGCGCCTATTTCTCTGCCGAATTTCTGCGCATTGCTCACAGATGTTCCTGTACCTGTGGTTGTAAAGAAGAATTCATATACCTTGCCGATGACGCCCTCTTTTTCATACTCCTTGAGGATATCCAGCGGAACTACTCTGTCGGGGTCTTCATTGGCATATGCTGTGTCATAGCCGCCGTGGGTGGAGTAGAAATCAGGCGCTTTCAATTCATCTATACCGCTGACATCATATTTGCCCCATTTTTGGGCACTGGCAGACTGGATCCCGTCCGGGTTGCCCTGGGGAACAATACCACCTGATGTACATACTGCTATGGTTGCTTTGCTCAGATCCTTGATGGCAGGAGCAGGATCAACCTGGTCAAAAACAGGCATGGGCAGCTCTGTTTCAAACTCTTCCCCTTTGAAGCGTGCCAAAAGCATTTCGATAGCGCGCTGGGAACCTCTCTTCTCCACAAAGAGGGTCTTTCTCCTCCCTTGGGGAATATAGCCTTCCTGTGCTGGCGCATCTAATTCAATTCCCTTGGCCAGCTTTCTGGTGATAGCAGCCATAACAGGCAGCGCTTTTCTCATACCGGCAGCAGAATCTGCTGTGCTGACAACGATAGCTTTATCCTTACAGAGTTCCACACCCGGGTTTTCTATGTACATCCCGGTGACAACCGGAATCTCAAATTCCTCAGCAACTGCTTTGGCCAGTTCACCACAGGCCATACCGTATCTACCGGCATTAAATGCTGGCCCGGCCACAACCACATCCGGTTCTACTTCTTTGATGGTCTTTCTAATAAAGTCCAGGGATTCTTCTTTATTTTCATTGAAGTAGTTATCCCCGCAGATAATAGTGCCTACTACTTCACCCTCACCCTGAAGAGCGCCTTCAAAACCTAAGGCAGGGCCGACTTTTTCCGGACGGTACTCAGGAGGCATACCTGCTTTATCCTCTCCACCGACCTGTCCGAAGAATTGGTTTACATAGTAAAGGACTTTGAATTTCTCAGACATGTCATTTCCTCCCTCCTTGCACAACTAGTATTCCCTGCAAGTAACATAGTGATAGCCGATTTCAGAAGTGGACCCGATTACAGCATTCAGTTCGCACTGTAAAGTACCGTCTTCCAAGAGGGCACCTTTCCAGCCCCCTGCCAATACAGCAATGGATTCCGCGTCACCGATAACTTTGTCTGCAGGAGGCAGTGTTACCACATGGCTCACATTACCACATGAAACCACTGCTACTGCTTCAGGAACTGTATCTGCCAATCCCTGGGACATCCCATCCCAACCGGCGCATTCATCAGTGATCAAAACAGTTTTGATTCCAGCATTTTCACACTTTTTACAGATCATCAACAGGTCTGAATCCGGGTTGCCATACCCCTCTTCAGATACGATCACACCATCAGCACCCAACATTTTTGCCAGTTTAAGTGTGTAGTCAGAAGCACGCAGTTTACCTGTTAGTGTGGTATGCTCAGGAACCATAACCACACCCAAGAAGTTGATCTCTTTTCCGTGCTGCTCATAAAGGTCCAGAATCACGCTGTTGTTCTGGTGTTGATAGGTTGTGATCTTGTCACAGGCAGCCACACAGTTACCGCTGATCACAGCACCGTCCAACTCTTCGTTAGGATGCATCAATGTTGGAAGGATATGCTGGGCGTTTACTCCGTAAATATAGGTGTCATGGAGCAAGCCCTGTGTGATCATCATTTCCACATAGAGCACTTTGGGCAGGTTCGGGTATTTTGCGGCTTCTTCAAATATTCCGCCCATCTCATAGGTGAGGATCTCATCAGGTTCTACATCTTTGCCTGCCTGACCGACGAATTCTGCTGCTCTTAATCCGGCCAGCCTTACTGTTTCCTCATGGGTATGTGTGTCCAATCCTTCCACAACCTGAATATCAACGGTCAGATTGTAGGTTTTGGAGAACGGTGTCCAGCGGGCACCCTCTCCCCACATGTCAATAACTCCCTCTTGGAAACCAACAATGTCTCCTACTGTAACAACTGCTGCCCCATATAAAACATGGGTTCTTCCTTGGCCGCACTGGCTGGGTTTTGTGGTTACACCGGGGAAACCCGCCCCTGTTCCTTCAACCTTTACTCTCGGTTCAATCACATCTTTGACAGGTATGATTCTGACCTTTTCACCTGGCCTAGCAATATCAAAGCTTACATCCTTAATCCTTTCGTCTTCTTTAAGGAATGCTGCCAGGGCTTCTTTGTCAACTGTTAAAACGCCATCCTGGACAAATGTTCTGTCACCAAATTGGATGTCTTTAATTTTGATTCTTCCGATTTCCAGTTTCAAGAAATTCACCCCCTGATTTTTCTCAATTGATTAGCTATTGAAATACAAGATGCATTTTACAGCAACAACTACTGTTTATTATTTGCTGTTTTCTATGCTTATAAACTAATTCCTTCTGCGTTTCGCTGGTTTTTCGATGAAATTTCGTTATCGCATCAATTACTATTTATTTTGACCGATCACCGGGACAGGTTGGGTGATCGGGCCGAGTGAGTCAAGGGAACGGTGACTATGACCCATGTGACTAAAGGGTAGCAGCAAAAAGACCGTCTCTGTGCTTCTTGTGCTTCCCTGTGTGACAATAACCCCGTCCCCTTGTCACACCTTTGTCACATCACCTAAGGCTGACTCCAGGAGAATGAGGTCGATCTGCTGATAATCTGTATTGTGTTTAAGGTCTACATCCCGGTTACTCATCTGCCTTTTATATTTCAGAACACTCTCCTCAGCAATCTCTATATGGAGAGGATCAGTTGTGCCCCTCTTCTGCCCGATGATAACAGAACGGTAGGGGGAAAACATGATCCGCAGGCTGGCAGGCAGTGGGTGGGTGATCAGTTCATATCCCTCATGGACCAGATCCCTCACCCTGATCAAAACCTGTTCAACCGTTCCATCTATAAAAAGCACATTTTCTGAGTATTTATCCCGCACTATCGGATTGTTTGTTACAATTGTTTGCAAACCCCTCATCCTCCCATGCTGGTGACACTGAGTCAAGCGAGTCAAGGGTACGGTGACTTTGACTCATGTGACTAAAAGGAAGCAAAAAGACCGCCCCTGTGCTTCCCTGTGTGACAGCAACCCCGTCCCCTTGTCACACCGAATACTACAGATATCCCTTTTCCTGCAGCAGTTGTACAGCTCTTTCCTTATCCTCTGGAGCGATCATGATAACTGGCCCTGTACAGCCCATACCGCTTTCCGCATAGATCTTTTCCTTCCACAAAAGGCGCACAGCGTCTTCGATTTCCATTACTTCGATCCCTGGAATGTCTTCACTGACCAATTTTTTCGGCGGTGGGCTTATTTCCTCTGCATCATCCTTTTTGCTTGTCTCCCCTGCTGCCAGAGTCTTGAGCAGTTCATTCAAGCCGGCCTTTTTAGCTGCACTGTATTCAGCCTTCACCTTCTCTAAAACCCTACCTCTGGCACACTCAGCTGCAAAGCGAATAGCTCCCGCGATAACCGGTGCGCCTGAGCTCCGGGAGATGATACAGATAATCCGGTCATAGCCCTCTCCCACACCTGGCCCGTATCCCAGGCCCAGAGCTTCATAATTCCCCCCACTGCTGTAGGCTGACAAGACCTTGATCAGCACATTGCCGGTGAGGCTGTCCATGACCATTACATCAGGAACACCCATCAGAAGGTCATTCCCCCTCATCACCACTCCACCGTCACTCCTGGCAGATTCGGCAAAGCTGATGGGGTACCCCCCTTCCTGCAGTTTCCTCAACGCTCTTTCCAACTGCCTGGCTCCATCTATGTTCAAGATACCCACTGTGGGGTTTTCTCTGCCACAGGCCTTAGCAGTGGCAATTCCCAGTACTGTGTTATGGAGCAGTGCAGTTACCCTCTCTGTGGCAGAGGTCCCTGTGGTGGTAGCCAAAAACATCTCCTTACCTTTGACCGGTGTGATCACTCTGCCTACTGTGGATACACCGATAGGAAATGGGTAGTGCATGGTCACCGCAGCGTCCAAATACCCCTTTTGCAGGAGTTCATCCATTTTTTTGTGTGATTCCTGCTCATCTTCAGCCTCCACCAGCTCAAAGCTGCCCTCTGCGTCTTTACCGATCAGCACAACCTCCAGCCCAGGGTTTTGTTTTTGGGCCAGCTCAGCTCCAGCTACCAATTCTGCTACGCCATGCTCACTCCCCAGGATGGTGAGTCCGACCCGGGTCTTTTTACCATAGGAACCTGTTTCCAAAGCATCGGCAAGTTCTTCAAAAACATCAGCAATGGCGGCACGTGTCATTTTTTCGTCCATGATCTCACCTTCCTTTCCATAAAGGTGTTATTCATCCTCTATTCCCGAAAAGACTTAGCAAAATCTCGCATGGCTTCAGCGATCATTTTGCGCAGCTGTTCCTGATCAAATCCGGTATCTACTTCTACCACACCGCTGTTTTTCTCTATAATCATGGAAACACCGTCAAAGAGGTTGGTCAATCTCCCCAGGAAAAGGCTGCCTTTGCCGACAATCATTGCTTTTTCGATCTTTCCTTCCAGGATCATGTCCCTGGCATGTCCGATAAAGGGCACTCCCGAGGGAATGTGTCCCTGAGTGGGTGCAAAGCCGGGCATCCCGAAGCTGTCAACAGCCTTCATTAAATCCGCTTTTTCTATGTCCCCTCTTTTTACAGCCAGGGCGCTGATCATTTTAAAGTTGGCCATGGGCACATTACCGGCACCGGCAGGTTCTGTGATCTCCGGGTTCTGCAGTTCAGGGGCATAGCGGTCGATATCTGTGATCTTATAGCCGATCTTATCCAGCGGATCGGTGACAATAGCGGTCATTACTGCCTGTGGTGAGGCTCCGGAACCGATTTTGTGCCGCCCGATGGCATCGGTCCTGATCACCGGGTTTACACCATCATTTTCTCCGATATGGACAGCAAAGGCACCGAGCATATCCTCTAAGGCAGGCATTCCTTTTTTAATATGATCCCTTGAGTTCATTCCCAATTTGGCTGTACAGCCTCCGCCTACCACAACCACATTGCTGTAAATCCCCGACTGCACCAGAGCTGCTGCTTCTACCAGGGCATGGGCAGGGCCTGCACAGAAACTGCGGGTGTCTGATCCTGTGGCATTGACACAGCCGCAGATTTCACCGATGGCTTTGGCAAAGTTGCCACCGCCCCGCTGGTTCATATCACCACATGCTTCCTCTGAACACTCGATAATGTAATCGACCTGTACAGGATTCAGATCTGTTTTTGCCAAAAGCTGCTTGAGAACTAAAACTGATGAGGCTTTGCTGGCCAGGTTCCCCAGCATCACCTCAGAGGATAGGGCTTCATCGAATTCGTGGGCTTTTTTAACACAGCCCACCAGTTTTCCTGCGAAATACAGGGGCTGGGCGTCATGTTCATCGACCAGCTTCTGTATTTCATCAGCACTGTGCGCTGTGCTTTCCAGTTTGTTTATCTCTTTGATATCCTTTAATATCGGGTGTGATTCCAGTTTCCCTTTAACACCGGCCTGGAAGGCTTCTTCTAATAAAACCAGATCAAAGCTGTCCACCATCTTCATTAACCCGAAAAACTCATCTTCCGGCATGATCTCTCCGTGCTTTCCGTCCCTGGAGGCACCGGCTAAGGGGTTCTCATACCATGGATGGGGTATTTCTTTTAATTGATCTGGTGTGATGTTTCCGATATAGGCCTGGTTGGGTGGATAGCTGACAGCATCTTCAAAACTCCTCAGGTGTTCAGGGAGCGCTTTGAGGTGTTCTGACTGCTCGTTTTTTAACCGCTCTGTTATTTGAGTGGAACCCTGATATAAAAGCATGCTGTTGGCTTGAACCAGGGCATAGGCTGCTCCTTTGACAACCGGATAGTTCATTAATTATCACCTCCATGGTGGTATAAAGGGTAATGGGTAAAATAGATCCTTTTACACCATTACCCCCTCTACAGCCGTCATTCTATAGATTATTTTCTATATGTTTTAACTTCATTAACTATCTC
>LFTQ01000033.1 GCA_001513545.1 Clostridia bacterium DTU068 | reverse complement strand
ACTATACCAAATAAATATCAACGCAAAAAAAAGTATGGTACTAACTCCGGTTACTCTATATCTATGTCGTTTTCTTAATGAGTTTTCTTGTAAGATAAACTTATATATTGCTGAGCCTATAAAAGCAATAAGCAGAACAAAGAAAAGCACATATGTCGTTGAATAATGTGAAACAATTGTTGCAGTTAAAAACAATACAAAAAACGCTTTACCCGTAACCGGATGTATCTTCTCATGGAACAACGCCAATAGTGCTAATGCAACAAATAATATAGCTGTATTGGTTCGAGCATGCATAGTAGTGGTCTGAAAATTCATGAAGGACATAAAAAAAGCCGAAGCAATAAAAGCATATAAACGCCCAACATATTGCTTATATATAACATACAAAACCACTGGCGAAATTGAAAAGAGGACAGGATAAAAAACCTTGAAAAGGTATTCAGGATTAATATTTAAGAAAACATTATAGATCGTGGGCAACAAAGAGATACTTAAACATGAATCCAAGGTACTCTTTTCGAATATTTGCCAGTGCTGTGCCTGAGCAGTCATCTGCATCAGTAGATATTCATGATGGGCATCAACCCCAACTATATGATTAGATCTAAATCCCCACATCAAGGTTAGAGATAAACCAATCATTAAAATAATAAAGGGATAAATGAATGGAGATAACTGATCACTTTTCGCAATTACAATTATAATGAGTAACGCAATGAATGATAATAGAACCATTAGTAAGATGTTGTTGTCTGAGAAATTCATAAGAATTGTCCCAACTATGCTCAACAGCGGTAATACGGCAGAGAATAATAGAATGACAATATCTATAACACTTAAGTGCATTTTCGGCAATGATATTTTGGGCCATTTTCCTATAAAGTTTAAAATAACTGCCATGAAAATTAATGCAAGAGAAAATGTTATAGTTAATACATTTTCATTTAACGGATGTAAATAACCAAAATACAAACTTATCTGATTTACGATCAAACCAAAAAAAATAACAAATACTTGACTAAGTCCAACCGTTAGAACAAATTTACTTGTGGTATCTAAGTTATCTAATTTAAGAAGCCGAATAATTAACCATCCAGGCAAAAACCCCAAAAAAATAACACTTGATATCTGCCTGAAATATGGGATGTCTAAGCGGACTGCCAAAAATGTAGATAACACAATGCTTACTACTAATAGTGGAAAAAAGTAAGAATGTTTATTTAAAAATGTCTTTTCCATTATTATTATGTTCCCTTCCAATCAACTGAATTTTATTACTATCGATCAGTTATATAACGTTTTTTACGCTAACTCAAGAATGTATGCCTTATAAGACATAAGTAATATTCAGTTATTAATTCATATTTGCCTAGATGTCTACCTAAATACCTTCCATTATTTCACTCCATCTTTCAACAGCAGCTTCGAAAGTAAATTTCTCTTCAACTAAAGCACGAGCATTATCTGACACCTTCTCCAGTTTATCATCAGGCATATTCAATATTTTTAATGCTGTCTCCGCAATACATTCAGGTGAGTTATTCTCAAGAAGAAAACCTGTTTCTCCATCTTTAATAACGTCAGGGATACCGCCAACAGAAGTTGCAACCACAATTGTACCACAGGCCATTGCTTCTAATAACAAATTAGGAAGTCCCTCTGTAAAAGAAGGGAAAACAATAAGTTTAATGTTATTCAAATAATTTGGTAATTCTTCATGCGGTATCCACCCCATAATCTGTACCTTGTCAATATTACCTTCGGACAAATACTCATTAATGCTTGACTCTAATGGCCCGCTTCCTCCAATTAATATATTTACATTAATGTCTAAAGAGTTAAATATAACTGGAACTGCCTTGATAAAATTAAGAATACCCTTTTCTTCACTTAAACGGCCAATATAACCGATAACATATTCTCTTTCGAATAAACTAACTGTTTTACTAAAATTATCACTTTTAATATGCATATTCCCGCTGAATAGCTTATTAGTATATTTTTTTACATTAAAAGAATATGAAACGCTTGGAGATTCAAACCCAATTTTATTGGCATATTTAAATGATATTCTTTCCATAATAGATACAATTATTAAGTGTATAAAATCACCAAAATTTTTTCTGCTTTTATATTTTATATAATTTGACTCCGATGCAACTGCAGTTAATACAGCTTTCTTCCCAAGTAGGGACAAGAAAAATGTGGGTATAAATAATGTCCCTGATAGTATAAAACATACTGAATAATTTTTTCGTAATTTAAATAAATTTAGAATAATTTTTAATTGAAGTATCACATATCCCATCTTCCGCACCCTTTTTTCCATAAAAAAATAATTATTAAAATCTCTCAGGATAAGGAGGAATTACAGAAGATGTCGCGAATTCCCATCTAATGACATTAAACGGGGGAATTTCGCATGAGAAGCTTAATACCTAAAGTTAAGATCTTAAGTGCTGGTGCTGCTCCACTGGTTGCAGCCTTTTGCCGTGAAATTAAACTCAGAGACATCATCGATGAGATGGTTACCTGGGATCCTAAACAATGCCGCCTGTCGCCAGGAACATTGCTAGAAGCACTCGTTATCAATATCCTGGTGGCAAGAAAACCGCTTTACCGTGTAGAAGAATTTTATAGTGAGATGAATCTCAATGTAATCTTTGGTGAAGATGAAAAGATAACTGCTGATGCATTTAATGATGATGCCCTGGGCAGAGCCCTTACCAAACTGGCTAAAGCTCATCCCAACCGGGTTTACCTGGCTTTAGCATTATCAGCAATAAATGTACACAATATCAAAACAAGAACTGTTCATGCTGATACCACATCCATATCTGTTGCTGGAGAGTATGACCAAACAGATGAAGATAGGGATTTACTCGACATTACCTACGGGTACAGCAAAGAGCACCGGCCTGATTTGAAGCAATTCCTTTATGGACTCATTACCACCAGCGAAGGCATCCCCATCTTTGGGGAACTATGTGATGGTAATATGAGCGATAAGACCTGGAATAAAGACGTACTTGAAAGACTGCAAACAATGCTGCCTTCTGATGATAATGGCCAAAGCATCTATGTTGCTGATTCAGCTCTGGTTACCAATGACAACCTTGCTCTTATGTCCGATAAGAAGATCCCTTTCATTTCACGGCTGCCGGAAACATTTAAAATATCGGCTGAACTGAAAGAATGGGCCTGGACAGAGAATCAATGGCAGCACCTGGGCAGCCTCGTAGAGAAAAAGGATGCAGCTATCTATCAGGTTCAATCAGCTGTTAGGGAACTTAACGGCAACGATTACCGGTTTATTATTGTAAACTCCTCAAGCCTGGACAAGAGGAAGGAAAAAAGCATCGATAAGATGATAGACATCAAGAAAAAAGAGCTGATAGAGGACTGTAATGCTCTTGCCAAGAGAGAATTTTATTGTGAAGCTGATGCCAACAAGGCACTGGAGCTCTTCTTAGCAAAGCACGATACATCACTCTTTGAGATAAATACCGAAATTAAAGAAGAACGGGTAATCAAGCGACGGGTAGGCCGTCCCCGCAAAGATGAACCGAACAGCTATCAAATCCATTATCGAGCCATTCCTTCTCTGGTTTCTATTAATGAACAATTTGTCAAGGAACTCAAGGCAAAAGCCAGTACTTTCGTATTGATTACCAATATTCTTGATGATAATGAGCTTTCCCCAGGTGATGTGCTACGGGAATACAAAAACCAAACTGCGGTGGAACTTTCTTTCCGTTTTTTGAAAAACCCTGTCTATATTGACGGGATCTATGTTAAGAACACAGAGAGAGTAGTTGCCATAGGCTATGTTTTCTTGATGGCTTTGCTGATTTATGTACTGCTGCAGCGCCGGGTACGCCGTAACCTGGCCAAAGAAACCAAGCCTTTGGTTATCCCTGGGAAGCGCAAGTCTTTTAGCCCAACAGGAGCAATGCTGCTGGAGATGCTGAAACCTCTTACCATAATTACCTTTGAAACTGATTCTGGTTGCATCCATCAGGTTGCGGAGAACCAATTGAATGAGGATATCAAACGGCTTTTACATTTAGCTGGTTTTAGTGAAGATATTTACTGTAGTACGAATTACGGGAGGTTTCCTCATGCCTTTTAATG
>LFTQ01000018.1 GCA_001513545.1 Clostridia bacterium DTU068 | reverse complement strand
GCCAGATAGGTGGTGGACATGCGGGGTATCGGCCTATGGCGAAAGCTCTCCCTCCTGCCATTGCCTGTTGGTTTCACCCCATCCCTTTGTGCTGTGATCCTGTCATACATAAATTTTTGCAGGATCCCCTTTTCGATGAGAACATTGCGCTGTGCCGGATTTCCCTCATCATCAAACCTGAAGGACCCGTATTTGCCCGGGATTGTGCCATCATCGATCACTGTCACCAGTTCAGATGCCACCTTTTCCCCTTTTCTCCCGGCGTAAACAGAGAGATTCTTTTGAACCAGATCTGCCTCCAGTCCGTGGCCGCAGGCCTCATGAATCATGGTTCCTCCAGCTTCCCCGGAAATCACCACAGTCATGCGTCCTGCAGGTGCGCGGCGTGCTTTTAACATCAGCAGTGCCCGCTCAGCGGCTCTTCTCCCCAGATCTGCTGCCTTTTCCTCATCGAACAGCTCAAAACCCTTTGTGCCGCCAGCGGAATCATAACCGGTCTGGATCACCTTCCCATCAGAGGCCACCACATGCACCACCAAACGGCTGCGCACCCGTTCATCCTCCACATAAACACCATCACTGTTTGCTATAATCACCTGTTTGATGATATCAGCATAACCAACACTTACCTGGCGAATAAGTTTTTCATCTTTCGCCCGGGCTGCCTTTTCCGCCTCCAGGACCAAAGCTACCTTTTTGTCGATGCCCACCTGATCCGGCCGTTGTGATACCGGGAGGAGAACCGGTGACTCCCGTTTTTCAAGGACAATTTCGGTGGGAGCCTTTTCCCCTGTCTGTGCCTCAGAATCCCCCACACCCACTGCTACCTGCCGGGCCAGTTCCAGCAGCCCCTCTTTAGTAAGTTCTGTTGTGTAGCCATAGGCGGTGTTTTCACCCCTGACAACCCTGATCCCTGCTCCTTCATCACTCCCCGAAATCACCCGCTCGATCTTACCGGCCTCCATACTGACCCTGTTTTGGCTGCTTCTTTCTACATAGATTTCGGCAAAATCTCCATTCCTAACAGCAACCTGCAGAACCTCTGCCAGATCTTCTTTTGAAATCATTACACTTCCCTCACAAACCTGGATAATATTTCTTCAACACGTTTCTTCCATAATACTCTGGTTGTTTCCTATTGTCTACTTTTTTCCGGCTATGTATGCAGTGCCGGGCTTGCTTTATTGC
>LFTQ01000099.1 GCA_001513545.1 Clostridia bacterium DTU068 | reverse complement strand
GTGATTGGTCGGTGATCGGTCGGGCATAAAATCTTATGTTTTACGAATAATAACCGCGAAAATATATTTCGAGGTGAAGTGAATGGATTTTAAACTGCTTTTTTCTCCAATCAGAATAGGAACCATGGAGGTGGGCAACAGGTTTGTCGTTCCACCAATGGGAACCAACCTGGCCAACCCTGATGGAACTGTGAGCGAAGATCTGATCGCATATTGGGAAGCCAGGGCAAAGGGCGGCTGGGGACTTTTGATCGTCGAAATTGCGGGGGTGGATCCCTTAGGTAAAGCCATACCCCACCAGCTCGGTTTATGGGATGATAAATTTATACCCGGCTATAAAAAATTAGTAGACACTGTACACCGCTATGGTGCAAAAATTGCGGTACAGATTCACCATGCAGGCCGCCAGACATCCTCTGATATTTTGGGTGGAGAGGAGCCTGTGGCTCCATCTGCTGTACCCTGTTTTGTTTCACAGGAAACACCTCGCGAGTTGACAACCGAAGAGGTTTATCAATTGATAGAGAAGTTCGGAGATGCTGCAGCCCGTGCCCGGGAGGCAGGGTTTGATGCTGTGGAAATTCACGGTGCCCATGGGTATATGGTGGCCCAGTTTATGTCACAGCACACCAATAAAAGAGTGGATGAGTTCGGGGGCTCCTTGTACAACAGAATGAGATTCCCTGTTGAGGTCATCAGAGATGTACGCAGAAAGGTTGGCGGTTCATTCCCCATCATTTTCAGGATGAGTGCTGATGAAAGAATAGTGGATGGGAGAAAGATAGAGGAGTCAAAAGCAGTTGCCAGTATTGTTGAAGATGCGGGTGTAGATGCAGTACATGTATCAACTGGAGTTTATGGAAGTATGCAGTATATCGTCCCCCCTCCAGATGTATCACCAGGTTTTATTCTGCCTGATGCCGG
>LFTQ01000155.1:7896-11154 GCA_001513545.1 Clostridia bacterium DTU068 | reverse complement strand
GGACAGGTTGGGTGATCGGGCCGCGTGTTCACCGCGCGATCACCGTGAGTCAAGGGGACAGGTGAGTCAAGGGGACAGGTACTTTGACTCACTGAGTGGAAAGCCCTCAATAAAGAAGCAGCAGGTGAATTAGACCTGCCAATAAAAGAGAAGAACGGTATTGTGCCGAAGTTAGGAAAAAGTGCAATAATGATAAATGTAATGCATTATATATGAAATAAAATGCGCGATGCAGTAAATTATGATGCAAAGAATAAAGCAGTTATGCATATATAATGCATGAGCTCTTTCCGAAGTTTATTTAATATACCGGTTTAATTATGCAATTGAACGTGTTTTTTGTCGAGGTGAAAATGCATGTCATAATGCATTTCTGGTGCTATTACTCATAAGATGATGTTGTCAGCGGCACCCTGGCGCGCATGGCCAGGCGCAGGCGCCGTTCCACTTCAGCCCAGTTGACAAGACGCCACCAGGCTCTTACATAATCAGCACGCCTGTTTTGATAGTCTAAATAATAGGCGTGTTCCCATACATCCACAACAAGCACCGGAATTGCACCCCACTGGGTGAGGTTCTGGTGCTTTTCTGCGGTCAGAATCTCCATTCTTCCCCAGGACGGCACCCAGCAGAGCACTCCCCATCCTGAGGCTTCCACCTGGATCGATGCTTCAGTAAATTGTTCTTTAAAGGATGTAAAGCTCCCAAAATATTTTTCAATTTCGGTCATAGTATAATACCCTGGTTCTCTTCCTGCTGGTGGAGCCATCACTGTCCAGTAGATGCTGTGCAGGATGTGCCCTGATCCGTTAAAGGCGATCTCCCTCTCCCAGTGCTTCACCAGGCTGAAGTCCCCCATGCGCCGCGCCTCAACCAGTTTGAGCTCTGCATTATTCAACCCTTCCACATAGGAAAGATGGTGCCGGTCATGGTGAATGCGCAGGGTCCTTTCACTGATCACAGGCTCTAAAGCATTATATGGATAGGGGAGAGGGGGAAGCCTGTGCCTGCCTGCTGGAACATAACTCTGCATCGGTTTAGACTGCTCCATATTTACCAACCCCTTTTTGTCTGGAGATATTTGGTATTATGTTATGTTATGCGTATTAGATGTGTGAAGGAGAGGGGAAGGGAAGTTGGACATTATTCCTATATACTATGGGTCTTTACGGGTATGCAAAGCGGTAAAAGGAAAAAAGTGTAAATGATACATATGGGCATGATCACGGAGATGCTGTTATTAAAGCAGTGGCAGATATTATTCGTAAATCGTTTAATAAACATTACACCTGCTATCGTTTTGGCGGGGATGAATTTTTTATTATCGGCAATGAAACAGATAAAGAAAAGATTGAATATCAGCTAAGGACTATGACAAATAATCTTGCAAAAATGCGTGAGAAAGGTATCCAGTTACCGACAGTCTCTTATGGCTATAGCATTTTTAAAGGAGGAGAAAAGCTAGATTTCCATAAAACTCTTAAAGAGGCCGATGATCAAATGTATCACTTTAAAAGGATTCATAAAGCCTATGCTGCCCGAAAGGCGACCTGAGTGATAGGATGTCTCTTTTAATAGTGTGACAGTAACCCCGTCCCCCTGTCACATTCTTGACTTTAATATATGAGTGGAATATAATAACATTGTAATGATTACAACCCTGTATAATTTCCAATATGGAAATATTTACTGGTGGTGAACCAATGGATCCCACGTTTGAAAATTTAAAGCAAGAGTTAAAGAAAAAAAATATCAGCCTGTCATACCAAAGGCTAAAGGTTTTAGAGTATCTTACCCAAAATCGCTGCCATCCAACTGTAGAGCAAATCTTTACCGAACTTCAAAAGGAGATACCTACCCTATCAAAAACAACAGTTTATAACACCTTGCGAATCTTAGCGGAAGCGGGTTTAGTTAAGGTAATTACAATCGATGAAAGAGAAAGCAGGTATGATAGCCTGGATACTTAACCGACAGTGGCATCTTTGATAAGCCTGATAACTAAAGTACATATGTAGGGATGTGTGTAGTGATGAGGAGCTATAAACAGAATAAGGCTTGTATTATATGTGTTATTACTGCTGTTTTTATTTTGTTAAATTTATTTCTCCCTATCAGCGGATTTGCTAATAATGATGACAGTCGTGACACTCTGGTTTTACTCGGAAATGAAAATTTAGCTCCCATCGTATACGATGACAACGGAACAGCTAAAGGTGTGGCAGTTGATATCGCAAAGGCTATCGGAGAAAAGATCGGTTGCGATATTAAAGTTAACGCCATGAATTGGGAGCAAGCACAGATAATGGTGCTTAATGGTTATGCTGATGGGCTTCTTCAAATCAATCCAAGTCCGGAAAGAAATAAACTTTATGATTTTTCAAGTCCTCTGCTAAAATCCGATTTTTCAATTTTCATTAAAGGCGGCAATACGACCATCAGGAGTATTGATGATTTAAAACACAAGCGTGTCGGAGTAGAGGCCGGCGGCTATCCGCTCAGCTTGCTTCAAGGGTATGAAGAAATAGAACTTGAAAAGATCGATGATTGGGAAACTGCCTTCAGAGACTTAAGGGCTGGGGATTTAGATGCGATTGTTGTGGACCGGTGGATCGGTGAATACGAACTCGCTCAAAGCAGGATATCCGGTATCGCGGTTGTGGAGGAACCTATTGAGACTCAGTACTCCAGAATTGCCGTTAGAAAAGATGATGACAAAACGCTGGCTATGATTAATTCCGGTCTAGAAGAAATTATAAAGGATGGAACTATCGATAGAATCATGGAACAGTGGCAAGGCAAAGGAGTGATATGCCTAACGAGAGATTATTTTCAAAATATTTTCCTGCGCTCTGTCAGTATTTTCCTATTAGTGGTAGCATTGATCGCAATTTATTTTGTTAGAAAATATCGAAAATTAAATGAACAGCTTGAGGCTAGTGTGAAAGAAAGAACGAAGGAACTCCATCATGCAAATGAAATGTTAAAGGCAGCTAATGTTAAGCTTGAACAGATTTCAATAATAGACGGCCTAACCTCAATTGAAAATCGCCGGGCTTTCGATCTTGTCTATGACAGAGCTTGGAAGTTAAGCCGGCGAGAGGGGATGCCATTGGCTTTGATCATGATAGATATTGATCACTTCAAGATCTTCAATGATACATATGGCCATCTGGCAGGTGACAAAGCATTGATAAAAATCGCAGAGGTGATAAAAGGTGTTATAAAAAGACCAGGTGATCTGGCAGCACGTTACGG
>LFTQ01000155.1:3692-7872 GCA_001513545.1 Clostridia bacterium DTU068 | reverse complement strand
ACAAATACTGCTGCTGAGGGAGCGGCAGTTGTTGCCGAGGAAATTAGAAGAAGAGTGGAAGAGCTGGGAATAGAAAACGTTAAAATAGAAAGCGATTTAACAGTCAGCCTAGGTGTAGCATCTGTTGTTCCTGATCACACGATGGAGCCTGATGAGCTAATTGACATTGCAGATAGAGCTTTATACAAGGCAAAAGAAGAAGGCCGCAACAAAGTTATAGTCTGGAAACAGTGACAAGGGAGTGACACGGGGACGGGGGCAGTGTCACACATGTCACATCCCAACGTGACAGTAACCCCGTCCCCATGTCACAAGCTATTGACTTTTATGTTCGAAAGGAATATAATAGCATTGTAACGATTACAACTCTGTATAAATTACATAACTAAAATCGTTACTGTTGAAAGGTGGTGAGTCAATGGATCTTACATTTGAATACTTAAAGAAAAAGTTAAAGACAAAAAATATTAGTCTATCATACCAAAGGTTGAAGGTTTTAGAGTATCTTACCCAAAATCGCTGCCATCCAACTGTAGAGCAAATCTTTACCGAACTTCAAAAGGATATACCTACCCTATCAAAAACAACGGTTTATAACACCTTACGAATTTTAGCAGAAGCAGGTTTAGTTAAGGTAATTATAATCGAAGATAAAGAAACCAGGTACGATATTGATACTGAAGACCACGGACATTTTAAATGTGAATGCTGTGGGACAATATTTGATTTTCCCATTGATATAGATTCTTTGATCCCCGAGGATTTGAGCAAATTTAAGATCAATGATAAAAATGTTTATTTTAAAGGCCTCTGTCCAGAGTGCCTTTCTAATAAAAATGAATTCAAGTGAAGGAGGAAAAACCAATGAGTGAAAACAAAACCCTTGATAACCTGATGGAGGCGTTTGCCGGAGAATCTCAAGCTAACAAAAAGTATATGGCCTATGCTAAGAAAGCTGAACAAGAAGGAAAGCTTAATGCTGCTAAATTGTTCAGGGCAGCAGCTGATGCTGAAACTATACATGCCTTAAAAGAATTTGAGGTCGCAGGGAAAATTAGCACAACTGCTGATAACCTGAAAGATGCTGTTGCAGGCGAAACCTATGAATATAAGGAGATGTATCCCCCATTTATAAAGGAAGCTGAGGCCGAGGGTAACAAAGCTGCTGTCAGGATCTTCACTTTTGCAATGAAAGCGGAAGAGGTTCATGCCAGGCTTTATCAGGAAGCCTTGGAGAACCTTGACGAGACAGAAGAAGTATTCTATTATCTCTGCCCAGTATGCGGGAATATTGAAAAAGCTGTTCCGGAAAGATGTAGTATCTGTGGTGCCAAGGGGGATAGATTTATTAAATATTGATCTCCGGAAGTTTCATGCTGCTTTAAGAGATATGTGACCTGCTGAAAAAGGAATGTCGGAAACAAACAATTAAGCTGAGTAAGAAAAAAAGGAAAGTATGAAAAAGGGGGGTTATTTAAGATGAAAGGGACTGTAGCTTTTTACACATGCGAGATTTGCGGGAACCAAGTAGTTTTGATCAAAAATGGAGGCGGCGAGCTTGTTTGCTGCGGTGAACCGATGACAGAAATGATAGCCAATACTACAGAAGCCTCCACTGAAAAGCATTTGCCTGTACCAACAAAGGAAAACGGGAAGATAGCCGTTCAGGTCGGATCAAGTATCCATCCTATGACAGAAAAGCATTATATAGAATGGATTGCTTTAGTAAGCGACGATGGGATTAGAATAGTCTCACTAAAACCGGGTGACGAACCAAAAACCGTATTTTGCGATAAGGAAAATGCAGAAGTATATGCCTATTGCAATCTCCATGGTTTATGGAAAGCAGAGGTAAAATAGGTTGCAGAGGGGGACAAGCTCTTGTCCCCCTTGTTTGTTTCCGGTGACCGATCACCAGGACAGGTTGGATGATCGGGCTCGGGGAAGCACGGAAGCACGGGGACGTTCTTTTTGCTTCCTTTCTGCTTCCTGGGGGTTAGCCACGCCGGTGCTAGGCTCCGATGACAAGGGGTTGGGGGTCTTGCCCCGTGAGTCAAAGTCACCGTTCCCTTGACTCATTGACTCATTTTGACTCATTAAGGCACCTGCTTCTAAAAAAGGAGTGATCATTAGTGAAAAAGCAAGTAAAGAACAATGTATACTGGGTTGGGAAGGTCGATTGGGAGCTTCGAAAATTCCATGGCAATGAATACTCTACACACAAAGGATCAACTTATAATTCCTATTTGATCCAAGAAGAAAAAACGGTCTTGATCGACACGGTTTGGGCTCCCTTTGCAGAGGAATTCGTTGATAATCTGGCCAAGGAAATCGATTTAAATAAAATTGATTATATCATTGCTAATCACGGAGAAGTGGACCACAGCGGCGCTCTTCCTGCTCTGATGAAGCATATTCACGATAAGCCGATTTATTGTACGGCAAATGCGGTAAAGTCCTTGAAAGGGCAGTATCATCAGGATTGGAATTTCCAAGTCGTTAAGACCGGAGATAAACTTGACATCGGTAATGGTAAAGAGCTTATTTTTGTTGAAATGGCCATGCTGCATTGGCCGGACAGTATGGCCACATATATGACTCAAGATAACATACTTTTCAGTAACGACGCATTCGGGCAACATTTAGCCACCGAAAGCCTTTTTAACGATCTGGTGGACCAGTGTGATCTATTCAACGAGTCTATGAAGTATTTTGCAAACATATTGAACCCTTTCAACCCGGTGTTAAGAAAAAAGCTGGGTGAGATCACAGCACTCAACCTCCCGATAGATATGATCGCCACAAGCCATGGAGTCATTTGGCGGGAGAACCCGATGCAGATTGTTGAAAAATACGCCCAATGGGCAAACGACTATCAGGAAAACCAGATTACCATTATCTATGATACTATGTGGAACGGAACAAAAATGCTAGCAGAAAAGATAGCGGAAGGAATCAGACTGGCCGACCAAGATGTGGTAGTAAAAGTGCACAATCTTGCCAAGAGTGATGAGAATGATCTGATTACCGAGGTTTTTAAATCCAAAACTGTCGTTATTGGCTCACCGACAATGGGAAACAACATATTGCATTCGGTAGCAGGGTTTATTCATCTAATGAAACAGCTTAAATTCAAAGCTAAAAAAGCAGCGGCATTTGGATGCTATGGCTGGAGCGGAGAATCCGTAAAAATAATAAATGAATTAATGGCAAACGCAGGTTTTGAAGTTCCTTTAGAGGGATTTAGAAACCGATGGAATCCTGATGTTGATGCACAAAAGGAAGCAGTAGAGTTTGGTAAAGCAATAGCTAAGTTATAAGCGATCAGGGGGACAGACCGATCACCGCCGATTACAGGGACAGGTTGACCGATCGGACCGATCAGCGGGACAGTCCCCCCGCGCGATCAAGGGGACAGGTTGAGTGATAGGTCCGATCACCGGGACTGTCCCGCCGCGCGATCCGGACCAATCAGGGGGACAGGTCTTGCCCCGTGAGTCAAATCCTCCGTCCCCTTGGCTCACCTTGACTCATGTCACATTTGTTGTTTTAATGCTATAATAATTTCATCTATTGCAAAAAATTATAGATGCAAAGCTGCCGAAGGAGCCGCGGGAATCTACATAAATAATAATTAAGAAAGAAGGGGAAGACATGTCAAAAACATTTAATGAAGTAAAGGCACGCCATTTTAAAACACTAGAACAATATGTACCGATTGTGGCACGAGTTCATGGAGATAAGCATCCGGAATTTCATGAAGTTCATAAATTATTTGAAGCAATCAATAAGAAAACCAAAGAAGCGGGGTCAGAAAAGCCTGAGTTAAACGAAGAGTTTGCCAAGTTACGTGAAGTCACAAATAACTATACAGTTCCAGCAGGTGTATGCGAAAGTTATGAAGCAGTTTACAAAATGTTAGCTGAACTTGATAAAGCATATCAAGCTTAAGCAGAAATGATTACAAAAATAACTAGTAAATAAGAAAGTGTAAAACGATGCAGAGATTCATACTAAGCAAGAAAAACCAAATAGCATTAATCGGTGGAGTTTTAATTGTAATTGCGTTTATTAGTAAATTTGGTTTCAAAAATGTAGCTGTATTCAATTGGGCCTTGATTATTGCCTCTATAATCGGGATTACACCTATAGCGATCCAAGCATATCAAGCATTAAGAGT
>LFTQ01000155.1:0-3643 GCA_001513545.1 Clostridia bacterium DTU068 | reverse complement strand
TTCGGAGCTTACCTGGAACAGCGTACACTGAACCAAACACGCTCTGCGATTAAAGAGTTGACTGAAATGGCACCGGAAAGCGCTTTGAAGCAAATGGAAGATGGGGAATTTGAAGAAGTAGAAGTAGATGAAGTCGATGTAGGTGATATTTTACTTGTCAAAACCGGTGCAAAAGTGCCTGTTGATGGCACAGTCTTAACAGGGGAAGGCCATATAAATGAAGCGAGTATTACCGGTGAATCTGTTCCGGTAAGTAAAAAAGCAGGTTCTCAAGTCTATGCGGGGACGATTTTAGAAAATGGAACAATTCAAATTGTTGCTGATCGTGTGGGAGAGGATACCACTTTCGGTAAAATTATCGAGTTGGTTGAAGAAGCGCAAGATTCCAAATCAGAAACCGAGCGTTTCATTGATAGATTCTCAAAATACTACACTCCGGCTGTTCTGGTCTTTGCTTTTATTGTATGGCTGTTTTCACGGGATATTGAACTGGCGATTACAATCTTGGTTCTGGGCTGCCCGGGGGCATTGGTGATCGGAGTGCCTGTTTCAAGTGTTGCCGGAATCGGTAATGGAGCCCGAAACGGTATCCTACTAAAAGGCAGTGAAGTGATTCACGATTTTAGCAAAGTTGATGCAGTAGTTTTTGACAAAACAGGCACATTAACAATAGGAAATCCTAAAGTGGCTGATATCGAGTATTATTCAGACAACCAAGATGAAGTTTTAGGTTACCTTGCAAGTGTTGAAAGTGAATCAGACCATCCATTAGCGAAAGCGATTGTGGAACACATCGGAAACATAAAACTCTATACAGTTGAAAACACAGATGTAGTGAAAGGCGGCGGAATTGTCGCTAATGTAGAGGGCCGTAGAGTCGCAGTTGGCAATGTGGCACTGATGGAACAGGAAAATGTTCATTTAAATGAAAAAGTTCGTGAAGATATTGCTCGGTTTGAGCAAAAAGGTAACTCACTTGTACTGACAGCGGTTGATGGTGAATTAAAAGTACTGATGGGAATTCGTGATCAAATCCGTCCAGGTGTAAAAGAAGTTCTTCAAAAGCTGAAAAAATTAGGTGTGAAAAGCCTCATAGTTCTTTCAGGGGATAATCAAGGAACAGTTGATTTAGTGGCACGTGAACTTGGATTGACAGAAGCACACGGACACATGTTACCGGAAGATAAGTCAGCCTATATTGAAAAATTACAAGCTAAAGGCCAAATTGTGGCCTTTGTTGGAGATGGAGTAAACGATAGCCCTTCACTGGCCTTATCGGATATCGGCATAGCTATGGGAGGCGGCACAGACGTAGCCATCGAAACTTCAGATGTGGTCTTGATGAACTCAGACATCAGCCGCTTACCCCATGCATTGGGCTTAACAAAAGCAACAGCCAATAATATGCTTCAAAATATCGTTATCGCAGTGGGAGTTGTAGTGGTGCTCCTTGCCAGCTTATTTTTGAGTGAATGGATGAACATGTCCATCGGTATGTTAGCACACGAAGCGAGCATCTTAGTCGTAATCTTAAACGGCATGAGACTCCTTGGTTATAAATTAAGATGATTATTGAAAAAAATTGTTTCGGCGTAATCAATTTCAATATATAGTGCTTGTGTATAATAAAATAAAAGATTAAAGGAGAGATGAATAATGCAAAAAGCAACTATCACATTAGAAACCTTAACTTGTCCATCATGTATGCAAAAAATTGATAGCGCAGTAAAATCTTTAGACGGTGTAGATAAAGAAAGCGTAAATGTATTGTTCAACTCAAGTAAAGTTAAGTTAAACTTTGATGATCAAAAGATATCTATAGAAAAAATCACAGACGCCATAACTGCACTAGGATACGAAGTTAAAAAAACTCAAGTGAAAGCTCTATAGCTGGGACAGGGGACCGAAGGCGATGAAGTAATATTGGCCTGTCCTGTAGATTAAGGAGTGAAAATGACCCTGAAAGGATTTGAAAGTAAATATTCGAGATAAATCAGAATATCCGGGAATCCATATATCTATTGAAGCTGTTCTAAATTTGGATTTTTTTATGGGTTTTTTGCGAGAGAAATTTAATGAATTTCAATTGGCTATTCTATCTGTACCTTAAAGACCACTGGTTTTACTGGTGGTCATTTCAGTTAAAAAAATATATATGAAGAAGTCTACTGTTTATCTAGTAAAATGTGGGATTAAACTGAATATCAATTTAAAAAAACAAGAAAGTAAATTAATATAGATAAATATAATTTAATTGTATAATAATGGGGAATATAACAAATTATGTTTTTACGTAGAAATTACATCGGTACTAAAGATAATATCCACTTAATGTTTTTAAAGTATATTGCGAAGGAGGGGGGAAACGAGAGATTGTGGATTGGAAAACATGTTTAAAAGATTTGAAAAATACGAATAAAAATGCAATTACAGTATTCTTGGGAGCCGGTATGTCTGCTAATAGTGGTCTTCCACAATGGAGTGATTTGGTAAAACCGTATAAGCAAAGTATGAAAATAAAGGCTTCTACTGCTGTTCCTTATGAGCGTATTTTTCAATATGCGTTTGGTACAAATAGAGCAGAGTATTTACGATTTAAAAACGAAATCTGTGTTTTAAATGACAAAGTTGAGCCACAGCCTGTGCATCGATTGATTGCGCGTATGAATTTTCCACGGGTTTGGACAACAAATTATGACGGATTATTGGAAAAAGCATATAGAGATGAAAATATGTCATATCAGCTCGTTGCAAAGGATGAAGACATATATCAATTAGACTACGAGCGAAACCAGATTATTAAAATGCATGGGAGCCTGACAAGTGAATACAAAACAGATATTGTCCTTACTGAATCGGAATATGAAAATTATATTCAGAATAGAAAAGCTATTTATCAATTATTGCAGACGGAAATTAGATCTAAAAGCATCATTTACTTAGGGTTTAGCTTTGATGATATTAATCTTCGGAGAATAATCTCAGCGGTTTGGAATCAGGGGACAGAAGGGAAAATATCATATCTTTTTAAAGTTCCACCGAAAAAGTCTGAAACTCGTAATCTTTATGAGCACTGGAAGGAGGATTTGGGGAGATATAATTTAATTGTTGTAGAGTTAGATAATTATTCAGAAATTAGAGATTTATGCTTAAAATGGTTGAAATGTACTTTGGTAAAAATATCGTTCTTTTGGGTAAAAGAAATGATAGTGTATGGAATAGTTTAGCACAAAAAGTTGGGTATAAGCTTGCTTCCAAAGGATTCAAAATCCATTCGGGAGGCGGCCCTAATATTGCTGAAAGTTTAGCGTTAGGAGCATGGGAATATCTAGAAAGCCAGCAGATACCAATTCTTGATAAAGTGACTTTTTATTATCGATATGACGGAGGAAGCACAAATCCTAGAAAAGGGAAAGTGTTATATTGTGGTGATAATCGGCATGAAGTAAGAAGGAAAATGATTACAGCAGATAAAATATGCCTTGTAATGGGTTCGGATGAAGACGGAGAAAGTGGAATGCAAGAGGAGATAGCTATTGCTAATAGTAAGGGATGTAGAATTATTCCAGTAGGATGTAGTGGAAAGACTGCAAAAGAACTTTGGAATATTGAAAAGTATAAATTTCAGAAAGGTGGTGTTTAT
>LFTQ01000143.1 GCA_001513545.1 Clostridia bacterium DTU068 | reverse complement strand
AAAAAGGCGGGCTCTTTCAACCCGCCTGTGAGAATCAATATTTCAGCTCATTCTACTGTCCGGAGCGAAGCAGTTCTCTTACGATCTGGTTAACCATTTTCCCATCGGCACGCCCTTTTACTTTAGGCATCAGGGCACCCATCACTTTACCCAGATCACGCTCACTGCTTGCACCCACAGAAGCTATCACTTCACCTGCTATCTGGATTATCTCCTCTTTGCTCATCTGTTGGGGAAGGTATTCCTCAAGGATCTTGATTTCATCTTCCAGTTCCGCCACTCTCTCCAGCCTTCCAGCATTTTTGTAATCTGGAAGGGCATCCCGGCGCATCTTTAACTCCTTGGACAGAACTCCTATAACTTCATCATCTGAGAGTTCATGCCCAAGTTCTATCTCCCGGTTTTTAATGGCGGCACGGGCCATGCGAATCACTGCAAGCCGTAATTTGCCTGCTTCACGTGCCTTCATGGCTTCTTTCATATCTTTGTAGAGGCGATCCTTTACGGACATCTGTAACACTCCCTGTTAGGACCAGCGGCGTTTGCGCGCTGCTTCGGATTTCTTTTTCCTGCGCACACTTGGCTTCACATAATGCTCGCGCTTCCTGACCTCGACCAACACACCAGATTTTTGGCAAGATCGCTTAAAACGCCGCAATGCACTATCCAGTGATTCGTTTTTTCCGACCCTGATCTCAGTCATTACCATTTCTCCCTCCCCCCCAGACCAAGTTCCGTATTATGACCACTGCTGCGAATAGAGTAATGACACTGGTTCGATGGTAATAAGGGTTCTATCATGGTTTTCATTATACACCAGCACCTTAAAAGCCGTCAACCAAAGGGGATCTGTACCGGATCAGTAGCCCAGCACCGCAGCTGCTATAACCGCCCCGGTTTCCTGCACCCGGTAGGCGACCCCCCTGACCAGCACTTCCTTTAAGGGAAGACTGCGCATCTGAAAGCCCTCCTCCACCATGGAGCGTACCTGGTCCTCTGCCTCTTCCTTAGTGCAGTAGCCCTCATATTCCATGATCACCCCATAGGTGTCCGGGCTGATGCCGACCCCAATAGCAGCAGCGATCATTTCCCCAGGAGTAGTGCTGGTGAGGTAGCCATAAGCGGTAAATGTTGGCGTCCCCGGCGGGATCCACAGATCAGGAGTAAATTGAGCATCAGGCGGTAAAATGCTGCTTACACGCACCAGGTTAAGGTTGCCGATACCCGCATCGATGAGAGCTGCGTCAAAGGCATTTAAAGGGGTCCTACCTTCCCCATGCCCAACAACCAGATTGAACTTATTCGGAACAGGAAACACAAACTCGCCTCCTCGCCAGATTATACGCTTTATTATATGGCGATCCAGCCGATTTGGTACCAGCTGGGTCTCTGGTTATGGATGCCGCCCATCAAGCATATAAATTAAGAAGCAATATAATTGAAAGGAGGCGGCAGGTGATGAGTTTCCTGGTGGCTTTTTTGGCTTGTGCAGGCACCCTTTCCGCTGCACTGGCACTTTATTACTGGCAGCTGGGAGATCAAAACATCCTCTTTGACATAGGGGCTGTCCAGGATTTGCTTGTTCAGCATGACCCTGAAAGGGGTGAAATTATCTGCCGCTGCTCAATCCCCCTCACCAACAGAGGTGAACAGCAGGGGATGGTCAATAATGTATTCTGTCAGCCGGTTTACTGCGGAAAAATCATGAAAGGAATGGAGATCAGGTCCCAGATCAATGTAGTTAAAGAGCAGGCCCGGGAAAACGGCTACTGGGAATCACTGATCCTGAAAAAAGATGCCTATTTCTTAACCCAACTAGAGGTCAGAATCCGCCACAGCTCAGTGGATATTCCAACTCTCATCCGCCAGGTACCCCGTCTCACCATAATTATCTACTATCAAGTGGTGGGGCGCAAAGGGATTCAATGGAAGTTAGCTGAACTTCCTTTGCCCTTAAAGGATGCGCAGCTGCCGGCAAAATTAAAAGAGGAAAAGGTGGTTGAATAGTGTGTCTGTACAGGTAATCCCTGTGCAAACAAAATTGGTCACACCTGATGATGACCTGCTGGAAGTGATAAGTGAATATTGCGGCCAACTTCTCCAAAAAGGTGACATTCTGGTGGCTGCGGAAACCATGGTTGCTATTAGCCAGGGCAGGCTGATCAGGCCGGAAAATGTGAAACCAAGCAGATGTGCACTCTTTATCTCCCAGTTCATACACCAGGATGGCAGCCTTTCTTCACCCTTTGCCCTACAGGCGGTGATGAATGAAGAGGGCACACTGAGGGTGATAGCTGCCTTTATAGTCAGCGTTTTCACCAGGGTTTTCCTCAGGCGGAAAGGTGATTTTTACCGCCTGGCAGGCAAACAGGCAGCTTTAGTGGACGATATCACCGGTACAGTGCCACCCTTTGACAAATACATCGTGATGGGGCCAAAGGAACCGGAAAAAGTGGTGGCTGCCATCAAAGAACGTTTTGGGATAGAGGCAGCTATTATCGATGCCAATGACCTGGGCAGGTCTCAAATCCTGGCTGCAACTGAGGGTGTTGATCACAGGCTTCTCCTGCGTGTATTCAAGAAAAACCCCGCCGGCAACGCGGACCAGCAAACACCTCTAGTCATCGTTAGAAGGACATCATAATACCTTTTTGTGCCACCAATAGATCTTTTTGCATATATTGTATCAGCAGTTTCAACAAGCGGAGGGTTATGATGGCACTGCAGAGGGATGAGATCAGTATCGATATCGCAGGTGTGTCCATGAAAGTATCAAGGTTTACCACACTCTCTGATGCCTTTGAGGTGACAACTGTCATCCCCAGGGTGGAGCTCAGGATCTGGCGCTACCAGGATGGTAAGCTGGTGGAGGTTGAGGAAAAGATCCTGAACAGTATAACCATTGCTCATTCCCCCCGTCATCCTCCTGCAGGAGAGAATACCGCTGTCAAAAGTCCATCCAAATGGAGAATCTCCTTTGGCCCAAAACTTTAACTGCCGAACCTCTCTTTTAAGAGGGCTGTCAAACTCTCCCGGTTGTTCAGCTCCCGGTTTTCCTTAACCTTTGCAAAGAGATATTCTAAAGCCTCACCCACCA
>LFTQ01000128.1 GCA_001513545.1 Clostridia bacterium DTU068 | reverse complement strand
TACGGTTCTGTGAGAGGGATAACGCCGCAGAAAGCTACTGCGGCGCTACCCTACTCGATATATAAATCCTGACGATTTCAAACTGTCGAAACAAGGCAATTTTTGAGGTACTATTATTTGACACGCCACAGATAGGCAGGGTGTTTAGACTCAAGGAGTTCTGCTTCAGAGGCCAGTTCTCTCTGGATCTCGTTGTGGATGTGTTTTGTAAAACCGGCTGCTGCAAAATCGGTCCCCCGACCGGGGTATAAATTCACATTGAGGTATTGAAAATACCTTTTCCAGATGTGAAGGGGCAGGTCTTTACTATCAGCTCTGCTGATCCGTATTGTAACGGTTTCACAATCAAAGGCGCTTCCCAATACAACCAAAGGGAAACAGAGCACTGTTACCCGTGGGAAATACCAGTGTGGGCAGGTAGGGAGGCTGTACTGTTTGGAAATGCTGAAATAGTGTGGTGAACAGGTATCCCATGTTAGCAAGAGTGATTCTATGGTATGTTCACTGATCCTGTCGACGGTGTCCGGATGGACAAACCTGTCCCCTGGAAGGACGGCTGCACCGGTGCCTCGTGTAGTTGAGTAGCGCTGAAACTGTGGAAGTGGTGCCAGCACTCCTGTGATCAGTTCCTGTCTGATCTTGTTGACAAGCTGCTGGGGGATAGGCTCTTTCAGTTTGCGCATTGAAGAGGCATTGGGAGTGATCACAGGCAGGAACCAAGCAAAAAGTACTGCTTTGAGAGATTCATCTTTCAAAATGTAGTTCTGAAGCGGGTGCCGGTTGCGAATCTTTTCTAAATGTGATGGATCGTTGACAACCCTTAATGCCCAGCGGGCATGTTGGTTGCTGCACTGTTTATACAGCGGGTTTTCCTCCAACCAGGTTGAAAAATCTTCGTGGTCAAAGGGGACCAAAACAATCCAGGCACCAAAGTGTTCTTCCTGTAACTGTTGGAACTTACGCTGGCGAGCCAGCAGGAAATCTTTATATTCACTCAGGCTGCCACCCCAGATAGATTGATAATCTTCGAAACTGTAAGTTACATTTATAAGCCGCTGTCCGTCAAAATAAAAGCCATTACCTTCCTTTTCAGCCAATAATCACACCTCCGAATACCATTATACAGGAGGCATTGATAATAAAGTGTCTGTTCAGGTCGAAGCGTATTACAAAAAACATCGAAAATTAGAGCTTTTCCGGACGAGAGACAAATAAACAGTGTTTTATCATGTTGAAATAGGAATCTATGATTTTTTACAGGTAATAGGTGGTAATAGCAAAGGGACTCAAGCTGGGAAGCGATCTATAGAGCTTGACTGTCGAAAGAAAAAGAAGTAAAATGATTAACGGACAGTTCGGGATGTAGCTCAGTTTGGCTAGAGCGCACGGTTCGGGACCGTGAGGTCGCTGGTTCAAATCCAGTCATCCCGACCAAATCACCCAAACCATTGATACTCCCTAATACATCCCTAAAAAAACCTACCACTCACAGTAATAAATGCCCCTTGGTCCTGGAGGGGTTTTTTTCACTGCTGCAGGGGAACTTGTTTACAAATGAGGCTTGTGTTAGACTACTGGCAGAGAATTACTGGGGACTTTTATAACTCCCACCGGAACTGATGAAAGATGCCGGGGGAACCGCTCTATTTCCCATATATAGAGATTAATGAATGGAGAAATAAAACATGACTTCAGATTTTGTTCACCTTCATGTACATAGTGAATACAGCCTGTTGGATGGTGCATCCCGTATTAAGGACCTGGTACAGAAGGCGGTGGAGCTGGAGATGCCTTCACTTGCCCTTACTGACCATGGTGTGATGTACGGAGTTATAGATTTTTATAAACTGGCTAAAAAGGCGGGTATTCACCCGGTTATCGGTTGTGAGATCTATATGGCGCCCCGCAGCCGGTTTGATAAAGAGGCACATATAGATGATTCCCCACATCACCTGTTACTTCTTGCCGAAAATGAGCTTGGATATAGAAATTTGCTTAAAATTGTGTCCAACGCCTATCTGGACGGGTTCTATTATAAACCCAGAGCTGATAAGGAACTGCTGGCAAAGCACAGCAAAGGTGTGATCGGGTTAAGCGCCTGTCTGGCAGGAGAAATCCCCAGATTAATCCTTGACAAGGACTATGATAAAGCTCGCCAAACCGCCATGGAGTACCGGGAGATCTTTGGTAAAGATAATTTTTTCCTGGAGATGATGGATCACCATCTGCCAGAGCAGCAGCCGGTAAATGAAGCACTCCGCAAGCTTTCATCTGAGACAGGGATCCCCCTGGTTGTTACCAATGACTCCCATTACATCCATAGAAAAGATGCACAGATACACGATATTCTGCTCTGCATCCAGACTGGGAAGACCATAGAGGATGAAAACCGTATGCGTTTTGATGGGCAGGAATACTATCTAAAATCCGCATCGGAAATGGCTTCCCTTTTCCCCAATGATCTAGACGCTTTGAGGATAACCAGGGAAATTGCTGAACGCTGCCAGGTGGAGTTCGATTTCAGCCAGATGCACCTGCCCCAGTTTCAGGTTCCTGAGGGGTTTGACCTGGATTCTTATCTGCGTAAACTTTGTGAGGAAGGAATCCTTCAGCGCTTTTCCGGTAATGTTCCACAGGTAGCCAGGGAGCGGTTGAACCATGAACTGCGTGTGATTCAGCAGATGGGTTTTTCCGGCTATTTCCTGATTGTTCAAGACTTTGTTAACTGGGCACGCAGGAAAGGGATTTTGGTAGGACCAGGCCGTGGTTCTGCGGCAGGTTCGCTGGTAGCTTATGTATTGGGGATAACCAATATCAATCCACTGGAATACAGCCTCCTTTTTGAACGGTTTCTCAATCCTGATCGTATCACCATGCCTGATATAGATATCGATTTTTGTTATGAGCGCCGGGAAGAAGTAATCGATTATGTGGTCTCCAAATATGGAAAGGATCATGTGGCTCAGATCATTACCTTTGGTACAATGATGGCCCGGGCGGCTATCCGTGATGTGGGGAGGGTTTTAAACCTGCCTCTGTCAGAGGTGGACAGGATCGCTAAACTGGTTCCTGAAGAACTGGGAGTCACCCTGGATAAAGCCATCCAGACCCCGGAACTGAAACAGCTCTATGACAGTGATCCAGATGTCAAGCAGCTCATAGATCTCGCCCGTGCTATCGAAGGAATGCCGCGCCATGCATCAACTCATGCAGCAGGAATTGTGATCTCCGGGGAACCGCTGGAAAACTTTTTGCCTCTCCAGAGAAATGGTGATGCAGTGATCACTCAGTTTCCCAAGGAGACCGTGGAGGAGATCGGGCTTTTAAAGATGGACTTTCTGGGGTTGCGCACACTGACTGTGATCGGAGACACACTGCAGATTGTTGAATCCGGAAGGCAGATCAAGCTTGACCCTGACCATTTTCCTTTAGATGACGAAAAGACATATGAACTATTGGGGTCCGGGGAAACCACAGGTGTATTCCAATTAGAGAGCACAGGGATGCGTCACCTATTAAAAAATATGAAGCCCCAGCGTTTTGAGGATTTAATCGCTTTGGTTGCTCTTTACCGTCCCGGTCCATTGGGCAGTGGAATGGTGGATGATTTCATCAGCAGGAAAAATGGGCAGACTAAAGTAGAGTATCTCTATCCAACCTTAGAATCGATATTGAAGGAAACCTATGGTGTAATTCTTTATCAGGAACAGGTTATGCAGATCTCCTGTGAGTTGGCTGGATTCTCCATGGCTGAAGCGGATTCTATGCGCAGGGCTATGGGCAAGAAGAAACCGGAAGTTCTAGCTGCAATGAGAAAGAACTTTGTTGAGGGCGCTCAAAGGAATAAAGTAAGCCCTCGTGTGGCTGGGGAGATTTTCGATCTTATGGAACACTTCGCCGGATACGGTTTTAATAAAAGCCATTCTGCCGCCTATGCACTGATCGCTTATCAGACAGCCTATTTGAAGGCTCATTATCCTGTAGAATTTATGGCAGCAATGTTGACCAGCTTCAGAAACAATTCGGACAAAGTTTCTTATTATATCCAGGAATGCCGAAGGTTGAAGATCGATATTTTACCGCCTGATGTTAATGAGTCCCTGGAAAACTTTACAGTTGCAGGGGGCAGCATCAGGTTTGGATTGGCGGCTGTTAAAAATGTAGGTGAAGGGGCTGTCCAGGCAATTATTGAAGCCCGCAGGCAGGGAGGAGTTTTTCTATCTTTAGATGATTTTTGCCAGCGGGTGGATCTGCATCAGGTGAATAAACGGGTAATAGAAAGCCTGATCCTGTGCGGGGCCTTTGATTCACTGGGGGCATACAGGTCACAGCTGATGGCGATAATAGATGAATGTATGGAAAATGCCCAGGCAGCCAGGAGGGACAGGGACCTGCAGCTAACCGGCCAGATATCATTACTGGATATGCTGGATGAACCGGTAAAAGAGCTTAATCAGCATGCTCTTCCCCAGATACCTGAGTATCCCAAAAGGGAACTGTTGGCACGGGAAAAAGAGATGTTGGGTTTTTATATAAGCGGTCATCCTTTGGAGGGATATGAGCGTATTCTCTCCCGGAAAACAAGTATTGGTATTGGAGAATTGGGGCGCCACCGGGATGGGGATCATATCAAAATAGGTGGCATGATCACCTCATTAAAACGCAGCACAACTAAAAAGGGCAACAGTGTGATCTATTTTACTGTAGAAGATAAGAGGGGCAGTGTGGATGTTATCTTTTTCCCTAAGAACAGCATTGACGAAAACTCATACCTGAGGGAGGATGCCCTGGTGCTGGTAGAGGGGCGTTTAAAAATACAGGATGAATCATACCGCATCTTCGGTGAGGGGGTAAAACCCTTGGAAACTGTACCTGTCAACCCTGAACACTATTTATATATAAGGATTAATTCCTATGCTGTTACTCCAGAAGTGCTAGAGAAACTGAGGGTCCTTTTGGCTCAGCATCATGGGATCAACCCGGTATTACTGTATTTTGTTGAAGACCGGACTTTGGTACAGGCCGGATCATCCTTTGGAGTGGATAAAGATCAGAGATTAATTTACTTGATTGAAGAATTGTGTGGTCCGGGATCCTGCTATTATCTTAGCAAAGACTCAGCTTATTTGGCGGGAATTGATCATCAAGAAACGGCCTGATTTCTACCTGTTTAGGGAAAGGGGGTTTGCTGATGGATGATTGCAGCAGTGTTGTGCAGGCGGAGTATATAGCTATCAAGGCATTGGAGAATGGTGTGACCATTATAGGACTTACTCGAGGAAGGGATACCAGATTTCATCACACCGAAAAACTGGACAAGGGTGAAGTGATGATCGCACAGTTCACTGAGAATACCTCCGCCATCAAGGTGCGCGGTAAAGCCGAGATCTATACCAGGCACGGTGTTATCAACACTATGTCAGAATAGTTTTATTAAATTGTTAGAGAAAGAACGGCATAGGCCGAATTAAGATGTATCTGCGAGGATTTTGGAGGGGGGACCAAAATCAATGTGGACAGTGATTTATATTGCGTCAAACCGGGAGCGAGCAGAATCGCTGATGAATATGTTGATGGTTGAGGGTGTGTTGGCTACGCTTCGTCCTACTGGTGTATCACAAAATGGTAATGGGGGGTCTATAGAAATTCTCGTGCCTGAGTCTGAAGCTGAAGAAGCCCATGAAATCTTAGCGAGCAATATTGCATTTTGATGATGGCTTTATCCAGCCTTATTACTTTTATCACCTGCAGCTATCATTGACTGCAGGTTTTTTGCTATTGAGCCTGGCTGCTGTTATCTGATCAGTACTGGATAGGGGAAGGGAACGAGGGAAAAATAGTTATATGATTTGGAAAAGGTGCTGATGTTATGTATGAGGTGAATCGTATCGGTGTGCTTACCAGTGGCGGTGATGCACCGGGAATGAATGCAGCTATCAGAGCGGTGGTCCGTATGAGCATCTTTCACGGTTTGCAGGTCACTGGGATCAAAAGAGGGTATTTGGGGCTTTTGAAAAAGGAATTTGTCAGGTACTCGCTAGGGTCAGTGGCTGATATTATTCATCGAGGAGGCACTATTCTACACACAGCCAGGTGTGAGGAATTCAAAACTGAGGAGGGCCAACGGAAGGCCATAAAAAATCTGCAGGAGGAAGGGATTGATGCATTAGTTGTGATCGGTGGGGAGGGATCGATGCGTGGTGCTCTTGCTTTGGCTAAATACGGAATTCCGGTAGTGGGGATACCAGCAACTATTGACAATGATCTGGCAGATACTGAACTTTCCATCGGTTTTGATACTGCAGTAAACAATGTGGTAGATGCCATCAATAAGATCCGGGATACCGCTACTTCTCATGAGCGAGTTTTTATTATTGAAGTGATGGGTCGAAAAACAGGACAGATTGCCCTTTATGCTGGTCTTGCCGGTGGGGCAGAATCCATTCTGCTTCCGGAGATAGATGTGGATATGAATGAGGTGATCTTCAAGTTAGAAAGGGGTATTAACCGGGGTAAACTCCATAGTATAATCATTGTTGCTGAGGGTGCAGCCAGCGCTATAAATGTTGGGGATGAAATTAGAAAAAGAACAGGACTGGAGACCCGGATCACTATCCTGGGCCATCTACAGCGTGGTGGCACACCTACTGCTACGGATCGAATGCTGGCCAGCCGCATGGGGGCGAAAGCTGTTGAGCTTTTGTTACAGGGAATAAATAGAAAGATGGTGGGGGTTGCTGCAGGGGAATTGTTGGCTTTGGATTTGGAAGATGTTTTGGGTCGAGAAAAGGCATTGGACCGCAGTATCTGGGAGTTGGCTGCTATTCTTGCCATTTAGAATGGAGGGGTTTGACAGTGAGAAAAACTAAGATTGTTTGCACCATTGGTCCTGCCAGTGATTCGCTGGATATGATGAAAAAGATGATAGAAGCGGGTATGGATGTGGCGCGCTTAAATTTTTCTCACGGTACTCATGAAGAACATGAGGCACGTATTAATAGATTGCGCCAGGCAATTGAAGAAACCGGCAAGAGTATTGCCTTGATGCTTGATACCAAAGGGCCGGAGATCCGTACAGGCTATGTCAGGGGAGATCAAGTAACTTTAAAGGAGGGGACCCAGGTTGTCATCACCACAGAAGATGTGTTAGGTGATGAAAAGCGGTTTTCCATCACCAATCGCACACTGCCGCAGATTGTGGCAGCAGGTAATATCATCATGATAGCTGATGGAATGCTACAACTGGAGGTTATCTCCACAACAGATACGGAAATCCTTTGTAAGGTGATCACAGGGGGAGAACTGGGCAATCAGAAAAATGTCAATGTTCCGGGTGTTTCCCTTGACCTTCCTTCATTAACTGAGAAAGATATCAATGATATCAACTTTGGTATTGAACAGGGTGTTGATTTTATAGCAGCATCTTTTGTCAGACGCTCCAGCGATGTGCTGGCCATCAGGCGCCTGTTGGAATCTCGGGAAGCTGATATTCATATTATCTCCAAAATCGAAAATGAGGAAGGAGTCAATAATATTGATGATATCATCAAGGTATCCAATGGGATCATGGTTGCCAGAGGGGATATGGGGGTTGTTATACCTGCACAGGATGTCCCTTTGATTCAGAAAACTATCATCAAAAAGTGCAACCGTGCTGGGAAACCGGTGATTACCGCTACCCAGATGCTGGATTCCATGATCCGCAACCCGCGCCCCACCAGGGCTGAGGCCAGTGATGTGGCTAATGCTATTCTTGATGGGACAGATGCTGTTATGCTGTCTGGGGAGACAGCTGCAGGCAAATATCCTCTAGAAGCGGTCCGCATGATGTCCAGGATCGCTGAACGAACTGAAGAATCACTGGATTATAAAAATATACTATTGCAAAGAACAGCAGAGAGACCCAATACTACCACAGATGCTATCAGCCATGCCTCCTGCACCATTGCCCAGGATCTGGGAGCAGCCGCCATCATAACTTCTACCAAATCAGGATTTACAGCCAGGTCCGTTTCTAAATATCGTCCTCAGGCACCGGTCATTGCGGTGTGTCCTGATGAAAGGGTGCGCAACAAATTATGTTTGGTGTGGGGGGTGCAGACCCTGCCCACAGAAGATATAAACAACACTGATGAGATGATTAAAAAAGCGGTTGATACCAGTTTAAGCGAAGGACTGATCAAGTGTGGTGACCTGATTGTGATCACTGCCGGAGTTCCGGTGGGGGTACCCGGCACTACCAATTTGATCAAAGTGCATATTGTAGGGGAGGTACTGGCCAGAGGACAGGGCATTGGGAATCGAGCAGTGATCGGTAAGGTGCGCATTTGTGCAACACCTGATGAGGCTGTGGAGAAGGTCAAGGTAGGTGATATTCTGGTTGCTGTCAGCACTGATCGGGATTATGTCCCTGCACTGCAGAAGGCGGGAGCGGTTATTACAGAGGAAGGAGGTCTTACCTCTCATGCTGCCATCGTAGCTTTGAACCTGGGTATTCCTGCAATAGTTGGGGTTGAAGGGGCAACTAAAATATTGAGGGATGACGGAACCATCACAGTTGATAGTATGAGAGGATTAATTTACCGGGGTGCTGCCAGTGTGATTTAAGTTGTTTTGATCATGTATAATAAAGGGAGTTTGATGTTTTCTTTAGAGTTTATACTAGAATTCCAGTGATAGGGGAAGGATTTTGGCTGTAAATAAAGAAAACATAGGTGTTGTGTAAATTAGGTATATTTTTTGAGTGAGGGAGGCAGCAATGCTAAGAGTAGAGGATCTTCATGTTGCTGTGGGAGGGAAAACTATATTAAGGGGAGTAAATCTCCACATTAAACCGGGGGAAACCCATGTGCTTTTCGGGCCTAACGGTTCTGGCAAATCAACACTGCTGGGAGCGATCATGGGATTTGATAGATATCAAGTAACAAGTGGCAAGATCTTTTTTAAGGGAAAGGATATCACATCATTTCCGGTACCTGAAAGGGCGAAATTGGGGATAGGGATTTCTTTTCAGCGTCCTCCTGTCCTGAGAGGGGTATCTCTGGGTGATTTGCTCCAAGCAGCTGATGAGGAAGAAAAGAATTTTAATGAAATGGCAAAGCCTCTCAACCTGCTTTCGTTTCTTGAGCGGGATGTGAACTACGGTTTTTCGGGTGGGGAGGTTAAGCGCTCAGAAATGCTACAGCTTCTGGTGCAGAACCCGGATCTGGTTTTGCTTGATGAACCTGAATCCGGGGTCGATCTGGAGAACATTGCCATCATAGGAGATGCGGTCAACCGTTTGCTGCAGAAAGATGGATACCACAAACCTATATGTTCTCG
>LFTQ01000162.1 GCA_001513545.1 Clostridia bacterium DTU068 | reverse complement strand
TATCTCATAATGGCATCCCTTGTTGTTTTAGCTAAAATTGAAGCAGCCGCAACAGCAGCACTTTTCTGATCACCCTTAACAATTGTGGTTTGAGGAATTCCTAAATCCGGTACTTCCATTCGCCCATCAACAAGAACATGATCAGGTCTTAAACCCGCACGTCGTAAAGCCTGAACCATAGCGTAAAATGTAGCCTGCAGGATATTACAGCGCTCAATATAACCAACTGATGCAATCCCAATTCCCCACCCTGCTGCGCAAGTTTTGATTCTCTCCGCCAGCAAGGGACGCTCCTGTTCAGACACACACTTGCTGTCCTTAAGACCTGGGATAAGCAGTTCTTTCCTCAAAACCACCGCAGCCGCAACCACAGGACCTGCCAGTGGGCCCCGACCTGCCTCATCGAGCCCGGCTACTAATTTAAACTCCTGTTCCCAAATCTTCCTCTCATAGAAATGCATCTCATACAAGCGATCAATATCTTCACTCAGTTCTATATAACTCATATCGGATCATCCTCAGGCTGCAGTTTAGAATTGATCTTTCATTTGATGCGGGCTTGCTTTGTATAATTCCTTATTACTACAAAAAATTCCTGCCCAAAGTAATAAACGCCCTTATTCTTACAAATAAGGGCGTATAATATCAAAGTGATCATTTATTGAAGGTCATCAGGTGTTTCCAGCGATATAGGTCCCAGTTTGCCTTTCCTGCCTGCAGCAAAAATAAAAACCGCAGCACGCTGCAGATCATATCCACCCTGTGAGGAAAGAAAATTTTTTACCTTTGCCACACTCTCCAGAGTGAGAGGTTGTCCTTTGCTCAGTCCCAGGTTTGTTAGAGCACTGGGATACCGCTCATTTAAGAATTGCAGTAACTTCTCACTCAAATGGATTATATCCTGTTGATCAGGATCTATTGCCCTGGTAAAAACCAAACGAAAGACGGCATCTTCATCTTCGAGCTGTGGAAACATGAGCCCCGGAGTATCCAGAACAGATATCCTACCGCGAAGATGCACCCACTGGGGTCCTCTGGTGACACCTGGTCGATCACCACTTTTCACTGCACGCTTCCCCAGTAAACTGTTTAAAAAAGATGATTTTCCCGTATTAGGTATACCTAAAACCGCAACCCGAAGATCCCTGTTCCGGCGGCCTTTTTCTTTTAACACCTTATTGAGATCTGCTGCCTTCAGCGATAGAATCTTTTTTACTGCACCATAGCCCTCCCGCGAAAAGGTGCTTACAGGCAAGGCCTCTTCTCCTCTGGCTGTAAAAAACTCAACCCATTTCCTGGTTACCAGAGGATCAGCTAAATCAACTTTATTTAAAATAAGTATTGACTCTTTTCCCCTGATCAGTGTTTGTACCTGAGTGCTGCGGGATGTATATGGGCAGCGGGCATCAACAACTTCAAATATTAGATCGACAACTTTCAGATTTTTAAAAAAATCGCTCTTCTCCATTATGCTCACTCGATAGCACCAAACCGGCTGAAGGGCCAGTATATAAAGATAGCTTTCCCTATCAGTAAGTCTTTGTCTAAAGGACCCCATTCCCTGCTGTCTTCACTGTTGTTCCGGTTATCACCCATCACAAAATAATGCCCCTTGGGTACCCGCACCGGCTCAAAATCTCCAATAACAACATCTGGTATATAGGGTTCTTCCAAACGCTGGCCATCGATATAAACATAATTGTTGCGTATTTCAATGGTTTCTCCCTCAAAAGCGATCACACGTTTGACAAAATCCCTTTCCGGATCCAGGGGGTAGTGAAAAACGATCACATCCCCTCTTTCCGGTTCGCGAAACTTATAACCGATCTTATTGACAATTATCCGGTCCCCTGGGAATAAAGTTGGTTCCATAGAGGGAGAAGGAATAAAAAAGGGTTCCAGCAGCCAAACGCGAATCACAGTTGCTAAAATGATCGCCAGGACAACAGCTTGTAAAATATCTTTCCATAGGTTATATTTTTCTTGCTCCTGGGACAATTTAACTACCTACTTCCGTTCCCGAATCCGTGCAGCTTTTCCTACCCTATCCCTCAGGTAGTAAAGCCGGGCACGTCGAACTCTTCCTCTTTTCTTCACCTCTATCTTGTCCAGACGGGGTGAATGAACGAGAAATGTCCTTTCTACACCAACACCATAAGTAACCCTTCTAACTGTAAAAGTTTCACTTAATCCACTGCCACGCCTTCGGAGGACTGTACCTTCGAAAACCTGAATTCTTTCACGCCCACCCTCTACAACTTTAACATAAACCCGTACAGTATCACCGGGGCGAAATGATGGAATATCCTTTTTTAAATAATCTTGCTCAACCATCTTCATTGTATCCACAGGATTAGCCTCCTATCAAAAAACTTAACTTTGTTAAAATATCGCCGTCATTATAGCATAGGAAGTATTAAATCACAATCATTGATCAGATACAGCAGTTAGGATTTTGTCAATGGTCCTCCGGTCATCTTCATCCCAGGGAAGATCAGTCAGCAGGTCAGGTCTGCGAAAAAAAGTTCTGGTAATTGCCTGAGCACGTCTCCAGCGCTTGATCTCCTGGTGATTTCCGGAAAGGAGCACCTCTGGCACATCCCAACCCCTGTAGGTACGCGGCCTGGTATACTGAGGGTACTCCAGCAGTCCCATATTAAATGATTCCTCTTCCAGGGATGATGGCGCACCGACCACACCAGGTATTAAACGTCCCACACAGTCAATCACTGCCATGGCAGCGATTTCTCCACCTGTTAAAACGAAGTCTCCCAGAGATATTTCATCAGTAACCAAAGCCTTTACCCGCTCATCGATTCCTTCATAATGTCCGCAGATGAGGATTATCTCCTTTTCCTGGGAGAGTTCCCGCGCCTTTTTCTGGGTTAGGGTTTGCCCCTGAGGGGTCATTAGGATCACCCTAGCCTCTGCAGTCACATCCAGAGCATCAAAACAAGCAAAAAAAGGGTCCGGCTTCATTACCATGCCTGCGCCACCCCCGAAGGGGTAATCATCCACTTTTTTATGTTTATCTGATGAAAAATCCCTGATATTGATCAACTCAATATTCAATAAACCCTGTTCCTGTGCCCTTTTCAGAATACTGTTCTGAAGGGTTCCTGCAAACATCTCCGGAAAAATAGTCAAAACCCTGATCAGCATTATATCACCCTTCCAGCAAACCCGGCAGGGGTCGTACCAGCATCAACCCCTCTTCCGGATGGATACCCTTCACAACCTCTTTGAGGGCAGGTATCAAAAATTCCTTTCCTTGCTCATCTTTGAGCACATAAACATCATTGCTTCCTGTTTCTAGTATATCCACAACGGTCCCCAGGACAGTCCCTTCTTCAGTTTTAACCTGCAGCCCAATCAGCTGAAAGTGATAAAAATGACCTTCAGGCAGAGGCCAAACCTCCTCCCGGGGAACCTGCAGTAGGGCATTCCGGTATTCCCTGGCCTGCTCAGGAGTATCAATACCATCAATCTTTATAATTAACTCCCTTTTCCTCCGGCCTACCACCCAGGCATCCACCTCCCGCTTCAGCTTTTCCTTGACGAGAAAGTAGTGCCTCTTTGCTGAAAAACGCTCAGGGAAATCTGTGAGAGGGATTACCTTTACTGCTCCCTGCACACCATAAGGTGCAGTTATTTTTCCTACAGTAATGTACTCAGACACCCAGCATACCCCACTCTTGACATCTCTGCTCAAGTAATAATTTCTACAATTACCTTCCTGCCTATTTTATTACCTTTCGCTTTAGCCAATGCCCTGATAGCTCTGGCGATCTTCCCTTGTTTACCGATCACTTTGCCTATATCACTGCTGGCAACCTTCAGTTCCACGATCAGGGCATTTTCTCCCTCGATCTCATTTACTTCCACCTGATCCGGGTATTCCACCAGTGACTCAGCCAGGACCTTGATCAATCCCTTTACCTGTGCCATCTTATTCGACCCCTGTTTCGTTTGCCTCTGAAGAAGTATTGCGCTTATCCCAAATACCTGTTTTTTTGAGCAGGGCACGTACAGTATCTGATGCCTGAGCACCCCTCGACAGCCAGTATAGCGCCCTATCCTCATCTATTTTAATAACAGCAGGGTCTGCGATCGGCTGGTAGTAACCGATTTCTTCAATGAAACGTCCATCCCGTGGAGAACGGGAATCAGCAACCACAACACGGTATGCCGGCTTTTTCTTTGCCCCAACTCTTTTTAAACGTATTTTTGTAGCCAACTCTTAAAGCCTCCTCTTTTACATAAAAGGAAATTTTATAGATTTAAATTTGCGGGTATTTTTGCCTGTGCTGATTTCACTCAGCTGTTTGAAGAGCTTGCGGCTCTGCTCAAAATTCTTCAATAACCTGTTCACATCCTGAACCCTAGTTCCACTTCCCTTGGCAATCCTTTTCTTTCTGCTTCCACCTATGATAGACGGGTCACATCGCTCTTGTGGCGTCATAGAGTTGATGATAGCCTCCATATAGACAAATTCTTTTTCATCCACCTCATCCTGGAGCTTACGCAGTTGCTTGGCTCCGCCCAATCCGGGGATCATTCCCAGCACCTGATCCAAGGGCCCCATGGAACGCACCTGCTTGATCTGCTCTAAAAAATCCTCCAGTGTAAACTCCTGTTTGCGCAGCTTTTGTTCCAGTTCTTTTGCTTTTTCAAGGTCGAAGCTGGCCTGTGCCTTTTCGATCAGGCTTAACACATCACCCATCCCCAGGATGCGGGCTGCCATTCTGTCCGGGTGGAAGGGATCCAGAGCATCCAACTTCTCTCCCGTACCGGCAAATTTGATGGGACAACCGGTCACCTGTCTGACTGAGATAGCTGCCCCACCCCGGGTGTCACCATCCAGTTTGGTCAGTATCAAGCCAGTCAAACCCAACTCCTCATGGAATGATTGGGCGATATTGACAGCATCCTGGCCGGTCATAGCATCAACAACAAGAAAAAGCTCATGAGGGGATACAGCACTTTTCATCTCCTGCAGTTCTTCCATCAGTTCTGTGTCAATATGCAGTCTGCCTGCAGTATCGATGATGACCAGGTCATTACCGTTCTTCAAGGAATACTCAACAGCATCCCTGGCAATAGCCACAGGTGAACTCCCCTCACCCAGTGAAAAAAAGGAAACAGAGATCTGCTTGGCTAAAAGCTCTAACTGCTTGATAGCCGCAGGACGATAAACATCTGCTCCCACCAAAAGGGGCTGTTTCCCCTGTTTTTTATAATAGAGAGCCAATTTTCCTGCAGTAGTGGTTTTGCCCCCACCCTGGAGCCCAACCAGCATAAAGACGGTGGGCCCAGAACTGCTGAAATTAACACTGGTATTGGTGTCCCCCATCAAAGCTGTAAGTTCATCATTGACGATCTTGATTACCTGTTGAGCTGGAGTAAGGCTTTCTAAAACCTCTACACCCAGGCTGCGCTCCCGGACACGCTTGATAAACTCTTTGACAACAGGTAAGCTGACATCAGCTTCCAGCAGAGCAAATCTTACCTCTCGCAGGGCTGTATTGAGATCAGCTTCGGTCAGTTTTCCCTTTCCGCGCAGCTTCTTAAATGTTTCCTGCAGCTTTTCTGCCAAGCCTTGAAACATATAATCCTACCTCCCTTCCTGCGGGTCACAAACACCTTTCTCTTTCAGGAAACTATCAAGAAGTCTGAGCTTTTGTTCATAGTGCTCCAAGGCCCTTTCAGCCCGCTTGAGGATATCATGGACTGCCTGTCTGCTGATCTTGAGGTGTTCCGCAATTTCACCGAGCGACAGGTCCTGCTCATAATAAAACCTGATAACTTCCTGTTGTCTTTCTGTCAGCAAATTACCATAAAAATCTGACAGCAAAGCCATCCGTTCAAATTTCCCCAGGATCAATTGCTTCCCGTCTGTCAAAGTAATCACCTTGACAGTATTTTAATTGATGTTGCTCATGCTGTCAAACAGATCATTTCACCTCAGAAAGCAGGCGTTGAACACGCTCCTCAACCTCTTGGAAAACCCGCTCCCTATCTATGGTCAAGACCTTTTTATTCTCCATCACTATACGACCATCGATAATCACTGTATCCACATCAGCTGACTGGGCAGCATAAACCATATGGGCTGCCAGATTATGACGGGGGTACAAATGGGGTTTATTCAGATCGATCAAAATCAAATCTGCTTTGTAACCAGGCTTGAGAGAGCCTACCTCCTCCAGCCTCAAAGCTCTGGCACCTTCACTGGTAGCCATTTTCAATGCCTGAAGGGCAGGAAGAGCCATGGGATCCTCTTCATTGACCTTATGGAGCAGTGCTGCTGTGCGCATCTCCTCCAGCATATCCAGGTTATTGTTGCTTGACGCACCATCGGTCCCAAGCCCTACTGTCACACCTGCTGCCAGCAGTTGAGGGATGGGAGCGATACCACTGGCCAGTTTCATATTGCTCTCCGGATTGTGGGCAACAGCAACTCCTGTCTCAGCCAGAATACAAATATCCCTGCTGGTCAGGTGCACACAATGAGCTGCTATCGTAGGAAACTGAAAAAGCCCACAGTCAAATAAGTACTTCACAGGTGTTTTCCCGTAAAGGCCTTTAATCTGAGCTATTTCATCTCTGGTTTCAGCTACGTGAATATGAAGCCCTGCACTGTAATCCTGAGCCAGGGCCAGCACCTTATCCAGGTAATCGGGAGCGCAGGTGTAAGGTGCATGAGGGCCAAGCCATACCGTTATTCTGCCATCTGCTGCTCCCTGCCATTTCTTTATGAATTCCCTGCTCTCGTCCAACCCTGATTCAGCTTCTGGACCTGTGCCGATCAAACCGCGGGAAAGGCAAGCCCGCATACCGCTTTCTTCAACAGCTTCTGCCACCCGGTCCATGAAAAAATACATATCACAGAATGTGGTGGTCCCTGATTGGATCATTTCCAACAGAGCCAGCATAGTCCCCCAGTAAACATCATCCTCGGTCAAGCGGGCCTCCATCGGCCATATCTTCTTTTCCAACCAGTGCATCAGGGGAAGGTCATCAGCATAACTGCGGAGCAGGGTCATCGCTGCATGGGTATGGCAGTTCACAAAGCCGGGCAGACATAGAAAATCCTTCCCTTCGATTACCCGGTCAGGCTGCCAATCTGCTGGTAATTTCCCAGCCTGCCCCACCTGAATTAAGCGATTTCCCTGAATAGCAACATCACAAAGTGACAGATCAGTGTCTCCCTCTTGCAGCAGATAACACCCTTTGATCAAGATTTTCATTGCAATCAAACCTTTCTTTGACCATAATACTCCAGATAATTCCTGCGCAGTTCCCGCACCTGATCTTCTTCAATCAGCTGGGGAGTGCCTGTCAGCTGTGATAACAGATAAACAAGTGCCCCCTTCTCCACAATCCGGCAGACCAAAAGGGCTTCCTCAAGGGAAGGCCCAACCCCTACCACTCCGTGGTTGGCCAAAAAAACAGCAGACCGGTCTGCCAGTGCCTCCACTGCTGCAGCAGCAAGCTCTGCGCTTCCTGCAGGCCGGTAAGGGGCAACCTGTACTGCTCCCCCCAACAGCATGGCCATTTCCTCCATCACAGGCGGAAGACACTTATGGGTAACAGCAAAAACCGAGGCATAGGGGCTGTGTGTATGTACAATACCCATCACATCCTGCCGCTGCCTATAGATGGCTGTATGCATTCTGGTTTCAGATGAGGGTTTTAACCTGCCCTTTACCACTTCCCCATCCAGGTTGACCACAACCAAATCATCTGCCTCAAGTTCTGTATAAGGTACACCACTGGGAGTGATCAAAAGGGTCTGATCAGATAGGCGCACACTGATGTTTCCCCAGGTGCCGGCAACTAGACCTGAACTCACCATCTCCCTGCCGGTATCCAAAACCGCATACACTTTTTCTTCCGGTATAATCACCTGTCTGCACCTTCCTCAGCAAAGATTTTTACCAGATCATATGGGGGTTTGATAACACCCTTTTCAGTGATAAATGCAGAAACCAGTTGATGAGGAGTCACATCAAAAGAGGGGTTGAGCACAGGGCAGCCTTCTATAGTGATCAGATGGCCGCGTACCGTACGCACCTCCTGAGGGTCCCGCATTTCGATAGGGATCTCTTCTCCTGTATCAATCTTCAAGTCGATAGTAGAAGAGGGTGCTGCCACATAAAAGGGACAGTCATGGAAATTAGCCAGAACAGCCAAATTATAGGTGCCGATTTTGTTAGCGAAATCCCCATTGGCTGCGATGCGATCCGCTCCCAAGAGTACCAGATCCACTTCATTCTGACGAAACAAATAACCGGCCATATTATCTGTAATCAGTTTGTATGGTATCCCCGCCTGCTGCAATTCCCATGCGGTCAGGCGTGCTCCCTGCAGAACCGGCCGGGTTTCTGAAACATAAACCTCTATATCTTTCCCCTGATCATGGGCAGTCCGCACAATCCCTAAAGCGGTGCCCCAACCTGCTGTGGCCAGAGCTCCGGTGTTACAGTAAGTCAGGATGCGCGCTCTCTTAGGGATCAGGGATGAACCAAAATCAGCTATCCTCTTTTCCAGCCTCAGCTCATCCATGTGTATTCCCCTGGCAGCTTCAAGTAGATGTTCTCTCACTTCATCCAAAGGTTTATCCTTCACTGTTCGGTAAGCCCTGTCCATCTGCTCCAGTGCCCAGCGCAGATTCACTGCTGTTGATCTTGTATCTCCCAGTTCCCGGGTTGCCTTTTTTAGATAGTCTTCCAGTGATCCCCCTCTATCCTCCTGATAGTTAAAGGCAGCCAGCGCATAACCGTAGGCTGCCGCTACACCGATCGCAGGTGCTCCCCTGACTCGGAGAAGGGATATTGCCTCTGCAACATCCCGATAATGGGTACAAGTGAGATATTCTGTTCGGTGAGGAAGCAGGGTCTGATCAAGAAGTAGAAGCTGCCGGTTTTCCCAGCGTAAAACATCCATTACCAATGATCGCTCCTTCATTTGTTTAGCTAATCGTTCTTTTTCAAACCAAGGGATCCCAGTTCTGCTGCAGCACTGGCACATGCACAACTGCGTGTTTCAGAAAGGGAGGCAAGGGAGCTATAGATCAGATTGCGCAGAGCATCCTGTGACCTGCTCATAACTTCAATAACCTCACGATGTGACAGAGATGTAGGTGATATACCGGCAGCATAGTTGGTGACCAGAGCCAGAGCTGCATAACAAAGCCCAGCTTCCCTGGCGAGAACAACCTCAGGCACACTGGTCATCCCCACCACATCTCCCCCCATCATATGGAACATGCGTATTTCAGCAGCTGTTTCATAGCGGGGACCCTCTGTGCAGACATAAGTGCCTTTCTCATGAACCCGAATCTGAAGTTCTGCTGCTTTTTCGGCTATGTGCCTGCGAAGATTCGGACAGTAGGGATGGGTAACATCGACATGGAGCACACCATCATCCCCACCCTCATAAAAGGTCAAGGGACGGCACTTGGTGAAATCCAGAAACTGATCCACCAGAACAATCTCCCCAGGATGCATCTCCTGATTCAGTGAGCCAACCGCCGCAGTCGCCAGAACAAAATCTGCACCTGCCTCATGCAATGCCCATATATTTGCCCGGTAGTTCACCAGATGAGGAGGAACTGAATGCTGTTCCCCATGCCGGGGTAAAAAAAGAACCTCCCTGTTTTGATAATAACCGGCTTTTAAAACAACATCCCCATAGGGTGTTGGGACCAGCAGATCCCTTTCCTTCTCCAAAAATCCGGGGTCATAAAAACCTGTCCCACCAATAATTCCTGCCTTCACTCCACACCCTCCTCAGCAAAAAGTGCATCCACAAACTCAGCACTGTCAAAATCTTTCAGGTCATCAAGGCCCTCCCCTGTACCGACCATTTTGACCGGAATCCCCATCTCTTCGGAAATGGCCAATACAATGCCCCCTTTTGCCGTGCCATCAAGTTTGGTCAAAACAACACCGGTGATTCCTGTGGTGTCCTTGAATATTTCAGCCTGACGTATAGCGTTCTGACCTGTGGCAGCATCAACCACCAGCAAAACCTCATGAGGGGCTTCAGGTATCTCTCTGGTAATTACCCTTTTAATTTTGCGCAGTTCCTCCATAAGATTGTATTTTGTGTGCAAACGGCCTGCTGTATCAATGAGCACCACATCAACCCCTCTTTTTTTGGCGGCCTGTAGTGCATCATAGACCACAGCAGCCGGGTCCGAACCTGTCTGTTGTTTGATAACTCCGCAATCTGTCCTTTTTCCCCAGATCTCCAGTTGCTCAATAGCAGCAGCCCGGAATGTATCTGCGGCCACTAAAAGCACCTCACGTCCCTCATTTTTCATCCGATAAGCCAATTTTCCGATGGATGTGGTTTTGCCAACACCGTTGACCCCGACGAAAAGAACAACGGTCGGCGAATCAGAACTCAAGTTTAAAGGTGCGTTTTCCCCTAACAACTCCTTCATCTTCTCTTGGAGCAGATCACGCACACCATCTGTGTCACTGAGTTTTTTCTTTTTAACCTCCTGGCGGATCTCCTCTATCAGACGACAGGTTGCAGCAACCCCCACATCTGCCTGAAGAAGGATATCCTCCAGTTCCTCATAAAACTCTTCATCAATCTTTTTCCGTATTGCTACTAGCTCTGTTACTTTGGAGACAAAATTCTGGCGTGTCTTGTTCAGTGTTTCTTTAAATTTACTGAAAAAAGCAACCATTTCCATCACAACCTTATTTTTTAAGTTCAAACCTATTGTACCATAAGATGTCATTTAACGCTCCTTGATACCCAGGCATTGAAGGGAAAAATCAGGATATGTACTGTTCTTCGTTTTCAGGAGCGTATTCACTTAGCTCAACAGACACTATTTTTGATACCCCTGGCTCATACATGGTTACTCCAAAGAGATGATCGGCAATCTCCATGGTATGATAGCGATGTGAGATTAAAATCAACTGGTGACCGGCACTCCACTTTCGCAAAAAATTGGCAAAACGAATCAAATTTGCTTCATCGAGAAATGCATCAATCTCATCCAACAGATAAAAAGGACTGGGATTTGATTGCAACATAGCAAACAGGAATGAAATCCCTGTAAGCGCTTTCTCCCCTCCGGAAAGCAGGGAAAGATACCGCGGCTTTTTGCCCCGGGGGACAACACAAATGTCAATACCGGTTTCCAGCATATCATTCTTATCAGTCAGTGTGAGATCTGCCTCTCCACCGTTACTGAGCAGATGATATATTTCTTGAAAATTTGACCTTACCTCCTGATAAGTTTTCTTAAATTTTGCAGCCGCCACCCGGTCAAAATCCGCAATCATTTTGGTCAATGAGCGTTTCCCTTCCTCCAGATCGGTAATCTGCTGTTTAATGTTGTCGATCCGCTCATTTATTTCTAAGTACTCTCCAGGTGCAGCAAAATTGATCTCACCTAAATCTGTCATTTCCTTTTTCAAAAGGATCACTTTTTCTTTCAACTCGTACTCTTCCCTGCGATTGAGGGTTTTTGGGTTATCCTGATCCAATCTCAGATTGTCTTCTGCAGCTTTTATGAAGATCTCATCCCTCTGTTCTCTTAAGTGCTGCAGTTTAATACTGTTGTTCTGAAGCCGCTGTTTTGATTTCATTAAAATCTCTTTTATTTTAAGGAATCTTCTTTCTCGAGCGTTGATATACCTCTCCCAAGCAGCCACCTGTTTTTTGCGAAAAACAATTGTTTCATTTATTTCATTTTTTCGTTTTGTTAAAGCAGCCAACTGCTGCTGTAGGTGATCCTTCCGCTCCAAAATACCACTTATCTCATCCTTCAAGACATGTAGATCATTTTCTACTTTCTTGAATTCCTGCTCCCGCAGTTCCAGCAACTGCTTGATCTGCTCCTTTTTCTGTTCCTGATGTTTCAGATCCTGGGTTAAGGTACTGAAAGAAACCTGGGCTTTTGAGAGCTTGGACATAATATCCTGGGTTTTCTCCTCAGAACCCTGACGGATCTTTTCTAAATCAGCCCTCTTAGTTTCCACCTCTCGTTCTCTGGCACTGACCAATTCCAAATCCTTTTCCAGCTCACTTAGCTGCCGGTTTAATTCCTGCTGGTGGTACCGCAATTCTTCACTTTCCAACCGGCAGTTCTCAATAAAATCCTGGAGTTTTTTCAGTTCCTGAGTCCAGATGCTTAGTTGATGCTGATTATCCCTCATGGCATCCTCTGAACGTTTACAGTTTTCCCGGATCTCTTGAATCCTGTTCTTAACTGCCTCCCGCTCGGCCTGCAGTTTTTTGTTTCGCTCATCATATTGAGAATATTCCCGGCGGCATTTCAGCATTTTTACCTCCAGCTGAGCCAGTTCCTGCTTACGCCCACGGGTAGTGGGATAACGGGATTTTGAAGCACCTCCTGTAAACAGGCCTCCGGATTGGATCAAATCCCCCTGCAGTGTTACCACTCGATACTGATATTTATTCTTCTCTGCAAAAATACTGGCATTTTGCAAATTGTCGACGAGATAAGTCCTACCCAACAAGTATTCAACTAGCTTTCTGTACCAATTTTTACAGGTAATTAGATCTGCCATCCTGCCGATAAAACCATTCACCGTTTCTATCTTCCCTTTCACCGGTGAAGACCAGTATCGCAGTGCGCTGAGCGGGAAAAAACTCGCTCTTCCCCCCTTCTCTTTTTTGAGAAAAGCAATAGCTTCCTGGGCAGCCTGGGGAGTGTCACAGATAAAGTGATGGGCAGCACGCCCTAAAGCAGCATCCAAAGCTACGCCATATGTGGGGTCGATCTGCAGCAACTCCTCTACCAGAACGAGCAGTTCCCCATTAAACCTAACCCCTGCAGCTGTTGCCTGCAGAATCTTTCTGACCCCTTGCTGATAACCCTCTTGATGGTTTTCCGCGTCTTTCAATATTCTGAAGCGCTCCTGATCCCTATTAATCTGTTGTGATAGGGAATTAAGCTGAGCAGATAGATTTTCCTGTTCCCTTGTCAAAGACTCCAGGCGATTCTCTTCTTTTGCCAATTCAGCATTTTTTCCAGCCAAAAGTGCTTCATATCCTCTGCACTTTTCCTCAACTGTTTGGATATTTTTCTGAAGTTCTTCAAGCTGCGCTATTGCTGCTACGTTCTTCTTATTTATGGATTCCTGCTGGCGAGCCAAGACCTCTTTTTTGTTTTTGAGCACCCGTACCTCACTGACCAGTGAAGTCTTCCGGTGGAGTATATCAAAGATCTCCTGATCTATATCTTCCCAGCTTTTGTTTGTCAGCTTCTTCTGTTCTTCCCAGGCTCTTTTTTCCTCCTCTAAACCAGTCAATTTCTGCTGAGCATCCAACTGCAGATCCCGCAACCTTACACAAGCTGCCTCCACTTCCGCCAACTCTTCTTTTGTTTCCTTTTTTCTCTCCAAAATAACCGATAGTCTGGCCTTTAGTTCCTTTTTCCTGTTCTCACAGGAGACCAACTTTTCCTCCAAACGCACATAATCAGCATTGACTTCCTGAAAGACTTTTCCCAGCTCATCCAGTTTATTGTCCTGCTGCTCAATACCCTTTCTCCTGGCAGCCAGGCCCAGCTTAAAATCTTCCAGATCTTTTTCCAGAAGTGTAAAACCGCCCTCTAAAAACAGGAGAGAAGACTTGAGTTTTTCACATTCATCCAGCAACAACTCTTCCTTGTGACTTATCCCGGCCAGCTGCCCTTCCAACAGGCGTTCTTCCACAACTTTGCATAACGTTAATAATCGCTGGTACTGTTCCGCCATCTCAGCTTGTTGTTGTAACGGAACGCGCCTCATTTCTAATTCTGTCAGCAGATCCCGGATCCGAACCAAGGAATCTTCAGTCTCCTGTAGTTTACGGAGAGCCTCATTTTTACGCTGGCGGTAACTGCGCACCCCGGCAATATCTTCGAGAAAAATCCTTCTTTCCTGGGGAGGCACCATAATAAATTCATCGATCTTACCCTGAGAGGTAATAGAAAAAGCCGCACGGCTAATACCACACTGAGCAAAAAGCTCCTGGATATCGCGCAAGCGGCATACATTTTTATTAATAAGGTATTCTCCTTCTCCGGACTTGAAAACACGCCTTGTTATGTTAACTTCTTGATAAGGTAATGGTAATGTCTGATCACTGTTGTCAAAAGTTAACGATACCTCAGCCATTCCTAGAGGCCTCCGTCTGGAAGTCCCAGAAAATATAACATCATCCATACGGTACCCTCTAAGAGAGCGGGCACTCTGTTCACCCAATACCCATTTAACAGCATCTGTAAGATTGCTTTTTCCACACCCATTAGGGCCAACTATAACTGTTATACCCTTATCAAACTCAATAACTACACGTTCTGCAAAAGACTTAAAACCTTGAATCTCTAAGCGCTTGAGGTACACCACTAACAACCTTACCTAGGCTCAACAATAAACTTAATTGCTGTCCGCTCTTCACCATCGATATTGATCTCAACGAAAGCAGGTATTGTAACTAAATCAACCCCGTTGGGTGCAATAAAACCACGGGTAATAGCGATAGCCTTAACCGCCTGGTTAACAGCACCCGCACCAACTGCTTGCACTTCTGCAAAACCGTTTTCTCTCAAAATCGCAGTAAGAGCACCGGCCACTGATTTAGGACTTGATTGGGCTGAAACTTTGAGCACTTCCACCACATTTCCCCCTTTTTCTGCAGTGTTTGAGGTATTGGAACTCGATTAGTATATTCTACCTCAATCACATGAATTCCTTCTTAATGAGGGATTGTGTTAGTGAAATATCCCTTTCTACATCCTTTTCTCTTAAAAGTTCTACAGCAGCCTGTGCCGCTCGTTGTTCAGACTCTTTTTTTGATTTTCCACTGCCTTTGCCCAACATTCTGTTGTCTATAAAAACACCTGAAATAAAGAGTTTATCATGATCAGGCCCTGATTCAGACAGCAAACGGTAAGTTACCTTTTCCCTGCCATTGCGTTGAACAAGTTCCTGCAGCATGGATTTATAATCCCTGGAAACACCCTGGACAGCTTTTTCAATTTCTTCTCTGAAGTGCTTCCATAAAAAATCACAGGTCTTTTCCCAACCCTGATCCAGATAAATTGCTGCAGTCAAAGCTTCAAAAGCATCAGCCAAAATAGAAGGACGTTTCCTGCCTCCGGAGAGATCCTCCCCCCGTCCCAGCTGAAGGTGCTCTCCCAACCCTATTTTTTGAGCTAGATTGGCCAGAGATGGCTCACAAACAACTGCAGCTCTTATTTTGGTCAAACTTCCTTCTGCTGCATCGGGGAAGTTATTATAAAGATAGTAAGCCACAGCTGCACCTAAAATAGCATCACCCAAAAACTCCAACCTCTGGTTGTGCTGTTTTTCATCTGGATGCTCTGCCAAATAAGAAGGATGAGTTACAGCTGTCCTCAGCAGTTCCGGCTGTTTGAAATAGACATCGATCTTCTTTTGTAATTGATCAATTCTGGGATCCAATGATCATGCCTCCAGATAGTCCTCCGCCAAAGCTGTTCCATCGGACGCAAAAACGCTTATTGGCGATCCCTAATATAATCCACTACATCCCCGACGGTTTTAATTTTTTCCGCCTCTTCATCTGATATCTCCAGATCGAATTCCTCTTCGAAAGCCATAATCAGCTCCACAACATCCAGTGAATCTGCATTCAAATCTTCAAAGGATGTGCTTTCGGTTATTTCTTCTCCCTCAACACCCAGCTGTTCGGTGATGATGGCTTTTACTTTTTCTAAAATACCCTGTCCGTTCATACTACTCATCTACATCACCTCCCCCGTGTCCGCCACTATAAGTATGAGCAAAATTTACTAAAAACATTTTAATAAGTCAAAATTAATTGTCAAGAACCTTTCTCTTATTTCTTAAATAATCCCTTCCAGTTTCTGCTCTATTAACCCCAATAAATTGCTTTCTGCTGCTTGGCGGGCATAGCGTATGGCATTTTTGATGGCTCGTGCACGGGAACTCCCATGGCAGATTATGCTCAGTCCCTTTACACCTAATAAAGGAGCACCACCGTATTCGTTGTAATCCAGCTTTTTTCTGATCTCGATGAACCCGGGTTTGACCAAAGCCCCCCCTAAAAGGCGCAGTGGGTTACGGGTTAACTCATCTTTTATCATGGCCATCAAAACCGCTGCAATACCCTCTACCGCTTTTAGGGTAATATTGCCCACAAAACCATCACAAACAATCACATCAACATCTGCAGCCATTAAATCTCTGCTTTCAATATTACCTTTGAAATATAGCTTATCAGTTCCCTGCAGAAGCTGGTAAGCTTTAACAACCAGGTCATTCCCTTTGCTGGACTCAGAGCCTATATTGAGCAGTGCAACCCGGGGCTCGCTGATACCCAGTACCCCTTCGGCAAAAGCACTGCCTAAATAGGCAAAGCAAACCAAATGCTCAGCTTTGGCATCAACATTTGCCCCTGAATCAATTAATACCTTTGGCCCTTGGGGAGAAGGCAGTACTGTAGCAATACCTGGACGCTCTACTCCTGGAAAACGGCCTAACTCAAAAAGTGCTGCTGCCATTTGTGCACCTGTGTTTCCGGCAGAAAGAAGAGCTGCTGCCTCTCCATTTTTCACCAGCCTGGTTGCCACAACAAGTGAAGCATCCTTTTTCCGCCGTACCGCTTTGGCCGGATGTTCATCCATCTCTATTGTTTCGCCGGCATTCACCACTGAGATCAGATGATCAGGAAAATCATATTTTATTAACTCATTTCTCACCTGTTCTTCCTCACCAACCAAAACCACTTCGATCCCATCATTGATTACCGCATCAACTGATCCTTTCACAATTTCTCCAGGAGCATAATCACCACCCATGACATCAACAGCGATCCTCAAACTCCTCGCCTCCTATAAAAAAAGGACAAGCAGGGTCTTTTTAGCCCCTTGTCCTTTTTTCATCTGTTGATTAGGCCTTGTTAATAACTTGTTTATCTCCGTAGTAACCACAGTGCTCACAAACCGCATGGGCTCTTTTGGGTTCATGGCAATGCGGACAGTCTACGATTGTAGGTCCTGTAAGCTTAATTGCCGATCTCCGTTTATTTTTCCGAGATTTAGATGTTTTTCTTTTCGGTACAGCCATTTGTATTATCCCCCACTTTATTTTATTTATTTTCTAAATCAAAATCCTTTAAGAGGTCACCCAGTACAGCGAGGCGCGGGTCCACCTGTTCATCTTTACAACTGCACTGCTGAATGTTTCGATCACAACCACAGTGAGGACATAACCCTCTGCAATCCGGTCTGCACAACGGCTTCATTGGTAAGGTCAAGACAAGATTCTCTTTGATGGTGTCAGAGAGGTCAATTTCTTCACCATGGTAGAACTGTACCGGGTCTTCTAGATCCTCAGGTACGCTCTCTCCTTCACGGTAAAACTCTTCCGCGAAAGGCGCCTTAAGATCGACTGTAAACCTGTTTAAACATAGGCTACAGCTAAGATCTAATTTTCCTGTGATCTCTCCCTGTACATGGATCCCCTCACCTGTGTTTGTGGCTTCACAATTCACTTGAAGATCGTAAAAGCCAGTATCCTGATCTGACATATCCAGATGAAGATCAGGGAAACTCCCTTGAAAGCTCTCACTGTTTCCTTTATTCTTTCTGATATCACTTACATCAATGATCAAAGCTATCACCTCTGATAACAATCCAAATTATAACCAAGGGCAGAGGATAATGTCAACAAAAAAGGGAAGGTTGATAAACCTCCCCCTTTTTAACAGCTGGAGATCAGGGATCAACCCGGAATCTTAGCTACAGCTTTTGCTTTTTCCGGTTTCTTTTCTAACTCTTTGGCAAACTGCTCATCACGCATAGCATTCCTATACCCTGGATCTTCGAAAGAATACTTAAAGTTGGTATGAACATCATATCTGTTTTCCAGTAGTGCCACTACATCCTCCACAAACACCAATTCTTCATCTGTGGGAATAACAAAGATTTTCACTTTGGAGTCAGCAGCAGAAATATCAGACTCAGAGTTTCTGGTGCAGGCCACACTGTTTTTCTCCGGATCAAATTTGATGCCCATAAATTCCAAACCTTCCATAGCACGGGCTCTAATATCAGGTGACATCTCACCAACACCTGCAGTCCAGACAATGGCATCAACACCACCCAGAGCTGCAGCATAAGCACCTATATATTTCTTAAGCCGGTAGCACTCCATCTCAAAGGCCAGTTCTGCTTTTTGGTCACCCTTCTTCATAGCCTCCAGAACATCCCGCCGGTCAGTGTATTGACCGGTGACTCCCAATAAACCGCTCTTCTTGTTAAAGATTGTTTCCATATCCTTTGCAGTTAAACCCAACTTCTGCATCATATAATAACCAAGAGCAGCATCATGGTCTCCGGCCCGGGTGCCCATGACCAAACCCTCCAGAGGGGTAAAGCCCATACTGGTATCGAAGGAAACCCCTTTCTTTACAGCATTGGCACTGACACCGTTCCCCACATGGAGGAGGATCAAATTCACATCAAATGGGTCCTTGCCCAGCAATACTGCAGCCCTCTTGGCTACATAAAGCAGTGATGTACCGTGGAAACCATAGCGGCGCACCTTATATTTTTCATACCATTCATAGGGAATGGCATACATAAACTGTGCCGGTTTCATGGTCTGATGCCAGGCAGTGTCCATAACAGCCATATGCGGCACATTGGGCAAAATGCTCATCGCTGCTTCGATTCCCAGGATGTTAGCCGGGTTGTGCAGCGGTGCTAAGTCCTGGATTTCCTTGAAGGAATTTAGCACCTCATCATCAATGATAACCGATTTGGCAAACCTTTCTCCTCCGTGAACCACCCTGTGTCCCACAGCATTGATCTCTTTAACATCTTTTAAAACACCGTGTTCCGGGCTAACCAAAAGTTCAAGAATAAGTTCGACAGCTTCTTTATGAGTAGGGCACTCTTTATCGATCTTAATCTCGTCTTTCCCTGTAACTTCATGTTTACAGAAGGAACCGCCGATGGTCACCCGCTCCACGATGCCTTTGCACATGATATTTTTCTCATCCCAGTCATAGACCATATATTTAGCAGAAGAACTCCCGCAATTCAAAACAAGTATTTTCATTTAAAGGCCCCCCTTAATCTCTTTTTCCATAAGGCACCATTGCCTTCACTGCTACAATGGCGGCAACATTGACGATATCTGTAGGCTTACAACCCCGAGAAAGATCATTAACCGGTTTGTCCAAGCCCTGAAGCAGAGGTCCATATGCCTCAGCTTTGGCCAGGCGTTCTGTTAACTTATAGGCAATATTCCCGCAATTTAAGTCAGGGAAAATCAAGCAGTTGGCCTTTCCTGCCACAGCACTGCCTGGAGCCTTTTTCGCTCCGATTTGAGGCACAATTGCAGCATCTCCCTGCAGTTCGCCATCAATTGCCAGGTCAGGTCTCTTTTGGTTAGCAATCTTTGTGGCTTCAATAACCTTATCCACAATTGGGTGTTTGGCACTACCCTTGGTTGAATAGGAAAGCATAGCTGCATAAGCTTTTTCAACACCAAAGATATTTTGGATTGTCTCACAGGTGGTGATAGCTATATCGGCTAGTTCTTCGGCAGTCGGGTTGGGATGGCCGCCTGAATCAGCATAGAGGAAGAAACCGTTCTCACCATATTCACAATCAGGAACAATCATGGCAAAATATGCTGATACAAGAGAAATTCCCGGTGCAGTTTTGATGATTTGAAAGGCAGGTCTTAAAACATCTGCTGTGGTATTAGCAGCGCCTGCGACCATACCATCTGCATCATCAAGCTTAACCATCATTGCTCCGAAATAAAGGTAATTTTCAAGAATTTTTCTGGCATCATCAATGGAAGCTACTTTTCCCTTTCTGATCTCAAAAAATTTTTCAGCATAGAAATCGAACTTGTCAGACTTTGCTGGATCAATGATAGAAAGGTTATCAATATTAGCCCCTGCTTCTTTTGCTCTCCTGTTCAGGTCATCTTTGTCTCCTAGTAGAACAATCTTTCCTAAATTTGCCTTTTCGATCATCTCAGCGGCAACTAGAGTACGTTCATCTTCTGTTTCCGGCAAAACAATAGTCTTTTGCCCCTGACGGGCTTTTGACCAGACACCTTCCATAATCGGATTTTGTGGTGCCACTACAGCCATTCTTTTTCCCTCCCAAATACTTTTTTTCAAATACCTCCTTGCTCTTGGCCAGAGCAATGGATACCCCCGAAAATAAATCATCCCCCTCTTATGCTAATCCCTATTAGGATATCTCTTTTATTAGCAATTAAACAGCAGCAAACAGGATTGTGCATTTACAATAAGCGGCTAAACAAGGGGAACCTGGTTATAATTTCTACATCAAGTATATATAATCCTTCCGAGACAAACTTTTTTATTGAAAAAAAAAGAGGTAATTCAATGATTCCCGGGTTAATTTTCAAGCTAAAACATCATAAATCAATGATTGCCCCTGGATTTTTCAGTGTGCTTTGTCTCCTTTATGCCCTGGGAGTGATCTCTTACCCCTCGGCCTCCTTTGAAGCAGCCCGACGGGGTTTGAATACCTGGTGGGAAATCGTCTTTCCCAGCCTGCTTCCTTTTTTTATTATAGCTGAGCTTTTGATGAAACTGGGTTTTGTTGCCTTTTTGGGCACACTGCTGGAACCGGCCATGAGACCTCTTTTCAACCTGCCCGGCTGCAGCGGTTTTATCATGGCTGTTAGTTACCTCTCCGGTTTTCCCCTCTGTGCCATTCTGACCTGCAGACTCCGTCAAGCTGGTCTGTGCAATAGAAATGAGGGAGAACGCCTTCTATCCTTTACCAGTAATGCCAGCCCGCTTTTTATGATAGGTGCTGTAGGTATCGGGATGTACCAAAATCCAGCTTTGGGCCCCTTAATTGCCGCTATTCATTACCTTTCTAACTTCATCTGCGGTCTGATACTGAAATCTTTTTCTCCTCCCGCAGGATATACGGAAAAAAGGCATGTTTTTAAAAAAGCTTTACATGCCTTTATCGCTCAAACAGAACTTAAAAATATGGGATTTGGCAAGCTGTTTGGGGATACTATACGTAATGCCTGCATCACCATCCTGACCATTGGGGGTTTTATCACTTTTTTCTCAGTTCTTGCCGGCATACTGCGAGCAGCAGGGTTCTTTTCCCTATTGCTCAATTTGTTTCAACCACTGACCCAATTCTTGGATATTGACAGAACACTGCTTGAGGGAATTTTTATGGGTTTTTTTGAAATTACCATCGGTATCCAGGCAATAAGCAGCAGTTCAGCCGGATTACTCACCCAACTGGTGACTATAGAAGCACTGCTAGCCTGGAATGGGCTGGCCATCCAGGCACAAGTAACCGGCATGTTAGCAGACAGTGATCTAAAAGTAAAAAAGTATTACCTGACCAGATTGTTGCAAATACCACTGGCCATGTTGATCACTATTTTGGTTTACCGTCTGCCTCTGCAGGAGATGCTGGCAGTACCAACCAGCACTGGAATTGGCATTCCCCCACTGGTTTGGGCTGGTATCTTTTTAATGTTGAGCGCTATTTTGGCTGCATGTTATCTCATAGGAAGATCTTTTTTTAAAATCCGTAAGATCATCATCATCCGCTGAACGCGTTTTTATCAGAACCCTTGATCCTATTTCATTTTACTTAACTCTTCTCGCGCCTGTCCGATCACTGATAAGCTTTGACTGATGTTTTTTTCCAATTTGCATAATATTTCATCAGCATATTCAGTGGCTCCGTCTTTTATCTCCTTGGCCAGGCTTTTTGCCTGCGCTATAATCTCTTCTGCATTTTCTCTTGCCAGTTTTGCAACCTCACTTTCATCAGCCAACCGCTTCACCTCTGCTTGAGCATCGCTCAAAATCCTCTCCGCCTCTTGGTGAGCTTCCTGTAGCATGCGATCTCTTTCTTTGTTCAACCATTTAGCCTGGTGGACCTCTTCGGGGAGAAGGGTTCTCAGTTTATCAACATAATCCAGCAGTGCCTCTTCATCAAGGAGAACCTTACCCAGTACCTTTTTGCTGCTCTGCACCATATCCTCGAGTTCATCCAAAACATTAAAAATATTCAAATCCATTCTCCTCACCCCTCATTATTTCGTTGATGATATTTGGTATGCAGTCTGTTTGCCACATTCTGTGAAACAAAACCGCTGATATCCCCACCGAGACTGGCAATTTCCTTGACAATACTGGAACTAAGAAAAGAGTAGTTAGGTTGAGATACCAAAAAGATGGTCTCCAATTGTGCGTTAAGCTTGCGGTTGGTCAAAGCCATCTGAAATTCGTACTCGAAATCTGAAACCGCACGGAGTCCACGCACAATGGAGCGGGCATTGTTTTGAACAGCAAAATCAACCAGCAATCCGCGAAAATGCCTTACTTCTACATTTTTCATATGGTGACACTCAGCGGTGATCATTTCTACCCGTTCTTCAATGGAGAAAAGAGGTTTTTTGCCGCTGTTGACGCTCACTGCTACAATAACCCTGTCAAAAAGATCAGCAGCCCTTTCAATGATATCCAGATGTCCATAGGTAATTGGATCAAAGCTGCCGGGGTAAACTGCAATTCTCATTTCACCCCACCTTTCTTATAATTAGTTATACTTGAAAAAATGCAAAATGCTGTCACCATACCGCTCTTCCCTGTGAGGCTGTTTGGAAAAATGATTTTTTTCCCCTTTTGCACTGCGTGTAATAATACAGCCCCCAGCAGCAAGGATTCTTAGTTCCCAAATCTTTTCTACGGTTGGTACTAACAAACCCTGTCTAAAGGGGGGATCAACAAAAATAATATCAAACTGGTATTCTTTTTGGTGTATTAGGTTTAGCGCCTGAAACACATCCTTGGTATATATCTCAGCCTGTTCTGAAAAACCTGTAATCTGCAGATTTTCCTTTATCAGTTTTACGTTTAGGGGATCCCTTTCTACAAAACAAACCTTATCTGCACCTCTGCTCAGAGCCTCAATACCTATGCTGCCGGTGCCTGCGAACAGGTCCAAAAAGCGGCTGCCCGGCACACACAGCATTAAAATATTAAATAAAGCTTCTTTGACAAAATCTGTAGCAGGGCGGAGATGCTTTACATTTCTGGTTTTCAAACGTTTTCCTTTAGCAATTCCGCCGATCACTCGCGGCTGTGACATCATATCACCTGTAAAACTTTGCTTAATAACAAAATTATACCCTGACTGTCCATCATTTACAATTAGCGTTTATTTATCTAATAAAAGTGTTTATTTATTAATAATATGGTATAAAATACCTGATTATTTTTGTTGTTTTTATGTATAAAAAATCATTATTAGGTAAAAATAGAAACGGCTAAAGGGTCTTCATGGAGGGGGCAGTCGAAACATGATGTGGCAGCATAAATGCAGCACATAATGCAGTAGGCTCTACTCCATGAGCTCTTCCTCCAGTTTCTCCTCTCCCACGCCATTGAGATCGTTACCAGAAGGTACGTCTCAATGGCGAGCAAATCAAGCCGTAAGTTAATGATCTTACGGCTTTTTTTTTGCAATTACCTCCTGATAAAAACTATTAATCAACTGAAAGTCTCTCCAGACAGGTTTTTTCTTACTGGGATCCCTTAGAAGAGCTGCCGGATGATAGGTGGGAATAATCCGGATCCCACCCTTAACAAAAACCTCCCCACGCACAGCCGTTACCGAAGCTTCTTGATGGACCAGATACCGAGTTGCCAGTGCTCCCAGGCAGACGATCAGTTTGGGTTGAATCAGTTCAATCTGACGAGCTAGATAAACAAAACACCGATCAGACTCTTCTTTTTTCGGAAAACGGTTTTGAGGAGGTCGGCACTTAACAATATTGGTAATATAGACCTCCTCTCGCACAATTCCGACTGCTCCTAATATTTTGTCAAGCAGCTGTCCTGCCGCACCCACAAATGGTCGCTGCAGACGCTCTTCCTCAGCTCCAGGAGCCTCACCCACAAACATCAATTTGGCAGCAGGATTACCTTCACCGAAAACCACATGTGAACCATTTTTGCCAAGATCACAGTCACGGCACTGAACACAATACTGCTTTAATTGCTCTAAATCGTTTACCTGATCTAATTCAATAAACCATTCCATAACCCTCACCTATTTTTATATTCGACAAATTGCTATAAAACCTTTTCTTATGAAACAAATCATTTCAAAACAAATTAAGATGTATAAATATTAAATATTTGATAAAAATAACTGCAAAGATTAGGTTTAAAAGGAGATTTAAGTTGGACAACATCGATTTTTCCTCTGAACAATATTACACGGACCTGGCTTTGGAAACACGGGATCTGGTGAGGGGTGCAACCGGTCAGGAGATAGCTGGAGTGATTGAGGATAAGCAAACTTTTCCTTATGGCAGCATAACAATAATTAAAATTGAGGATGAAGCTGCGGAAAAGGTTATGGGTAAACCTCGAGGGACTTATATCACCATTGAGGCACCTGAATTAAAATACAAATCCCCTGAAGTTCAACTAAGTGTTGCAGAAGCTCTGTCACAGCAACTCAGCAACCTGCTCCATTTGAAAGGTGAGGAAACAGCTCTGATCATCGGTTTGGGCAATTGGCAGGCAACTCCTGATGCTCTGGGACCATCTGTTGTTAAATACACACTGGTTACCCGTCATCTTTTCAAACACATGCCAGATGCCGTACAGAACTACCTGTCAGTATGTGCTATAGCACCAGGTGTGTTGGGGATTACAGGTATCGAAACAGCGGAAATTATCAGAGGGGTTGTAGAAAAGGTCCAGCCCAATGTGATTATTGCCATCGACGCCTTAGCAGCAGCCAATATCAATCGGCTGGGTACAACCATTCAGATCAGCGATACCGGTATCGCTCCTGGTTCTGGTGTAAACAACAGAAGAGCTGAAATCAATTTCCACACTATGGGTGTTCCTGTGATCGCTATTGGGGTGCCGACCGTAGTAAATGCCTCGGTTATCGGCAGAGCTGTTTTAGAAACTTATGCCAACAAATTTTCCCGTGGCAAACAGCACCCGGTTTATATTCAGGAAACCATATCTGATGTCTTGGAACCATTTCAGGGTTCACTTGTGGTAACTCCCAGGGAGATAGATGACTTGATTGAAAACGCAAGCCGGACAATCAACAGAGGAATTACCATGGCTCTGCATCCCCGGGTACCACGAGAAGAGTTAGATGCTCTTATTTTATAAAAAATCATGGCGGACATATTCATGTCCGCCTGGTGTGATGGGTTTATTCATGATAGTTGTTTTACTGGATTGTGGTTGTGGTCTGGGGCTGCTGGTTAGCAAGACTCTGCTGGTACTGCTGAATCATGCGCCTGACCATTGCGCCTCCGACCGCTCCACAATCCCTTGAAGATATATGTCCCCAGTAATCACCCTGAATTTGATTTGCGATACCGACCTCATTGGCCATTTCATATTTGAACTGGTACATAGCCTTATTGGCTTCAGGCACTAACAATTGGTTCCTTTTTTGTCCACTACCCATTTCTATTTGCCTCCTTTCCGTGTAATGTTGAATTAGCTAGGCTGAGTATTTGTGTTAGTAGCCGCGATGGTCTGGGAGGGGTTTCCTTGCTGGGCAATTTGCTGTTCAATGGTTTGTATCATATGCCTTACCATAGCACCACCAACAGCACCGCAGTCACGGGAGGAAATATACCCCCAATAATCCCCTTGGATCTGATTTTCTACTCCCACCTCACGGGCCATTTCATACTTGAACTGATACATTGCTTTGCTAGCCTCTGGAACAAGGAGTCTGTTTCGTTTTTGACCTGTGCCCATTTATATCCCTCCTTTCTTGTGTGTTTTTATTATGTACATCTAAAAGTTTTTTATCCTAGTAAGTATTTTCGATAAGCACCTTATTTATGCAGGTTTGCTTTAATTTTTTTCGTTGTATTAACATTGTGAGCAAAAACCATTTATCACATACAAGTAAGATCGAACCAAAAAAACCTCACTTCGGTTCAGTGAGGTTTTTTATTATTATTTGGATATATTTTGTTATATTTTTAAAAACATTAAATTTTTAAAACATTAAATAATGAAGGAAAGCGGAAATTGATCTCTTCCCACAAATCATGTTGATCTATTTTGGTAAGATAGTTATATTTTTTCATTTTTAAAAAATGAGGCAGATCATTAATAATATCAACTACCCGAAAATCAGAATAACCATGTTGTTTTATTCCAAGGAGTTCTCCCGGCCCTCTTAATGCCAGATCCTTTTCAGCAACCTGAAAACCATCATGGCAGTTTACCATAATTTTGATGCGCTCTATGGCTTCCCTGGTGTTTGGATTGCCGACCAAAACACAATAACTCTCCTGGGTCCCTCTCCCAACCCGTCCCCTTAACTGGTGGAGTTGGGACAGACCGAAACGCTCCACTCCCTCAATTATGATCACTGAGGCGTTAGTTACATCAATCCCAACTTCAATTACTGAGGTGGCTACTAGGAGATCAACCTCCCCCCTGCGAAAAGCATCCATTACCCCCTCTTTTTCATCGATTTTCAATTTTCCATGAATAAGACCCACATTAAAACCGGAAAACTCCCGGCATAACTCCTCATATCTTTTAACTGCTGCTTCCACAGCAAAATGCTCAGATTCCTGGATCAGGGGACAAACCACATAGACCTGACGCCCCGCTTCCAACTCTTTTCTAACAAAGCTATAAACCCTTGATTTTTCCTTAGCAGGTAAAAAAAATGTTTTTATTTTTTTTCTACCTGGAGGCAGTTCATTGATAATCGTTAGATCAAGATCACCGTAAACGGTCAAAGTTAAACTGCGGGGTATGGGGGTAGCTGTCATAACCAAAACATCAGGGGCTGCGGCCTTGTTCAATAAGAGATCCCGCTGTTGAACCCCGAATCTGTGCTGCTCATCGATAACTACCAACCCTAGATGGTTAAAAACAACATCATCCTCCAACAGAGCATGGGTGCCGACCACAATATCGGTCATACCGCTTTTAATCGATTGAAGGGATTGTTCCTTTTCCTTTTTACCCAGCGACCCTGTAAGAATATCCACATTGACTCCAAGGCCGGAAACCAATTTGCTGATACTCAGGAAATGCTGTTCAGCGAGAACCTCTGTGGGAGCCATCAAGGCACCCTGAAAACCTGATGCAACAACATACAGCAGTGCATAAAGGGCTACAACAGTTTTCCCACAGCCCACATCACCCTGCAGTAAACGGTACATCCTTTTCCTACTGGAAAGATCATTCCTTATCTCAGTCATTGCTTTCTGCTGTGCTTTTGTAAGGGCATAGGGAAGTTTTTTCAAAAATTCCTCCGGCAGTGTGGTCTGGGGGCGGCGTGCCACACCCTGACTGCGGACCTTTTCATGAATTCTATTCAAACCTGTTTGAAAAAGGAATAATTCTTCATAAACCAGGCTCTCCCGTGCTCTCACCAGAGAATCTTCATCCCGGGGAAAATGGATCTCCATTATAGCCTGTGAAATGGGCATTAAATTTAATTCTCTGATCAATTCCTCTGGAAGGTGGTTTCTTATATTATTTGCGTGCTTTCTTACACACTGATAGATGATTCGTCTTAGGAATCGCTGGCTTAAGTTCTCTGTACTGCTGTAAATGGGCACAATACGCCCTACATGCACCGGATTTTTTAAACTTCCGGCTTCATAGTCATTAACAGATATCTCACAGCCATATAGGTTTCGCTCCAGCTTCCCTGTCACAGCGATGGGCAAACCCCTGTGCAGCGATCTCTTTAAAAAAGGCTGGTTAAACCATAATGCTGTACAACTGCCGAAATTACCCTGTATAACAACCCTCAGCAGGCTCATATTACGGCGCAGTTTTACCTCTTCAACACTTATAATCCTGCCAAAAACCGTAACTTGCTCACCGGTTGTTACCCCATCCAGCCCTTCAACAAACCGCCTGTCCTCATAACGTCTGGGAAAATAGTAGAGCAGATCAAAAAGATTATAAATTCCGATTTTATGAAACAGCTCTGCCCTCTTATCCCCAATTTTCGGCAGAGATGAAACCTTTATTTCAGCCAGTTGTTTTCCTGACAACAACCTATTCCTGTTTATTTTACCTTTCACTCCTATTCCACACTGATCAGGAAATAATACAAGGGTTGTCCTCCATTATGTGAATCCACTTCCAACTCGGGATATTTCTCCTCAATTTGTTCAATAATTTTTTCCACAGTTTCCGCTTCCACATCAGCACCCCAATAAATGGTTATCAGTTCATCTTCCTCATCGATCATCTTATCCAACAATGCCAAAACAACACTCTCCTGTGATGAACCGGCGGCAGCTATTTCCCCCTGGTAAATCCCAATCAGCTCACCCTTTTTAATCTCCTGTTCACCAAGCATAGCATCCCTGACAGCATAGGTCACTTCTCCTGTTTTGGTCTCCTCCAACTGCTTTGTCATTCGCTCTCTGTTCTCCTCTAGGGTCATGGAATCATTAAATAGCAGTAAGGCACTGATCCCAGCAGGAATGCTTTTCGAAGGGATCACCTCTACAGGGATATCCACAAGCTCTTTGGCCTGTTGGGCAGAAAGAATTAGATTTTTGTTATTGGGCAGAATCAACACCTGCCGCCCATTAGTTTCCTTAATCGCTCTCACAAACTCTTCCACAGGGGGGTTCATTGTCTGTCCACCTTCAATTACCTGCTGTACCCCAAGATTGTAAAAGAGCTGCTTTATGCCTTCCCCGCATCCAACAGCAACCACACCGATATCCAAAACATCTGAGCTGTTAACAGCTGTATCTATTTTATTAACAGCTGTCTGACCTGACTGTTCAGCCCTCCATTGGTCGTACATATTATCAATTTTAATATCATGGAGTGTTCCATATTGCAGGCAGTAATCTAAAACCTTTCCCGGGTTGTTGGTATGGATATGCACTTTAATATATGAACCTGCACATCCTATAACCATACTGTCTCCAACACCGTTTAAATAGGATTTAATATCAGGTTCTACTGCCGGATCAGCCTCCAATAAAAACTCTGTACAATACAGATAAGTAAAATCCTCTTCCTCTGCAGGCTTTTCCTCGATGGTTTCAATCACCGGTTGTGTTCTTGTATCCATCTTTTGCACAGTATAACTGCCATTGCTGAGGGCATAAAGTCCACCTTCCAAAATGACCAGCAAACCCTTTCCTCCTGCATCTACAACACCTGCCTTCTTCAAGACAGGAAGCATTTCCGGTGTCTGCATCAAGGTCTCATAACCCTGTTTGATTGCCTGTGCCAGGGCCTCTTCCAGTGAATTACTCTCTGCGGCTGCCTTTTTCATCCCCTGAGCAAAGCTCTTGGAGACCGTCAGCATAGTACCTTCAACAGGCTTGATTACCGCACGGTAAGCGCTGGCTACAGCTGCCTCCCAGGCACTGGCAAACTCCTGTAGAGTTATGGTTTCTTTACCTTTCAAACCATCGGTAAGACCCCGCAGCAGTTGAGATAAAATCACACCTGAGTTCCCCCGGGCACCCATCAATGAACCCTGGGCAATAGCCTCCCCCACATTCCCTATATGGGAGGTGGTTGCGGTCTCCATCTCTTTTACTGCTGCAGCCATTGTTAAATACATATTACGTCCTGTATCACCATCTGGAACAGGAAAAACATTAAGACTATCAACTTCCTGCTGATGTTCTTCAATTGCTTCCAGTCCACCGGCAAACAAACACTTTAATTGTTCACCGGTTACAATACACCGCTCCAATCCGGTTCCTCCTTACAATTACTTGAAGACTCTGATGCCTGTAACATTTACATTTATTTCTACTGGACGCAGGCCTGTCATTTTCTCTATTTCATAACGGACAGTCTCCATAACATTTTGAGCAACCTGTGCTATGTTCACCCCATAGGCCATAACAACATAGAGGTCTATGATAACATCGGACCCATCCTGTTTGACTTCAACTCCCCTGCTTATGGCATCCCCTCCTAATATTTCTGAGACTCCCTGGCGCAATCCTCTGGGGACCATTCCCACAATACCAAAACAGCGCACAGCAGCTGCACCTGCAATTGCAGCCAGAGCCTCAGAAGTGATCTCAATTTTGCCGTAATCGGTTTGTCGGGTGTTACTCATGGTCTCTGCCCCCTTCCACCCCATGTAGTACTTGTACGACAGCTTTATTATACTATATGTTCCACCTTCAGGGTACTGATAGCAGTTATTTATGTCAATACGGCGAATATCGGGGAAAAATACTGTTTTACAGCATGATCTGTTATCGATAATTCAATAAAAAAATAGACGAGGAAAAGGCAATTCCTTGTCATTGCTGTGCTCTTTTGTTAGAATAGGTTCTGTAGGAAAGGAGGATTATAGATGGCAAAGTGCGCAATTTGTGGAAAAGGTGTTCATGTAGGTATGCAGGTCAGTCACTCCCATGTCCGCACCAAAAAAGTTTGGGCACCAAACCTGCAGCGTGTAAAAACAGTGGTCAACGGTAAACCCACTCGCCTTTATGTCTGTACCCGCTGCCTTAAAGCAGGGAAAGTAAAGCGAGCACTATAATGACAAACTGGGCCTCTTGCAGGCAGTTTCCAGAATCGATGCCTAAAAGACCTACCACACCATTCTCAAGAAAGGCAACTGTTGGTTCCCAATTCTCTTTAGGCAGGGACGGCGATCCTTGATTGAGATAGATGATATCCCCCTTCTTTTCCAAAAGGGGGATATGTGTGTGTCCAAAAACAAATAACTGAACCTTAAACCTATGAGCCTGTGCCTCCCTTTCAGCAGCACTCAACCTGTGCCCATAATTGACCAGGATGCACAGGTTTTCTATTTGTAGAAAGGCATATGATGCGCATCTTAATTCCCTTTCAATTCCCTGAAGAGATTAATCATTTCCAGGGCAGTCACTGCCGCATCAGCACCCTTATTCCCCGCCTTTGTCCCTGCCCGCTCTATCGCCTGTTCCAAGGTGTCCGCGGTGATCAAACCATATACCACAGGTACTCCCGACGCAAGGCTGACCTGGGCGATTCCTTTGGTAACCTCACTGGCTACATAGTCGAAATGAGGTGTAGCCCCTCTGATCACTGCTCCCAAGCAGATAACTGCATCATAACCGCGCTCAACCATTTTTTGAGCGGTCAAAGGGATTTCAAAGGCACCCGGAACCCAAGCCACATCCACTGCATCCTCACTGACACCATGCCTGAACAGCATGTCTAGAGCCCCACCCAAAAGCTTATTGGTAATAAACTCATTAAACCTTGATACAACAATTCCTAAACGCAGTCCCTCTCCCAGTAATTTTCCTTCGAATATTTGCGGCAATTTAATAACTCCTTTCTATTTATTCAGGGCTAAAAAATGCCCCATTTTTTCCTTCTTTGTTTGAAGATACCGCTTGTTTTCAGCCCTTGGTGGTATTTCAATAGGAACCCTTTCCACAACCTCCAAACCGTAACCCTGCAGCCCCTTAATTTTACGGGGGTTGTTTGTCATCAGCCTCAGCTTCTTAACACCAAGGTCCACCAGAATTTGGGCTCCTATACCGTAATCCCGCAGGTCCGGGGGAAACCCAAGCTGTTCATTGGCTTCAACTGTATCACTTCCCTCATCCTGCAGCTTATAAGCCCGGAGTTTGTTCAACAGACCAATCCCCCTTCCCTCCTGCCGCATGTAAAGCAGTATTCCTATCCCTTCAGCAGAGATCATGCGCAGTGCTTGTGCCAACTGCCCACCACAGTCACAGCGGAGAGAACCAAAAACATCTCCGGTTAAACACTCAGAGTGCACCCGAGTCAAAACAGGTTCACCGGTCCTTATATCACCCTGCACCAGGGCAATATTGCAGGTATGATCCAGCAAAGTCTCATAGGCTATAGCTGTAAAATCACCATACTTTGTCGGCAGATGTGTTTCTGTTACTCTCCGCACCAGTTTTTCTGTATGGCGGCGGTATTCGATCAAATCCGCTATAGTGATGATCTTCAAATCGTGTTTTTCAGCAAACTTAAGAAGTTGTGGGACACGGGCCATGGTCCCATCCTCATTCATAATCTCACAGCACACACCTGCTGGATAAAGACCTGCTAACCGGGCCAGGTCTACAGAAGCCTCAGTATGTCCTGCTCTCCGCAGAACACCACCTTCTACTGCCCGCAGAGGAAAGACATGACCAGGACGCCTTAAATCAGATGGCACTGTTTTGGGGTCCACTAAAACCCTTATGGTTTCAGCCCGTTCAAAAGCGGAGATACCAGTGGTTGTAGAAATAGCATCAACAGATACAGTGAACGCTGTTTCCATGGTGTCTGTGTTGTTTACCACCATCTGATGCAGTTCTAATTCATCCAGACGCTCTCCGGTCATAGGAGTACAAATCAGACCACGAGCATAGACTGCCATAAAGTTGATGGCCTCAGGTGTTACCTTTTCTGCTGCAAGAATCAAATCCCCTTCATTTTCCCTATCTTCATCATCAACAACAATAACCATACGTCCCGCAGCTATCTCTGCGATGGCTTCTTCAATAGTATCAAAAGATTCCTTTGCCATTATTTCGCTCCCTCCCCTAGATAAATCCATGTTCCGCCAGAAAATCCACAGTAAGATCCCTTCCCTTATCTTCTGTTCCTTTCCCCAGAAGATAGAACACATACTTACCCAAAATATCTGCCTCAATATTTACCAGATCCCCTGTCTTTTTCAACCCTAAAATAGTCTTTTCCAGAGTATGGGGTATTAAGCTCACTTTGAATGAAGAAGAATGCAGTTCTGCGATGGTAAGACTGGTACCATCAACTGTTATAGAACCCTGGGGGGTCAGATATGGCTGCAGTTCTGCAGGCATTCTCACCCAAATCTCTGTTGAAATCCCCCGCTTGTATATACTCAATATCTCGCCTACCCCATCAACATGCCCGGTGACAAAGTGTCCACCTAACCTGCCTCCTATCTTTAAAGCCCTCTCTAAGTTTACCTGGTCTCCTTCCCTTAACAAACCTAAATTTGTCTTAGCAAGGGTTTCCGCCATAACATCAGCATAAAAAGTTCTGCTGCCGCAAGACGCAGCTGTGAGACAAACCCCATTGACCGCTATACTATCCCCCACCTCCAAGTCTTCACATATAATACTTGACTCAATTTCCAGAGAAGCAGAGAGATGCCCCTTTTTAATCCCTCGAATGATACCCCTGTCTTCCACAAGTCCTGTAAACAAACAACCACCCCTTTTTTACTGCCGTTGATGAACCCTACATTGTGTTGCAACTTACACTTCTGTCTATCATCCGGTATCTGTGATCTCCCGCACCCCCATCAGACCTCCATATCTAACATCTATTCCGACCTCAGACCTCCGCCTCCAACCTCATCTTCTATTCCGACTTCTGACTTCCGGCCTCCGACCTCAGCTTTCTATTCCGACTTCTGACTTCCGGCCTCCGACCTCCACTCAGGGTAGGCAGTGATAATCATATCCTCTCCAACCCTATCTGTGAAAACAGCGGAAAGCCGCTGACAATCTTTTATCCTGGTAAACCCTTTTCCCCCGAAGGCCCCTGGAGCATTGTAGCCTCCGATCAACAAGGGCGCCTGAAAAATAATATATTTATCCACCAGTCTCGATTCCAGCAGAGCGGCATTTATAGCAGAACCAGCTTCTACCAAGAGGTTCATTATCTCCTTTTGTCCAAGCAGGTTCAGCAAAGATTTAAGATCCACTCTCCCCTCAGAAGCCGGCAGTTCCCAAACATCCACACCGATAGCTTCCAGCCTTTCCCTCTTTTCCCTGCTGTAATTTCCTCTGATCACTGCTACAGCGGTGGGTATCTGAGCAGCAGTCTGAACCAATTGTGACTCTTCAGGAATGCGCAAACTGCTGTCAACAACAATTCTAAGCGGTTGCCGGCCCTTATAACCGGAAAGCCTCACATTTAAAAGAGGGTCATCAGCCAGAACAGTGCCGATTCCGGTAAGAACAGCATCGCTCTCGGCTCGCAGTCTATGAACTAAAAGACGCGCCTCTTCACCGGTAATCCACTTAGAATCTCCAGATCGTGTGGCAATCTTCCCATCAAGAGAAACAGCGGCCTTTAATGAGACAAATGGCAGTTTAGTTCGGATATACTTGAAAAAAGCCTCATTCTGCCTGCGGACTTCCTCTTCTAAAACACCCACCTGAACCTTTATCCCCGACTCTTTCAAAATCCTGATTCCCTTTCCTGCAACCTGTGGATTGGGATCGGTCACCCCCACTATCACTTCTTGGATTCCCGCTTCTATAATGGCCTTTGTACAAGGTGGGGTTCTTCCGTAATGACAGCACGGTTCCAAAGTAACATATAGTACAGCATCACGAGCCCTCTCTCCCGCTTCCCGCAGAGCGTTTATCTCTGCATGGGGTGAACCGGCTCTTTGGTGATATCCTTCTCCTACAATTTCACCGTTTTTTACCACAACAGCCCCAACCAGTGGATTGGGACTGGTTTGACCCCGTCCTAATTCAGCCAGTTTAAGAGCTCTTGCCATCAATTGTTCATGGTTCGACAAAAGGTTCCCTCCGTTTATTATTAAAAATAGAAAAACCCGACTGGAAAGCCTCGGGTCAAATCAGACGAAAACATGAAAAGTCTCCTTCTCCCATCCAGACTTTTACTGTCGGCTCCGGAATTTCACCGGATCAATCCAGGTTAAACACCTGGATTCGCGGGCTTTCACCGCCGGTGTGGAATTTCACCACCCCCCGAAGGACCTTCCAAATATTTTATTCACATGTCTGTTTCATTGTACACCTAATCCAATATATTCGTCAATGATCTGCTGTCTTTTGAGAACTGTGCCACCAGCTGTCACCGGCAGCTTCAACAGCCAATGATCGGTATTGTTCTATAGCTTGGCCCCAGTCCCTCTCCCTCAATAAAGCAGAACCGATTACCAGAGAATTAGCCCCTGCCTCCACAACCGCTTTTACTGTTTGCAGATTAATTCCCCCATCCACCTGCAGCTCAGCAGTGGACCCGGAATTTTTCAGCATCATTCTTAACTTTCTGATCTTTTCACACATGGCGGTTATAAATGCCTGTCCACCCCAACCGGGGTTAACGGTCATGGTGAGAACTATGTCCAGATCAGGAAGGATATAATCAACAAAACTTAACGGTGTAGCCGGGTTAAGGGCTACCCCAACTCTCAATCCCAGATTCTTGACCATCTGCACAGTTCGGTGCAGGTGGGTACATGCTTCTGCATGTACTGTTAGGCTTTTTGCCCCAGCTGCGGCGAAAGAGGAAAACAACCTTTCCGGGTGCTCTACCATTAAATGCACATCAAAGGGTATAGATGTGTTCTGAGAAAGAGATGCCACAACAGAAGGGCCAAAGGTGAGATTGGGTACAAAATGGCCGTCCATAATGTCAAGGTGGAGTTGATCAGCGCCACCCTTTTCCAATTCTTTAACAACTTCACCCAGTTTGCTGAAATCCGCAGTTAAGATTGATGGTGCAATTTTTATCTCCATCAGTAAATCCGCTCCTTAACGATAACCTCTGCTAATAGCTGTTGATAACCCTGATAACGGATATTGCTGATCATCCCTTTCTCCAGTGCCTCTCTTACACCGCAATCAGGTTCATTGATATGAAGACAGTCATCAAAACGGCACTGGCTGGCTAACTGGTATATTTCCGGAAAACAGCGACCTAACTCTTCTCTTCTCATCGGAGGCAACTCTAAATTGCTGAAACCAGGTGTATCTGCCACAAATCCACCACAAACCTCAAGCAGTTCAACATATCTGGTGGTGTGTTTTCCTCTTTTCAGCTTTCTGCTTATCTCACCTGTCTTCAGCTTCAGTTTTGGGTCAAGTGCATTGAGCAGTGTGGATTTTCCCGCACCTGATGGACCAGACAAGACAGATACTTTTTCCGCCAGGTTCTGACAAACAAGATCCAGACCGCTGCCGTAAAGAGCAGAGGTAAGAACTGTCTTATAACCTGCATGCTGATATATTTCCATCAATTGCCGGGACTCTTTTTCATCAACCAGGTCCGCTTTATTAAAACAGATCACAACATCCAGTTTCTTTAACTCACACAAAACCAGAGAGCGGTCAAGAAGCTTCAGATCCGGTGCGGGCTCAGCCAGGGATACAATATTAATTACCTGATCAACATTAGCCACAGGGGGGCGAGGCAGTTCATTTTTGCGCGGTTTTATCCTCTCAATGATACCTTCACCCTCTTTGAGGGGTGTAAAAAGAACCCAATCTCCAGGCAGTGGTGCCTGCTCTCGGCGCAGACGGCCGCGACCGCGACAGCACCAGGTTTCCACTCCGGACTTGATGTAATAGAACCCCCCATAACCTTTCAGTACTAGGCCTTCCCTCACCAAAAACCTCCTTTAAAAATACTTTATCAAGGAAACTGTCCGCCTCAATTAATGGGAACAGTCTGTCTCAATTTTCCCTGGAAATAGATTTGAAATTCCCCAGGAGGATAAACGGTAAAAACTTTATCAACCTTATCCCCCTCCTTATGGAGCTGTTTATAAACCTCTCTTGTACCCTGACTGTCCTTGATCACAATGATCAGTTCCCCTTCTTCAGGAACATCAATTTTCAATTTGGTTTCCTTTTCCTGTAGACCGCTGCTGACCACAACATCAATAGCTGTTCCCTTTTTCACCGAACTTCCAGGGGCTATGCTCTGTTCAATAATCACACCCTTATCCTTATCACTGGGCTTCTCAGTGACCTCACCCAGATTTAGCTCAACTGCCCCAAGAGCTGCTTCAGCCTGGTCCACTTTCAGGCCTACCACAGCTGGTACAATTACCTCTTTTACAACTGGGCCCTTGCTCACAACCAATGTGACATCACTGCCCTTTGGCTGATCGCTGTCCCCTGCTGGGAACTGGCGGATCACATAACCTGCTGGCACATCATCATGGTTTTCTCTGGTCACTTTAACAATAAACCCGCGGCCTTCCAGAGCAAGGGTTGCTTCCCTCTCCTCAGCTCCTGTATAATCAGGCAGCCAGACACTGCCAGGCCCTTTGTTGACCCAAATACGTATCAAACGGCCTTTTTTAACCTCCATCCCGTCCACCGGGTCCTGCCGCACAACTATATCAGTCTCTGTTCCTTGCTCAGATGCCTCCTTGACTTCCACTTCAAGGCCCTCTTCTTTCAGCATTTCTTCGGCCTCTTCCTGTGTTAACCCCACAACATTTGGAACAGCAACAGTCCCCCCAAAATACCACCTTGACAGGGCAAACAGACCTCCGCCAACAAGCAGCAGCCCCAGAAGAATCAAAGGCACAATAGCTCCAGGGTGTAGTTTTCTCTTTTTGCTGACCTTTTTCTTGGCTTCCATCTCTTCAGGCTGTGGAATCAATCTGGTCTGCTCTTCCTCGGAAGGATAGATCGCCCCAGAGGGCTGGTCCTCTGCCAGAGCCTGCTGCATCTGTTCTGCAGAAGAGAAGCGGTTTTTCGGGTCCTTAGCCATTGCTTTGAAAATAATCTTTTCTAATACATTGGGTATAGTGGGGTTCTCCAGGCGCAGGCTTTTCGGCTCCTCCTGAAGGTGTTTCAGCGCAATAGAAATCGGGTTATCACCCTGAAAAGGCACACGACCAGAAACAACCTCATAAAGAACAACACCCAGAGAATAAATATCTGACTGAGGAGTAACCTCCTCTCCCCGAGCCTGTTCTGGAGAAAAGTAATGAACTGATCCCATCACAGATCCCGATTGAGTCATGGTGACACTGGGAATTGACAGGACACGGGCTAAGCCGAAATCAGTAACCTTTACCCGTCCTCCTTGTGTCACCAGGATATTATGAGACTTGATGTCTCGATGAATAATTCCCTTACTATGGGCGTGTTCTAATGCAGCACAGACTTGTATACCGATATTAACCGCTTCTGTTGCTGATAGTGGACCCCTTTCCCTGATTATTTCTTTGAGGTTGAAGCCCTCCACATACTCCATCACCAGATAAGGTACCCCATCCTCTTCACCCACATCATAGATGCTTACTATGTTAGGATGGGAAAGCAGGGCCACAGCCTGGGCTTCCATCTGAAAGCGCCGGACAAAATCCTTATCCTCAGCCAGTTCTTTGCGCAGAACCTTAACAGTAACGATGCGGTTTAAAACAGTGCAGCGCGCTCTGTAAACATTGGCCATTCCTCCTGCCCCAAGCATAGCGATTATTTCATATCTGTTTCCCAACATTTTTCCGATCATTTCTTAATCCTCCCGTGTGAGGGCAAGTCTTAATAATTCCCTGGCAATCGGTGCTGCAGTTCTGCCACCCTGCCCACCATTTTCAACTACAACACACACAACAGCCTCAGGCTGCTCTGCAGGCGCAAAAGCAACAAACCAGGCATGGGGATTACCTGCTGGGTTCTCCGCAGACCCTGTTTTACCTGCCACAGTTATCCCAGATAATGAAGCAGCTGTGCCTGTTCCCCCGGGTCGTACAACCTGCACCATGCCCTCCTGAACCTGCCAGGCAACTTCAGATGACGCCACTGTACGCAAAGGTTGGGGTTCCCTTTTCCAAATCAGATCTCCTTCAGGTGAACGGATCTCCTGTAGCAGATAGGGAGTCATCATTACCCCCCCGTTGCCTAAGGAACCGGCCACCATCGCCATAAAAAGCGGGCTCACCTGTATTTTCCCCTGCCCCATACTGGACTCAGCAAGGCCATTTGCACTCTGCAAACTTTCCCGATCAAGGGGGATATCTGCAGCAGGCAGATCAAAGGGAAGATCTGCTCCCCAGCCGAAAGCCTCAAGCCCCCGGATGAAATCTTCACTGCCTATTTTCATCCCCAAATTGGCAAAATATGAATTACATGATACAGCCATGGCACGTTTAAGATCCACAGATCCATGTGCCCGCAGATCATGAAGCACCCTTCCTTCAATGGTCAACTTCCCCTGACAGTTGAAGCTGTCACTCTGCAGCTGAGGGTATTTTTTTAACCCCACAGCAGCAGTGACGATTTTCATGGTAGACCCCGGAGGATATAATCCCAGGGTAGCCCTGTTCCACAGGGGACGGTTTTCATTTTCACGCAGTTTATCCCATGTTTTCTCCAAGCTGTCATTATTAGGGTCATAGCTGGGAGTGCTGACCATAGCCAGAATCTCACCTGTTCTGGGATCCAGTACAACTGCCGCCCCTCTGTAAGAAGACATCATTTCATAGGCTTTCATCTGCAGTTGATGATCTATGGTAAGATAAAGGCTATCACCCTCAGTTCTTTCCAATCCCCAACGAGCCTCTAATTTCCTTAAGCTATAACCCTTTAACCCCAGCAGTTCCTCATCATAGGCCTTTTCCAAGCCTGTCTTCCCCAGTATCTGTGAGTGATAACCGGTCAGATGTGCATACTGCTGCGGATAATAGTATTTTCTCTTGTTGGTATCCCCTTCAATAATGGTACCGGCTATTTTTTCTCCATCACTGGTCAAAATTCCTCCCCGTACAACACGATTTTCGATAATCCACTGCCTGGGGTTGGCAGCATGTTTGCTTAAAGCAGGCCCCTTTAGCAGAACCAGATAAACAAGGTAGCCTGCGTAAATAAGGAAACAGGCTGTTATAAATACTAAAAACTTTTTTACTGTGTTGCGCATAGTATTCATACCCCTAAAAATAACCTAATCAACAGCTGCATCAACAACCGCACCTAAATCCTCAGCGCTCTCCCTTTCAGCACTTATCTTAGAGAGCATACCGATCAAAAAACAGTTGGAAATAAAAGAACTGCCTCCGTAACTCAAAAAGGGCAAAGGTATTCCTGTGAGGGGAATAAGATTGGTCACACCCCCGATAATGATCAATGTTTGTATAGCGAGAATACTGCTGAAACCACAGGCCATCAGAAGACCGAAGTCATCTGAAGCCTGGAGGGAGGTCTGAATCCCTTTCCAAACCAGAATAAAATAGATCCCTATAATTGCAAGAGCACCGAGGAGCCCTAACTCCTCTGCCATCAAAGAAAAAATAAAATCTGTATGGACAGCCGGTATCAATGTTGGAAAACCGCTGCCAAAACCCTGTCCGAAAATTCCCCCTCCACCAATGGCAAACAGTGATTGTACAACCTGATAACCCCCGACCTCCATCTGTTCTAAGGGGTTGAGGTAAATAGACAGTCTGTTTTGGACATGGGGAAAAATATGATACATCAATACTGTACCCGCAGAAAAAAGCCCCAGTCCCAACAGGAGAAAATATGAGCGATCTGTAGCAATATAGACCATCACCAAGAAAATAGCAAAAAAGAGAAGAGCCATTCCCAGGTCCTTTTGGAAAACCAAAAGCAGTAAAGAAAGACCACAAACAGCTAAAAGGGGTCCCAAATAGGGCCAGTCCGGCAAATAAAAAGGCCCGAACTTCAGTGTTCCGCCCCTGAGGATTTCTTTATTTTCATCAAGATAACCTGCCAGAAAGATGACCATAAAAATCTTCACAAACTCTGAAGGTTGAAAATGAAAAGAGCCAAGGGAAAGCCAACTGCGAGCACCCCCTGCCTCCACACCAAACAAAATGGTGATCGCAAGGAAAACAATGCTCAGAACCATGAAAGTGTACTTATAATTAAGCAGGCGTTTATATTCAACAAGAAAAATCTGAATCGCCCAATAGAGACCAAACCCTACAATGACCCAATAGGATTGGCGGATCCCGTAATAGGGATTGACTCGATATATTAAAATAAGCCCCAGCGCAGACAGAACACCGATTAATTGTATAACCAACGGGTCACCCCGGCCCTTGTATTCCACAACATAAGAACTGATAACAAGCATCAGAGCCGCTGCCATCAAAACACCTATGTCCTGATATTTGAGCAACTGCTGCCAGTAAAGCTCTAGACCGCCAGCAGCAAGGATCAAACCCGGAAAAAGCGGCCGCAATAAGGACTTGCCAGCTTCCTTTTTTTCCGGTATCAAGGCTTTTAGAACAAACCCACCTATTTTTAAATGGGATCCGTTGTGCAACTGCTGCGGAAAAGTCAGGGGTCGGTCATCTAACAGTGTGCCGTTTTTGCTACCCAGGTCCGTTACATAGTACTTTTCGTCCTGGAGAATAATACGGGCATGTCTGCTGGAAACAAAGGGATCAGGAAGCTTGACCGTGCATTCGCTCCCCCTGCCTAGGAGCACACCTTTCCCTAAACCCCATTTTTCCCCACGCTGAACTGCTGCTGTTCCTGAACTGATAGCCACCAGAACGGCTTTTTTTGTTTTCCCTCCTGGACTGAAGTTCAGAATAACATTCAACACAAATAGACAAATGAGTAGCAGTATCAGATACTTCAGAACCAGGATCAGCAAAATCATGGATTATCCCCTCTCGATTCTAAACAGGTTATCCCCGATCTGAAACTGATCACCATCTTCCAGTTCATACTGCTCTACTCGAATTCCATCCACATAGGTTCCATTCCTGCTTCCCAGATCAACTATATGCAAAACACCATTACGCAGTTCTAAGTAAGCATGATCCCGGGAAGCGTTGATATCAGTAAGCACCAGGTGGTTGGTGCTCTTGCGACCGATATAATAAGAAGCATCTCTTTTAATGGTAATGCTTTTTCCCTGATCAGGGCCACTGACGATTGTCACAATATAATTTTTGCCCACAGCTTCATTAAGTTTATCATGTTTATCAAAAATCATAGTATGGTCTATCCCTGGTGCCTCATTAGGCTCCACCTGTTCCTGGTGAAGATCTGATGAGTAGGCAGACTTAACAGTGATCTCCCCCATCTCCAGGGTCTCGTCCTCCATAAAGGCGACCTGTGGCCTCCCAATCAGAGTATATTCTTTCTCTACTGCCTTATTTCTAACATAATCAGCTAATTCGCGGCAGAGCGCTTCCTGTAATGAAGAGCTCTGTTGGAAATCCGCTTTGCTCAAAGAAATGGTAAATATATTGGGTGCATAGACCCGGGAAACACTTACCCTCCTATGAGCTGCCATCTCCCTAACCAGCGCTCTGGCGATTTCCACAGGTTGGATCGGCCGTTTCCCTTTGCGGAATATACCTTCCCAAAACTTGGTGAGCATGTTTTCCAACTCTTCCAAATTCATGGTTTCACCTGCTCTTTCTTACTTTTCTTAAAACAGGACAGAAAAAAGCCATCTGTCCCGTGACGATGAGGCAATAGCTGTAAATAACCCCTTTTTGCATCATATTGGTCCCTCTGATCTGCCAGCGGAAAAGGCAACAGTTCAGTTAAATCCTCGGGTATAAACTCAGTGTATTCCATTAAAAAGGAGTTGACAACCCCTGTATTTTCCTCCGGCTCAGTAGAACAGGTGCTGTAAAGGAGTTTCCCACCGGTTTTCAGGCATTTAGCAGCCTGTCCCAGAATCTCTAACTGCTGTTGCCTGTGAAGAGGCAGGTCACCGGCTTTTACTCGCCAGCGCAGGTCCGGTCGCCTGCGGATCACACCCAAACCGGAACAGGGCACATCAACCAGCAAGTAATCAGCTTTTTCTCCGATCTTCTCAGGCAGTTCCCTGGCATCTAACAGCGCTGTTTCAACAATCTTTACCCCTAATCTCCTGCAGGCCGTCTCAACGAGATCAAGCCTGTGCTGATGAACATCAAAAGCCAGGATTCTCCCCCTGTTTTTCATCAGCTGTGCCAGATGGGTGGTTTTACCGCCGGGCCCACTGCAGGCATCAATGACCATTGAACCTGCTGTGGGATTCAAAACAATTGAGGCGATCATTGAGCTCTCATCCTGGACAGTGAACAAGCCTTCTTGAAATGATTTTAACTCAGGGAGATAAGCCGCTTTTTCTACGATCACACCCTCCTGAACCAGTGCACTGGCTTGTACCAGCAGGCCCTCTTTAGTCAACTGTTTCCGCAGTTGCTCCGGTGTGGTTTTTAATGTATTACAGCGCAGTACAACAGCTGGAGGCTCATTATTGGCTCTGCATAATGCAGCTGTTTCCTCCCTCCCAAAGCGTTCCAACCAGCGTTCTACCAACCAGAGGGGATGAGAATACTTCAAACTCAAATAAAGAGCCGGTTTTTCTCTAGGGTCCGGATAAGCTATTTCCCTTTTTTTGCTGCTGATAGTGCGCAGCAGGCCATTAACAAATCCCGCTAATCCCCGAAGTCCTCTGCTTTTGGCCAGTTTCACAGCCTCATTACAGACAGCTCTGGGAGGAACCTTATCTAAATATAAAAGCTGATAGACAGCCATGCGTACAATACTGCGGATGATGTAATTCATTCGGGAAACCGGTACTTTACTGAATTGATCTATGACCCAGTCCAGGGTCCCCTGTCTGCGCAAAGTACCGTAAACCAATTCGGTGAGCAGTGAAGTATCCTGGGGATTCAACATCCCTGTACGGGCTAATTTTTGCAGTTCCAAATTGGCATAAGCGCCCTCTCTCTCCACAGACAAGAGCACTTGTAGAGCTGCATCTCTTGCAGGAGATGGCTTAGATCCATTCAATCCTCTTACCTGCCTTTGAAATAAAATCATCCCAGCTGAGACCCTGCTGTGATCCTGTATCCGCGCAGGAATTCAGCAGCGCTCATCCGGGGCCGCCCAGCGGGCTGCACCTCTGTTAAAAGAAGCTGGCCACTTCCGGTTTGTACCACAAAACCCCTCTTTACATCGGTTTTTACTACATCACCGGGCATAAACCCTGTTGTTTCTTCCTCAACAACCTGAGAACTCCATACCTTTAAAATCCTTCCCCTGAACTCAGTATACGCTCCAGGCTGTGGGTTCATACCCCTGATCTGGTTATATATACCTTCAGCATCCCGCTTCCAAATGATCCTCTCATCTTCTTTGCTCAGCGGTGGTGCATAGCTGACCTGGTTCGGGTCCTGTGCCTGTCGCGGCGCAATTCCCTGCTGCAGATCGGAAATGGTTTTCACCAGCAGTTGAGCCCCCTGTTCTGCCAGCACATCAGTCAGCTCACCTGCAGTGAAATCCTTCGGTATTTCCCTTTTCTCCTGATAAATAATATCACCTGCATCCATCTCCTGGGATAGATACATGGTGCTCACACCGGTTATTTTATCCCCATTCATGATCGCCCTCTGAATAGGTGCGGCTCCACGGTAAGCGGGAAGGAGTGATGGATGCAGATTGATGCACCCTAAAGGGGGTAGATCTAAGACCCGGGCAGGAAGAATTAAGCCGTAAGCCACCACTACTATCAGATCAGCTTTGAGATTCTCTTGCTCAATAATCTGGATCAGTTCCCCAGCAGTTTTAGGTTGATACACAGGAACAGATCTATCCAAAGCAAACTCCTTCACCGGTGGTGCAGCAATTTTCCTGCCACGGCCACGGGGGCGGTCAGGTTGAGTGATTATCCCCAGCACTTCCCATTTCTCAAGTATCTGTTTTAAAGCCGGCAGTGCAAAGTGAGCAGTACCACAAAAAAGAATTTTCATAACCTGTTCCCCCTTTAAGCCTGTTTGAAGATCCTCAGTGCTTTATCGATAAATAAAATACCATCCAGGTGATCGATTTCATGCTGTAATGCCCTGGCCCCAAACCCTTCTGCTGTGATAACCTGCTGCTGTCCATTCCGGTTTAGCCCTCTGACCCGAACCCGGGAGGCCCTCATAACTTCTCCGGTCACACCGGGGATGCTCAAACAACCTTCTAGGTCTACTTCTTCACCCTCCCTAAAAATAATTTCCGGGTTGATCAACTCCCAGAGCCCTTCTCCCACATCCACTACAATTATTCTTTTAGCAACGCCTACCTGTGGAGCTGCCAGCCCCACACCTCTGGCTTGATACATGGTTTCAGCCATATCATCCAAGAGCTTTTTTATCTTCTTATTGATTACAGTGACTGGTCGAGCTTGCTGCCGCAGAACAGGATCCCCGACTTCCACAATATTGCGGGATGACATCAAATACTGCCTCCTTTACTATTAAAAACCAAAAGGATCCACTTCAATACTAATTATAACACTATTATTTTTTTGATAAACTCCCAGACATTCTCTGATCTTTCTACGCACCGGTCTGCACTTTCCTTTCAGCATCACCTGATATCTATAATACCCCTTTACCCGCACAACAGATGCGGGAGCAGGCCCCAGCACAGCTATCTGGTCTGGATTTAATACACACCTGAGCTCTTCGGTCATCTGAGCAGAGAGGCTTATAACTTTTTCCTCATCATCCCCAGTCAGCCGCACCCTGATCAATTCACCAAAAGGTGGATATTCTAAATAACGCCTCCTCCGCATCTCTTCCCTGTAAAAATAATGGTGATCCCCTTCACAGGCAGCGGTGATACTGTAGTGATCAGGATAGAGTGTCTGTACCACCACCTCCCCGGGTTGAGTGCCGCGGCCTGCGCGACCTGACACCTGGGTCAATAATTGAAAGGTATGTTCAGCAGACCGAAAATCGGGCAAATTCAAAGAAAGATCTGCATTGAGGACACCCACCAGAGTCACACCGGGAAAATCATGCCCTTTGGCCACCATCTGTGTTCCCAGCAGAATATCCGCCTCCCTCCGGTAAAAACTCCCCAATATCCTTTGGAACGCACCTTTTTTGCGGGTAGTATCATAATCCAGACGGACAACTCGGCTATCAGGCAGGATCTCATTCAGTTCTTTTTCCACCTTCTGTATTCCTGTTCCCAAAAATCGCATCCCCTTCCTGTTGCCGCAGGAAGGACAGACCTCAGGAACCGCTCTTCTAATGTTACAGTAATGGCAACGCAGATCCCTTGTTTGCTTGTGGTAAATTAGAGATATTGAACAATTCCTGCATTTGAGAACCTCACCACAGGAGGGGCAGAAGACTAATGGAGCATACCCCCTCCTGTTTAAGAACAGAATAACCTGCTCCTCTTTTGCCAAACGCAGCCTGATCTGTTCCACCAGGTATCTGCTCAGTGAGGAAAGGTTTCCCTTCTCAACCTCCTCTTTCATATCAACAACACTGACCCTAGGCAGATAACGTCCAGGTGGCCTTTTTTTAATGGACAGCACCTGCGTTTTTCCTGCAACTGCTGCGGTATAGCTTTCCAGAGACGGGGTTGCACTGCCCAGCACAATCACAGCCTTATTATAGCGGGCACGCCATAATGCAACCTGGCGTGCATGGTAATGAGGTTTTTCCTGCTGCTTATAGGCTGGATCATGTTCCTCATCGATGATAACAAGACCAAGGGTTTTAAAAGGAGCAAAAACAGCAGAGCGGGGGCCGATCAACACCTTGTAAAAACCTCTTTTAATGCCCTCCCAGGTTTTATATTTCTCTCGCCCGGTCAGTCTGTGGTGCCAAACAGCCACCTCTTCCCCAAACCAGCTCCGGAAGATGGCATCCATCTGTGGTGTAAGGGCGATCTCAGGTACAAGATAGAGCACCTGACATCCCCGCTCCAGAGCTGCCTGGGCAGATCGCAAATAAACCTCTGTCTTCCCACACCCGGTCACACCATATAACAAAAAACTGCTGCCCTCCTGTCTGTTTAATCCATCCATTATTTTTGTTAAGGCAGCCTGCTGCTCATCAGTGAGCACAATTCCTTCAGCTGAATGCTGTGGACCGCTCTCCGGTATGGTTAATTCAAGAGGGCGCTTCGGTGCCTTAGGAGGGGACATCAGTTCGAGGATCTCACTCAGAGGATGCATATAATAACCGGCCATCCAGTGTGCCAACTTAAGCATCTCCTCTGTAAAATCCGGTTCTGTGGCGGTAATCTCTGCAATTTCACGTAAAAGTATCCCCTCTTCTGCTTCGCTGTAACCTACCACCCATCCCTCCACAAGCCGGGGGCCAAAGGGAACTTTAACCCTCATACCTAACTGTGGTTTATCCATCTTTTGGGGGATCAGGTAGTGAAATACTTTATCCAATCGGGGATGGTTTATTCTCACAACAACCTCAGCAGCTTCTTCTCCCATCGCTCAACTCTCCAGTATAATTCTTCCTACATTATAACAGAACAATCGGTTCTGGATTGCACAACAGCAAACAACACCAAAAAAACACCGGCCAATTATAAGGTATAACTGAACGGTGTTTTGTTTTCTATTTATAAATTATTTCTATAAAGAGATCAGACACCTGCTGTGATCACCTTTTCAGCTGCCTTCTTTAAAAGTTCTGCAGCATCTGTTTTTTCCCAGGACAAATCAAGATCCTGGCGTCCGAAATGACCGTAAGCAGCAGTCTGCTTATAGATGGGCCTCCTCAAATCCAATTTTTCAATGATCGCCGCCGGTTTGAAATCAAAATGCTCTTTGACCAGTTTACAGATCTCCCGATCAGGGATCACACCTGTACCAAAAGTCTGCACTTGAATAGATACCGGTTTAGCCACCCCTATGGCATAGGCCACTTGTAGTTCACACCTGCGAGCTAGTTTTGCCGCTACTATATTTTTGGCCACATAGCGTGCAAAATAAGAAGCAGAGCGGTCTACCTTGGTGGGATCCTTACCTGAAAAGGCCCCACCGCCATGCCTGGCTGACCCTCCGTAAGTATCAACAATTATCTTTCTTCCGGTAAGCCCTGTATCACCCTGAGGACCTCCGATGACAAATCTCCCGGTGGGGTTCACCAAAAACCTTGTCTTATCATCGATATACTCAGCCGGCACTGTGCTCTTGATCACGTTTTCAATAATATCTTCCCTGATCTGTTGAAGGCTGATATCCGGACGGTGTTGGGCTGAAATAACCACAGCATCCACCCGAACCGGGCGGTCTCCATCATATTCCACAGTCACCTGGCTTTTACCATCAGGGCGCAGGTAGGGAAGAATCTTCTTCTTCCTTACTTCAGCTAAACGGCGCGCCAGTTTATGGGCCAGATTTATGGGAAGGGGCATCAGCTCAGGTGTTTCATCTGTAGCATAACCGAACATCATCCCCTGGTCCCCTGCACCTAACTCACAGCTGTCTACGATTTCTCCAGTCTTGACCTCCAGAGCCTGATCTACACCGAGTGCGATATCAGGAGACTGCTCCTCGATAGAGGTCAATACAGCACAGGTTGCACTGTCAAAACCATATTTAGCCCTGGTATAGCCGATCTCTTTTAATGTGGAACGGACGATGTGAGGGATATCCACATAACATTCTGTAGTGATCTCACCGGCGACCATCACCAAACCGGTTGTCACCATGGTCTCACAGGCCACACGGGCAATTTTATCCTTTTCAAGGATAGCATCCAATATGGCATCAGATATCTGATCAGCTACCTTATCCGGATGCCCCTCTGTAACAGACTCAGAAGTAAATAAATATCTTGACACAGTTATTTAGCCTCCTGTCGCTGCTTTATTATTTGAACAACCTCATCTAAGATCATATCTGCCAGCTTATCTTTAGTCATCAGAGGAAGTTCTCTAACAGAGCCTTTTTTATTGATTATCACCGCTATATTGGTCTCAGCTGCAAAACCTGCTCCCTCCATAGTAAGGTCATTGGCTACGATCAGGTCGAGATTTTTGCGCAGCAGTTTCTCTCGAGCATGGTCCAGAACTTTTTCGGTTTCTGCAGCAAAACCCACCAATAGCTGTTTTTCCTTATGCTCTCCCAGGTACCCAAGAATATCCGGGGTTCTTTCCAGTTCCAGGACCAGATCTGAGCAACTCTTCTTAATCTTTTGGGATTCTTTGACCTTTGGCCTATAGTCAGCCACTGCAGCTGCTTTAATAACAATATCCATATCTGTGAAAAGATCTTTCACAACTTCAAACATTTCCTGGGCGGTCTCTACTGCAATAACCCGCACACCATCCGGTGGTTTGATAGTGGTTGGCCCGCTGACCAGAGTCACCTGAGCACCCCGGTTCTTGGCCCGACGGGCCAGGGCAAAGCCCATTTTTCCTGAGCTGTGATTGGTGATAAACCTTACAGGATCTATATGCTCACGGGTGGGGCCCGCTGTGACCAGTACCTTCCTATCCTTCAAGTCCTGATTAGCAGAGAGAATCTGTTCAACAAATGCAACGATCTGTTCAGGGTCAGGCAATCTTCCTTTACCACTTGTACCGCAAGCCAAAGGCCCCTCTTCCGGTTCGATAAACAGGTATCCCATACTTTTAAGAAAACTCATCCAGTGCTGAAATACCCGGTTTTCATACATCCCAGTATTCATAGCAGGGGCAAAAACCACCGGTGCTCTAGTAGCCATGATAGTTGTTGTGAGCAAATTACCTGCAAGCCCAGCAGCGACCATGCCGATTATATCGGCGGATGCCGGGGCTACCAAAATCAGGTCTGCTCTCTGGGCAAGGCTGATATGCTCCACTTCCCACTTCTCCGCAGTGCGGAACATCTCCAGATGCACCGGATTCCCTGATACAGTCTGCAGTGTAAGAGGTGTAATAAACTCTGCAGCAGCTGGTGTCATCACCACATGCACACCAAAACCCTTTTTTACCAGTCGGCTGGCAATATCAGCAGCTTTATAAGCAGCAATACTTCCTGTAACACCCAAAACTATATTCTTCATTTTATCTTACTCTGCTGCTGTGGGCGTTCAATAATCAGTTTGTCCATGGCGATTTCTGCCAGTGCAACTGTCACCGGTTTTTGTGAAGAGAGATTATCCCTAACAGTACAGGTTTCTGTTAGATGACGTGCCCTCTTAGCTGCTGCTACCACCAACTCATATTTGCTTTCAACCTTCTGTAACAAATAATCAAAACTGGGCTCTTTCAAGTTTATACCCCCTTGTCCTGCTCCCGGATACTTTTTTCCCGCCTAATTATAGTAAGCAGTTCCTGAACAGCCCTCTCTATTACATCATTATTAACCACATAATCGTATTTTTTTGCTGCCAGTAATTCATCCGGGGCACAACTTAAACGCATATTAATTGTTTTTGCATCATCAGTTCCTCTACCGATTATCCGTTTGCTGAGTTCATCTAAGGATGGCGGCATAATAAAGATCAGCACTGCATCTGGAAAAACTCTCTTTACCTGTTGGCCGCCCTGAATATCCAGCTCCAGTAAAACATCCTTTCCTGCCAGCAAATTTTCTTCCACAGTTGAGCGAAGAGTACCGTAATAGTTCCCATACACCTCCGCCCACTCCAGAAAATCACCGGCCTCTATATGTTTTTGGAAGTCTTGACGGGAAACAAATATATAGTCCACTCCGTTTTTTTCATTGGATCTAGGATGCCTTGTAGTGAGAGAGATAGAATAAACCAGATCAGGCAGTGCCTTTCTCAGCATTTGACAAAGTGTGCCTTTACCGGAACCTGAAGGTCCCGATACTACAATTAGTATTGGTTGTGCTGACAACAAACATCCCCCTACACTTAATAAAAAGTGGAAATCATTCCTTGTCTTCCACAGGAACAGCAGTTTCCTTTGCAGCCAAACGGTTGGCCACTGTTTCCGGTTGCACTGCGGAAAGTATTACATGATCGCTGTCTGCAATGATCACCGCCCTGGTTCTTCTTCCATATGTAGCATCGATCAGCATGCCCCTCTCCCTTGCTTCCTGAACAATACGCTTGATGGGGGCTGATTCAGGGCTCACAATAGCTATAATCCGGTTAGCGGATACAACATTCCCAAAACCGATATTCACCAGTTTAATATCCATGTCAAACCCTCCCCTTGGAATCATTCAATATTTTGTGCTTGTTCCCTCATTTTTTCAATCTGACTTTTTATCTCCACAACTAGAGGGGATATAATCAGATCTGCTGCTTTTGAACCTATTGTATTGATCTCCCTATTCATCTCCTGCAATAAAAACTCGATTTTTCTCCCCACCGGCTCAGCTGTCTGCAGGCTTTCCTCCAGTTGTTCCAGATGACTGCTCAGGCGCACAAGCTCTTCAGTGATACTGCTTCTTTCAGCAAATAGCACCACTTCTGTAGCCAATCGCGATTCATCGATCTCATGGTCATCCAATATCTGCTGGAGTTTGCTGTGCAGGCGTGCTCTCAATTCCTCATTTAATTGAGGTTCACGCTCCTTAATCTGAGCTAAGAGCTTAGAGATGCATCTTTTACGATGGATAAAATCCTCGTATAATCTTGCCCCTTCCCGCTCTCGCATCTCAAGGATCTCTTTAACTGCGGTCCGGAGGCTTTGCTGTACCACTGTCCAGACCTCCTCAATATCCTCTTCCTTTTCTTCCACAAGCAGGACATCTGGAAGTCTGGAAAGGTCATCCAGTTCGATATCATACTCAATATTGAGAATTTCAGCCATTTCTCTCAGACATTTATCATAGGCAATCAATAATTCCTTGTCAAGCTTCACATTACGCTTCTTTTCACGGCGATCCTCAATATTAACATAAACATCGAGATGACCTCTCGCCACATGATCCTGGATCAAACTCTTGATCTTCTCCTCTAACTGGAAATAGGAACGGGATATCCTCACTGTTATCTCACGAAATCGATGATTAACACTGCGGATCTCTACCACAGCATGTAGTCCGTTTACATCACATTCACCCCGGCCAAAACCAGTCATACTTTTGATCACTTTTTTTCCTCCTGTGCGATCCCGAAACTACCTTCCGGTGTAAAATCAGAATTCAAATCTGCCAAAAGCCTTCTTCATCCTGGCAATGGCCTCCTGTAACCGCTCCTCCTGCAGTGTCAAACAAACCCTGATATAACCCTCTCCATATTTGCCATAGCCGGTACCGGGAGTGATCACAACCGCAGTCTTTTCCAACACCAGTTCCGCAAATTCAGCAGAATTGTAACCCTCTGGCACAGGCAGCCACAGATAGAAAGTCCCTTTAGGAATAGAGCTGACTTCCCATCCCAAATCTGCAAAACCCTTTAATGCCAGATCACGCCTCTTTTGATATATCTGCCGCATTTTTTCCACACAATCCTGGGATCCCTCTAAAGCCGCGATTCCTGCATATTGCACCGCCTGAAAAGCACCTGAATCAAGGTTGGACTTTATTGTGGTGAGTGTTCGGATAACTTCAGCATTACCGACTGCCCACCCTATACGCCATCCAGTCATATTATAGGTCTTAGAGAGGGAGTGGAATTCAATTCCTACATCTTTGGCACCAACTGCCTCCAGGAAACTGGGAGCAACATACCCATCAAAGGTAATTTCCGAATAAGCTGCATCATGACAGACGACCAGATCATACTCACGGGCGAATGCCACCACATCTTGATAGAACTCTCTAGTACATGTGGCTCCGGTGGGATTATTGGGATAGTTGATAAACATCAGCTTAGCCTTTTTAGCTATATCAGAAGGGACACTGCCCAGATCAGGGAGGAAATTATTCTCCCTCTTGAGTGGTAATAAATAATTTTCAGCCCCGGCCAGAGACGCTCCAATGCCGTAGACAGGGTACCCCGGATCAGGGATCAGGGCCACATCACCCTCCTGCAGGTAGCAAAAAGAGATATGAGCGATCCCCTCTTTGGACCCGATCAGGGTCACAACTTCAGATGCCGGGTCCAGTTCAACCTGAAAGCGCCGCTGATACCAATCCGCAACAGCCCTCCGGAAAGCCATCATTCCAGCAGAAGAAGGGTAGCGATGGTTTTCAGGATTGTTCGCCTGTTCAATCAACTTCTGTACAATATGAGGGGGTGTAGGAAGATCGGGATCCCCAATCCCCAAACTTATCACATCAACCTTCTTCTCTTTCAACTCCTCTATCTTCTGCTCAATGCGAGCAAAAAGATATGGTGGTAGGGTTGTCAGTCTGTCAGCGATCTTCATCTTCATCATCTCCTTACTCGTTTCTAATCTATTCATCTATACTCCCCAAAAAATCGGGTGTCAATCTCCCCTCGAAAACCTCTTCAGCCGGTCCGGTCATATAGACGCGGTTATCCTTCTCCCATTCCACTAACAGCCTGCCACCGGGCAGGTTTACCTCCACATGCCTGTCCAGATAGCCGCTCAAAGAGCCTCCCACTGCCACAGCACAGGCACCTGTCCCACAAGCCTGAGTTTCTCCCACTCCTCGCTCCCATACCCGCATCCGCACACTCCCCGGGTTTAATACTTCCACAAACTCCACATTGGTTTTCGCCGGGAAGAAATGGCTGGACTCCAGGCGGGGGCCAAGGCTGGTCACCGGTGCTTGCTCAACATCTGAAACAAACAAGATACAGTGGGGGTTGCCCATGGAAACAGCAGTGATCTTCAGTTTCTCTCCATCGATCTCAATTTCTTCATTGATCACCCTGGACCCAGCAAAAGCAACTGCAGGGATCAAATCCCTTTCCAAAATGGGCTCTCCCATATCCACCCTCACTGCTTTAACCTTTCCATTATCGAGGATCAGCTCCGGTATCTTTTCCCCTGCTTTGGTTTGTATAGAAAATGAGCTTTCATTTACCAATCCTCTGGTATAAAGGTATTTGGCAACACAGCGAATAGCGTTTCCACACATCTCCGCTTCTGAGCCATCTGCGTTGAAAATACGCATATTAAACTCACCATGGTCATCCTGAAATACAAAAACCAGGCCATCCCCGCCGATCCCTTTATTCCGGTCACAAACCCTCTGGGCAAAAACTGATCTCCTCTCCTCAGGAAGGGAATAAGGAGAGCTATTCATAATAATAAAATCATTACCCAAACCGTGCCATTTGGTGAACAACAAGACCATCATCCCTTTAATGTAAAATAAAGCATAAAAGAGCACAAAACACCTGTAAATAGATTAACCCATCTCCATCAAATCAGCAAGTATTAATAGATAACTAAAGATAGGATGACCAGCACAAAGGGGAGTTGTAACAATTAGCTGAGTAAGGGTTCTCAGCAGTAGATCGCTGAAAAACATAATGATACAATAACAATGCAAGTTTCTAAAAGGAGTATTGATCATGTCACCAGATGGTGTAACCCTAAATCTGATCATCAGAGAATTACAGGAAATCCTGATACCGGCCAGGGTTGAACGGGTCTATCAACCGGAAAAACAGGAAATAGTCTTGAACTTGCGTTCATTGGGTAAGAGCCGCAGGCTATTGATCTCAGCCCAGGCTGAAAATGCCCGCCTGCATCTTACCACACAGGAGAAGAAAAACCCCTTAACACCACCTCTTTTCTGCTCTGTGCTGAGAAAGTACCTGGAAGGGAGCAGACTGACCGCTATTAAGCAGAAGGGTTTGGACAGGGTTGTGAACCTTAGCTTTTCCCGTATCGCAGAAAGCGGTGAATTTCAGGATGTTGTTTTAGTTGTGGAGATCATGGGGAAACACAGCAATATTATCCTCTTGGATCCCTCCAACCGGATCATAGATGGGATCAAGCGCTACTCTCATACTCTGAGCAGGTACAGGGAGGTTCTGCCAGGACGTGAATATGTGGCACCACCCTCGCAAAAAAAGCTGCACCCACTGGATCTCTCAGAAGATAGGTTTTCACAGCTAATCATCGAGCAGCCATTAGAAAAGAGCCTTAAAGAAATACTCTTTCAGCGGATCGAAGGACTGAGCCCAGTACTGGCCAAGGAAATAGTCCTGCAGGCAGGGCTTGAACCGGATCTGAGACTGGAGTACTGCGGGGAACATGAACTGCGCTCCCTCTGGCTGTCAATACTAAATTTTTTATTCCCTCTCCTCAACGATAAAATGCTGGATCCGGTGGTGGTTTATGAGGGGAAACAGCCAGCTTTTTATGCTCCCTATCCCTTTACCCAGTACCGGGGCCTTACACTAGAACACTGCAGTTCGGTTAATGAAGCTTTAGACGAGTTTTACAAAGCTCGTCTGGAAATCAACACCTTCCAGCAGAGCAAAGCCCATTTATCAGCATTGATCAAAAACGAGCTATCCCGTTTAAATAAAAAACTCCTGGCTCAAGAACAGGATGAAGCTGATGCACAAAAAGCAATGAAATACCGCCTGCAGGGGGAAATGCTCCTTGCCCAGCTGCATACCATCAAAAAAGGCGCCCGAGAAGTAACCCTACCCAATCTTTATGAACCCGAAAGCCCACCGATAAATGTTATACTGGACCCATCATTATCTGCTGCCCAAAATGCCCAGAGGCTTTTTCATAAATATAACAAGGCCCGGGACACACTAAAAATTTTGCAGAAGCATAAAAAAGAAACAACAGCTGAGATTCGCTATTTGAGCACTGTTCAATTTGCACTGGAAGAGGCAGATTCTTTAAAGGAACTCCACGAAATCCAAACCGAACTTGTGGAAGCCGGATACCTGCATAGCAAAGAAAAGAATAAGCATAAGAAAAAGGTGCAGAAAAAAGAAGCACCTCAGATCAAACAAATAACATCCCAGGACGGATTCACCATCCTCATCGGTAAAAACAATAAACAGAATGACTATCTGACCATGCGCCTTGCCCGGGATGAGGACTACTGGCTCCATGCAAAAGAGAGCGCCGGAGCCCATGTGATAGTCAAAAGCAAAGCAGGTCAGGAGATACCCCCTAGCACACTGGAGGAGGCTGCAGGGCTGGCTGCCTATTTCAGTGAAGCACGGCATTCATCGAAAGTGCCTGTTGATTGTACTAAGAGAAAAAATGTCAGCAAGCCCACAGGAGCCAAGCCCGGCTTTGTCATCTACAAAAATTATGAAACCTTTTATGTGAATCCAAAAGCCCCTGAGTGAGCACCGGGTCCTACCCTATCTTAGAAAAATACAATTTCTTGTTTTGCTTAGTGCAGAACAGAACAACCCTTTTGCTATCTGCTGCTCACCTTTTTGCGGCGGTCCTTTTCTGTGAGGATCAGAAATAACAAAACTCCGACACCGATCAGAGTAAACACCATCAATGTGCCGATTGAAATAAACATTTCACCTGTTGAAAAACGGGTTATTGCCGCTGAAAACAGCCCAAAGAGCAATACTCCCACAGACAAACCATAGATAGCAGCACGTATCATATTCATCCCAAAGCTTTGACGTGTCTCTCTGATCAGGACGCTGAAGGTAAGCAGTGCTCCCCCTGCAACAGTGAAGATACCAGAGCCCACAACTGCTTCTCCGGGCAACTTCATATAATACAGCATGACAACAGTGAAGATCCCGAATAATGAGAGCAGAACACCTGCCACAATCCCTACTGTTGAGATTCGCTCCCTCCATGTAGAAAACACAGGCTGCTGCAAACCGCTATCTCTATATTTGCGCATCTCCTCTACCAAGCCGCTTAAATCGCCGATTGTAATCACCGCCTCTTTAAAAGCCTGTTCCTCATCCATACCCCGGGAAATATAGTCTTCAATTTTCTCTTTCAAATTAGTGGTCAGTTCTTCTTTTAAATCAAAGAGCTGCTGACTTGGCTCAACATCAGAGAACAGATGGTCAATATATTTTTTCACTTTTGAGTTCAGAGTTTGTTCATTATTTCCCATCATCAAGCCCCCCTTTGATCAATCTTTCTAACACCTCTTTGGCAAAATTCCAATCTTTTTTATTCTTTTCGTAGCGTTCTCTGCCTTTGTCTGTTATGCGATAATATTTGCGTCTACCCCCCTGGCTTTCATCACCCCAATAGGAAACTATAAATCCATCCTGCTCCAATCTGCGATAAGCTGTATAAAGGGTCGCTTCCTTTAGTTCATATTGATTGCCGCTTAATTCAATGATCTTTTTATAGATTTCATAGCCATAGCTGTCACCCTGGCGAAGTATGTTGAGAATAATTGTATCGGTATGGCCTCTGATCAGATCTGTGGAAATCATGCCGCTCATCCTATCGCCCCCTCAAATATATAATAAGCCATAGTACTATGTCTGTCAAGGTATTATGGCACCAATATATAACCCCTATCCTTAGCCTAAAATGATAGAAGAAGACTTGTGCTCTTTAGCTGGATCCAGCTGATAAAAAAAGAAAAGGGTGTCGGCACACCCTTAACAATCATTTTGCTTATCAATTATTCTAACTTCTAGGTACAGGTTCAAGACATAGGTAACACATTTGGTTCAGGACATAGGTAACACTATATCCTT
>LFTQ01000183.1 GCA_001513545.1 Clostridia bacterium DTU068 | reverse complement strand
GCCAACTCCTGCATATTTGCAGTCTGCTCTTCAGTTGCAGCTGCAACCTCCTCCGAACTGGCAGCGGTTTCCTGTGCAATAGAGGCAATGTTTTCAACTGCTTCAGCAGCTTGATCAGCATATTCTGTCATTTCTTGCATATGAACCGCAACTTCTCTGGTGCGTTCAAGCATATTTTTGATTGCCTCTCCAATGGCATTGAAAGACTGTCCTGCCTGCTGTACCGCCACAATTCCCTGCTGCACTTCTTTAGTCCCATCCTCCATATCGTGAACTGCTTTTTCTGTTTCCCCCTGGATCTCATTGATCAAACAGGAGATCTTTTCTGCTGCCTCACCGGACTGTTCAGCCAGTTTGCGCACCTCATCAGCCACAACTGCAAAACCCCTTCCCTGCTCCCCGGCTCTTGCAGCCTCAATGGCTGCATTTAAGGCAAGCAGGTTTGTCTGTTCAGCGATCTGAGTTATTACAGTGACAATTTGCCCGATTTCCTTCGACCTCTGTCCCAAATTCTTAACAGTTTCTGCAGACACGCTGACCGCTTGATTGATAGCCTGCATCTGTTCCACAGTATGATTAATCGCCTGGTTACCCTCAGCTGTCGCTTTACCGGCCAATTGAGAAGCTTCGGAAACACTTTCCATACTGTGATCTACCTGTTTTACCCGGGAAATCATCTCTGTAATACCCTTTGATGTTTGTTCAATACTTTTGGCCTGTGTGTCTGTTCCAGCTGCAACCTGCTCTATAGCAGCAGCTATCTGTTCTGTTACCTTGACCGATTCCTCTGTCCCCTGGCTCAGCTGCTGTGAGGCATTATAGAGCTCTTTTGCTGTATCACTTATTTGTACCATTATTTTTCCAAGCATAGCCAGCATATCATCGAATTGTCCTCCCAACTCTGCCAGTTCGTCACGGGTAGTGATGTTAGTCCGTACAGTGAAATCACCGTCCCGAGCCTTTTTAGTGGCAGCAGCCAGTATGTTGATGGGTTTACAGATATATGAAGTGAAAAACCAGGATAAAACAACAACACACAACAATCCCAGCACCCCAAACAGCCCCATATTAAAGGCAACATTTATGGCATGCTGCCTGTAGGGCTGGTTAGGTACTCCTACATATAAAATTCCTATTGTTCTGCCTAAGGAGTCTTTGATCGGCTGATAAAGCACTCGGTTTTCCTGACCCACAACATCGGCAACTCCGGTAAAACTTCTGCCTTTTTTCAAAACAGCTTCTTCCACTTCGGGAGAAACCTTGGTCCCCACAGCCCGTTTTCCATTCTGCATAACATTAGTGGCTACACGGATGTTCTCCTGAAAAATCGTAACCGTATCACCAGTGGATGCTCCTATAGCATCAACCACACCATGATTATCGTTGATCAGAGTAGACCCTTTATAAAGCTTTCCTTCTCTGATCTCCCACGGACCTGGATAGGTTTTATTCAAATATGTCAACCCCAACTGCATATCACCTTTTAATTTTTCATCAGCAACTGCGCCCACCTGATCGGAAACTGTATAGTAACAAAACGCACCGATAGCTATAAAGAACACTGTTAATGCCCCCGAAAACAATATCATCAATTTCCACCGCAGACGGACTTTCATTGATTTCATCTCCTCCTCTAAAAACCCAAAAAGTCCTTTATTCAAATAAACTACTTTATCACAATTTTTGCCCTATTGTCTGTTAATGGGATATTTTATCCATCTATGGTAATTTCGACAACATACAATAAAATCCTGCCTGTTTATTTATTAATCAATTATTTACAGCAAAAACCCTCTATAGAAGAGGGTTTCCTTTACAAAACAGCTGTCTGCTGCCAGTGGTATATTATTCACCTGTTTTTTGCATAATAAGGGTGAGGTGAAAAATATGACCCTATGCCCTGTCTGCAATGGCCTAACAAATCTGGTGAAAGATTGCCCTGCCTGTGGAAGCTCTATGGAAGACTGCGGGAAGATGAGCACCTTTACCGACCCCTATGGGCCCTATGAGGAAACAGCGGGATTGGAATCAAATAGCACAGTAACCGGTGACAGTCATTGTGTTCACTTTTTGCATTGTCCCAACTGTGATGAAAATACAAGCTATATAGTGAACAGTGATGAAATCTAACTGACACCCAGCAACTCTGAAACGGTTACGAAGTCCCAACCATCCTGCCGCAGTTCATCGATCAATGCAGGCAGAGCCTTCAGGGTTTGCGGTTTTCCTTCATGCAGGACAATAATCGATCCTGGGGTTAACTGTTTCTTGATAGATGTGATTATCTTAGCAGGTGTTGTATCCTCATTCCAATCCTGAGGGTCCACATTCCACATCACAACCTGCATATCCAACTCAGCTGCCACTGACTTCATTTTAATGCTGTTATTGCCACCCGGAGGGCGGACATATTTTATCTCCTGTTGTGTCCATTCCTTCAACAGATTCGAAGTACGAGATATCTGGTCTTTGATAACCGCTTCACTCATCTTTTTAATATAATGATCATAGGTGTGATTGGCGATCTCATGCCCCTCTCCAGCGATCAATGCTGTCAGAGCAGGGTTTTTCTGCACATTCCTGCCGATTAAAAAAAAGGTTGCCCGAACCTGCTTTTCCCGCAACAGACCCAGGTATTTCATTGTATATTTTTTTGAGGGGCCATCATCAAAGGTCAAAGCCACCTTTTTCCCAGCAGAAGGAACGGACCATACGATCTCATCCCTGGGAACAGCAGGATTCTTTGGTTTAGGATCACTTTGTGCCGGAATCTCTGTTTTCTCAGGTTTCTCACTGAGAGGAGGATTTTTAACTGCTTGTTGTTTGCCTGATTTCTGATGCTGCTTGTTTTGATAATACCCACTGCAACTGTCCGCTGTCAGCAGTAATTCTATTATAAATAATTGACAGAAGAGTATAACAATAAAGGCAGTTATTCTTACCCCGCGGCTGTGCACATTAAATCCAATGGGGATTAGCGGAGCCAAGTTTCTCATCTCCCGGTAAGCTTTAACTCTATTTTATCATACCGGAAGCATAGAAAAAATAACCTTTAATGATAAATTTCAACACCATTTTTCACCAGTTGCTGCTGAAAATCCTTGACCTGCTCAGGAGATGCAGGAGGTATTTTCTCCAAGGGATCCCGTAAACCCAACTCCCTCCATTTAACAACACCCATCTTGTGGTAAGGAAGAAGCTGAACCGGAACCTTCCTTTGAAATGAGCGTATAAGTTGTGAGAGATCCCAGGCGTCTCTGTCCGTATCATTGATTGTAGGTATCAACACATAACAGACAACCAGTTCTGCCGCCGAATTAACAGCCTCCTGTAGGTTTTTCAGAATTTCCTCATTCCCTGTATCGGTAAGTCTTCTGTGTTTTTCCGGGTCTATCACCTTAATAGAGAAAATAATCCGATCAGTGTGGGGCAGAACCTCCAGAAGATTGCCATGACGGCAGTATCCGGAGGTATCCAGCACCCGGTGAATCCCCAGTTCACCTGCTCTAATAAAAAGTTCCCTGACAAAACTGGGCTGCAAGAGGGGTTCACCCCCGGATACAGTTAACCCCCCACCAGACATATCAAAAAAGGGTTTGTAATCTATCAACTGATCGATGATCTCCTCTACTGTCACCGCTTTTCCTTTTGCCAGCCAGGTGTCCGGATTGTGACAGAAGCGGCAGCGCAGAGCACAGCCCTGCAAAAACAGGACAAAACGGAT
>LFTQ01000119.1:9855-15748 GCA_001513545.1 Clostridia bacterium DTU068 | reverse complement strand
TCGCAGATTATCAACAGATTTTTTTTAGGGGTCTTGCCAATCCAAAAAATCTAATATATAATAAATACTGCAATCGCGAGGGCAAGTGGCGAAGTGGTAACGCAGCGGACTGCAAATCCGCGATGCACCGGTTCAAATCCGGTCTTGCCCTCCATTTTTATTGCCGGGGTGGCGGAATTGGCAGACGCACGGGACTTAAAATCCCGGGAGCCTCGCGGCTCGTGAGGGTTCGATTCCCTCCCTCGGCACCAACAAGTTGAAAAGTGGGGCTGCTGCATTATGAACCGAGTGGTCGAAGTGCTGCAGCCTTTTGTTATTTCCGGTAATTATCAAATCTTGATATAGGGTTAGGTAGAATCTAGGAGGTTTTTTATCATTCTTTGACGAAGGGTAAATGGTTAAATTTCAGAAAGGACAGGTAATAGATGACACTGGTCAAACTAGGAATTGGAGCTTATAAGGAAAGATTTCTTGAAAACTGGGATTTTTGTCTTAACAATTTTGATGTTCTGGAACTGCAGGATTTTATTATGCCTGATCAATTGGACAACCCGAAGCTTATAGATGAGTACCTGGGGATGCTGTCCGGTTTTGAAGGAGAAGTCACACTACACGGTCCCTATTTGAACCTTGTTCCCACAAGTATTGACAAAAGGGTGCGGGGGGTGGCTGAGTACAGGTATCTGCAGGCTGTTGATGCAGCTGTCAAGTTGGGAGCCCGTCAGCTGGTTATTCATTCTTTTTATGATACAACCACAGGTTATTCAAAATATGATGAGTTTTGGTTAAAGGAAAATGTGCGTTTCTGGAACACTTTTTTACCGAAGATTAAGGACAGCGGGATAACCATCCTTCTGGAAAATGTTTATGATAAACTGCCTGACACATTTGCAAAATGTCTGGAGGTTGTAGATTCCCCTCAATTTTCTTCCTGTGTTGATATCGGGCATTGCAACTGCATGTCCAGTCACAAACCGGAGCAGTGGATCAGCAGGGTCAAGGGGCATTACTTTCATATAAATGATAATGATGGGACAAGGGATGGTCACCTAGTACCGGGGAAAGGAAATATTGATTTCCATCATATAACAAAGGAGCTGGCCGGTTTACAGTTGGTCTATTTGATCGGTGAAATGTGGGATGGTTTTGCTGTTCAATTAGAGGGTTTGCAAAGTTTGCGAGAAATGATTATCGCACAGAACCAAATAGTAATGCGGTAAAATAGATTTGAATGTTACGTTGAACTGATACGCTATTTTATTAGGTTGCTGCCTATGCTTTCTTAATGATCCTGTTCGAAAAGGCCGACCCTTTCCTCTAGATCTAACCTGGTTTTTTCATCTACTTCTCCTGTTACAGGCAGTCCTGTATGCAGTTGGTATGACCGCACCGCAAATTCGGTCAAAGAACCATACCAACCATCACAATAATAGGGGTTAAACCCGGCTTCTTTTAAAAGCAGTTGAATATAGACCACATCTTGACCGCATAATCCCTTTTTTAGGGTTCGGCCACAAGAGCCCGCCAGCCAGATGAGGGGTACTTGTATTTTTACCCTTGTTCCAACATTTACCCACTCAAATACCTCGACTACATCTTCATTAAACATTCTGATACATCCGGCGGAGACCGGATTGCCGATGGACCATGGCCTGTTTGTCCCATGGATTCCATAGTTTCCCCAGGGGACATTGAGCCCCATCCAGCGTGCTCCGAAAGCACCACCCCAGTCATAGTCTTTCTCGATAATTTTCCATTCTCCGATGGGTGAAGGGGTTGAGGGTTTTCCTGCAGCTATAGGATACTCTTTGAAAGGACGCTCACCCTCTCTGACGGTCAGTGTCAGTTTTTCCAGATCTACAAGGATGTTTACATTTCCTTGTGGTTTCTCGGAAAGGGCATTTGCTGGGCGCTCAAAGCCCTCCCCCAGTGCAGCCCATGTGCTTTCGTCAACCTTTCCTGTAACAGCTTGTTTTCTTGATTTTTGGAAAGAGCGCACAGCATTTGCAGTGTTTTTATCGTAGATTCCATTACAACTGCCATGATAAAAACCTAACTGTTTGAGCCGGTACTGGAGTTCTACCACATCCTCTCCCTCCATCTGTGGTTTGGTTTCACATAATTCTCTGTTATATAAAGCACAGGGACAAGAATTTTTATCTGAAGCCAGGAGTGTTTCAAAAGGGACCAAACAGAAAACAAACAGGATGAAAGCTGTTAGGATAATTTTTCGCACAGCATCTCTACCCCCTATCAAGTCTATTTTTCTTTTTCTGAGGGATTATTATTCCGGTCATCTAAAAAAAGACGGCATTCTTGAGGTGGTATGTGGAGAAGTCTGATAAAAACCGGTTGTCTCAGTTTCAGATCCGGTGTCCATTCCTGAAACTCAACTTCTGCTGTGAGGGTCGATTCTACCCACTGTATGTTTTTTTTCATTTTTGGCTGTGGGTCAAATGGGGAACAGCTGCTGGCAGTACTTTGCAGCAGGCTCAGCAGTTCCTTTTCCACTCTGGTGAACCCGGTACCGACCCGTCCCACATACCGCAGTTTGTTATCCCAAAAAGCACCTAATAAAATGCTGTTCAACTGCCCTGAGGAGAGGGTATACCCACCGATCACAAATGCCTGTCTTCTGCGGTACTTAATCTTCAGCCAGTATCTGCTTTTTTTTCCAATGAGATAAGGTGTGTTCTTTCCTTTGGCAACGATTCCTTCCAGGCCCCGTTCTTTAACCATTTCAAAAAGGGAAATACCCTCTTCCTGGAAGACGGGGGAGACCATAGTATTTGTCCCCCCTTCAAAACTGTCAGCCAATAATTTTTTGCGCTCGATAAGGGGTGTGGCTGTCAGGTCCCTTCCGTCCAGATAGAGAATGTCAAAAGGAATATATACCAGCGGAATCTGGTCAGTCATGGCGGCAGCTTTCACAGCAGAACCGGTACAGCGTTTCATTAAAAGGGGAAATGATGGTTTACCGTTTACCAGCGCCACCAATTCACCATCAAGAATTCCCTCTTTGGCATGGAATAATTCATGGAGATTTTTCAGCTCAGGAAAGAAAGCTGTTCTCTCTTTAAGATTTCTGTTCTGTAGGCGTACTTCATCCCTCTTGATAAAGGTTAGCAGCCGCATCCCATCCCATTTGATCTCAAAAATGTGTTCCCCAGAGTCGAAGGGGGCAGGATGGGGAACAGGTTCCATAGGTTTTAGCTGGCCTGGGGACCATTTCATTTGCTGCACCTCCAAGATGGCGATAAAGAGTCCACAATAAAGGAGCCTGGCAGTAATAGTATCACTCTTTTTTAACTGAAATATCTGCAGATGACTTGACCGAAAACAAAGATGCAGTTATAATATGAAATGTGATTTGGGCGCGTAGCTCAGTGGGAGAGCACCTCCTTGACGCGGAGGGGGTCATAGGTTCAATCCCTATCGCGCCCACCATGTATTTTCTGGGCAAGTGTTGGGGGAAGGAGTTCGGGGATTTTGAAAGATAATAATTAAAGGCCAACAGTTTTTTAGAGTTCCCTAAGAATCCTTTAGTACCAAGGGGTTTTTGTAAGTAGATTGACAATGGATTGACAAAGCATATACTTAAAAAGCTAGATTTATCAGTGCCTGCAGGGGATATCCTGCGGGTTTTTTGTTATAGTAAGCGAAAAGGGAACTTGGAACATAGCGAAAACAAACCGATGTTGGTTTATCAGGAGGGTAACTTTGCGAAAAATGGGAAAGCCCACGAGTTCCGTGAAACAGAACAAAACCTAATAAGAAAATTTAAATTTCAAAAAAAAAGGATATTGTTGATCCATGTCGAATTTTATTATATAAACAATTTAGGAAATATGTACTATCACATGGAACAATTCTCTAATCAGTTAATTACAACATCGAAAGTACTAAATAAATAGATGTGGCTGAGTTGTAAAAAAGTGTTCAGAATGAAAGCCAAAAAATAATTATGAGACTCATTTTGCATACTGATAGATCGAATATCCTCAGTTCAAGGGTTTTAACCTGATCGGTTTTACCGTCACCCCTAATTATCTACAGTTAGGCAACATTTTGTAGAATGCTTTCCTGATAATATTCAGCTGAGTAACTGACATCCATTATCAACTTGACATATTATGTCTTGCTCTCTAGTACCGTTCGGAAAAAGATTCTTAACAACTTCGACAAAGGCCTTCGGTAACTCTCGAAACGGAGTTAATTTCATAACTAACAAGGGAACGAGCATAACGGTCAATTATTGCCATATAGCTATCCATAACCACTTAGGAAAGACTTGATCATATCCATTTCCCATCTTTGATAGGGCTTAGATGGTTCACCAGGGCGCTATTTCATTAGTAAAAAATAATTATAGAGAGGAGCTGTTGCATGTCTGTTAACGGTTCATGAAACGTATCTAGAAGAGACTTCCTCAAGTTGGCAGGTGTTGGTGCTGGTGGTTTAGTAGTTGGGGTTATTGTAGGAACAATATAAAAATATTAGAGGGGTGAAGAAATGAGTAAGACACCGCAAGAACTGTATGATGAGCGTTTAAAAAGAGTCCATGATGCGATTGCTTTACGTGTTCCTGATAGGGTTCCACTTATTCCGGTAATCGAAGCATTTCCTATGTATTATTCTGGGATTACAATTCAAGAAGCGATGAATGATTATGATAAAGCAGCTGCTGCATATGACAAATTTTTTGAAGACTTCGACCCTGATCTTGCATGGGATCCAATCTTTATGTATCCTGCAAAAATCCTGGAATTGGTAGACTTGAAGTGGTTTAGGTGGCCAGGCCGTGGTTTAGAACCTAACAGAATATATCAGTTTATAGAAGGCGAATATATGAAGGCAGATGAGTATGATGAATTAGCTCATGATCCTACAAACTTCATTCAATCTAAGATTCTGCCTAGGCATTTCGGCTCTCTTCAAGGACTAAGGGCTCTGGAACCGATTAGAAATTCTATCTGGTTGGGTTGGTTTACATCCTTCACTCCATTTGCTTCTAAGGAACTTCAAGAGGCACTTGAAGTCCTAAAAAAAGCTGGAGAAGAATTAAACAAGTGGTTATCTTTCCTTGGTGACTACCAGAAAAAAATGAAAGAAAAATGGGGTCTTCCTGTGGCATATGGGTCATTTTCTTTTGCACCGTTTGACCTGATCGGAGATACCCTCAGGGGGACTGTGCCGGTTATGACTGACATACGCCGCCGTCCCGAGAAGTTGTTGAAAGCTATTGATGCAATGACACCGATTGCTATTGATATGGGTGTAAGAGGTGCCAAGGCAACGGGTGTGCCTTTTGTCTGGATCTGGCTGCATAAAGGTGTCGACGAATTTATGTCAGATGAACAGTACAAAACATTTTATTGGCCAAGCTTGAAGAAACTCATAGAAGGTTTAATTGCTGAAGATCTTATTCCCATTGTTTACGGCGAAGGTAGTATGAATGATCGCTTAGAGCACATGAGGGACATTCCGAAGGGAAAAGCTGTTTATCATTTTGAAAATGTAGATATGGCAAAGGCTAAAGACATATTAGGAGATGTTGTATGTATTTCTGGTAATGTTCCAAACTCTCTACTTGCCACAGGCACTCCAGAAGATGTTAAAGCATATTGTAAGAAACTTATTGATGTGTGTGGAAAAAACGGTGGTTTCATGATGGATACAGGTGCGCTTGTCGATGAAGCTAAGCCTGAAAACCTTAAAGCGATGTTTGAGTTTACTAAAGAATACGGTACTTATTAGTAACTGATTTGGAAAGGAGGACAATTATGAATTATTTAATTGAACTGTTTACGAATTTAGAAGAGGATAAAGTAATTGAAGCTGTTAAAGATGAGATCAAGAAAGATACCGACCCTATGGCAATTATTGAGGCATG
>LFTQ01000119.1:0-9773 GCA_001513545.1 Clostridia bacterium DTU068 | reverse complement strand
GAAGTTAACGGATTCAAGGTTTGTGACTTAGGAATTGATGTCCCGGCTGGAGAATTTGTTGAAGCTGTTAAAAAGGAAAACGCACAAATTGTTGGATTGAGTGGATTGCTGACTACTGTATTTACTTCTATGCAAGAAGTAGTAGAAAGCTTGAGAGAAGCCGGGTTAAGAGATAAAGTTAAAGTTATTATTGGTGGAGCTCCGGTGGATGAAAGTATAATGAAAATGGTCGGAAGTGATGCCTTTACACGGAATGCTTCCGAAGGTATCTCTGTATGCAAATCATGGGTTAACGCTTAAATTGTATAAGATAGCCGCAAGTGGTTTGTTTTTAACCGCTTGCGGCTTAATACAAGGTTGACACCACAACCTTCTTTTTTGATATCCCTTTCTTAAAACAGGAGGGGATATCTTTTTTTCGCCCAGTATGTCTGCTGGCCGGCGGGTTGAAAGAGACCCTTGCGGCTAGCGAGAAGGCGATTCGTAGACAAAAATATTTCTAGCAACAAAGAGATTTGAAGGATGCCAAAAGGGAACTTGGAACATAGCGAAAGCAAACCGATGTTGGTTTATCAGGTGGGTTACTTTGCGAAGAATTTGATGAAGGGATCGCAGATACAAATGCAGGCTGGGAAGGCTGGATTGCCAATTAGCAGGAATATAATCAAACAATGTCTAATAAGTTATTATATACTATATATTACAAAAATATGAGGGCTTTAAGAGCATCTGCCCTAATTTAGAAGTAATCAAGAGGTTACTATGCCGAATATATCACGATTGGCAGGAAGCTAACGGCCGCCCTGGAATGACTGCATTTCTCTCTGTAGATCCCGTTCAGGGTACTTAGCATTTTTAGCACTACTTAGCTGTGTTGGTTTCTGATTCAATGTAGTATTTATCATAATAGGGTAAACACTTATCCCCTGCTTCCCTTGGAGGTTGTTTATTGTGTTAAATAAGCCTTGGAAAAAAATAATCATAGGAATTTGTTTGCTTGCTCTTGTTTTTGTAACTGTTTTATATATTGAGAAAGGCCAAACAAAGGATGAGCAGTTGAAAAGTGTTGATGAAGGATTTGAAAGCCTAGAAGAGGCAATCAAAGAGTACGATAAGGCAAAGTTGAAAAGCCTTGATGAAGTATTTGATAGGATAGGGCCATTTATCAAAAACCATCCAGAACTCTTGTCAGCATCGTTAAAATCGGTTGAAGACTACAATTCTATTTCTGATGACGATTGTGTTGCGAAAGTAAACAATGCACCTATATCTATTGCCGAAATAGAGTTTATGAAAGGTTTACAAGATGCATTAGAAGAGAAAGATTCTAGTTACCAAAGTGTATTCGATATTTTAGTTGAAGAAAAAGTGGTTTTCGATTACGCAATGGAAAATGACTTAATTCCTTCAAAAAGCGAAGTAGATGAATTTATAGCCTGGGAAAAGGATAGTTATGAGAGTGATACAGAGTGTCAAAAAGGTATTAATATGTTTTGTGAAAAAGCCGGTATGAGTCTGGACGAGTATTGGGATACATATGAAAGATATAACGCTTTTAGATTGGTACTCTTCAAAAAAGCTTATGACCATGCTATATCTCAAGCAATATCAAACAAACAACTAATTATCGATAATGTTGACGAAAAGGACCCCAAACTACAAGAAGCCTATTGGAATAGTTTTAAAGAGGAACTCAAAAAACAAGCCAAGATTAAGATTAATGAAAAATATGATTATTTAAAAATAAAATAAAAATTCTTGCTGTATGAGGAAAGCCAGAATCAGCATAACCTTCAAAGATAAGACGCAGGAAGCAAAAAGAACGTCCCCCTGTTTCCCTAAAGTTAATTAGCCCAGATAACCCGGACAGTGCCGGGTCATCTGGGCTATACAATCGATTGCCTGCTTATGCTCCGAAAACTTCTTTTGCTACTTTGACTCCATCATCTGCAGTAGTTCCGAAATAATCTGCTCCACAGTACTCTTTTACTTTTTCATCTACATAATTACCGCCGATCAGGACTTTTACATTTAGCCCAGCATCTCTGACAGCTTTAATGATATCTCTCATAGGGTCCTGGCATCCTGTTAGCAGAACGCTCATCGCCAATAGGGGGGCCTGGCTCTCTTTTACTGCGTCAAGAAACTTTTCAGCAGGCACATCGACACCTAGATCAATCACATTGTAGCCAGCTCCTTTAAGGAGCATGGCCACTATATTTTTGCCGAGGTCATGGATGTCACCTTGTACAGTGCCGATTACGATATTGCCTTTGTATTCTTGATCTACTCCGGCGAGTTTAGGCTCGAGCAGAGCCATGGCTTGTTTCATGATCTCTCCGCTCATAATAAGCTCGCTGAGGAAGTACTCCTCTCTAGCAAAACGGTCACCGATTTCCACCATACCTGCCTGCAGGTCTTTCACCATTTCCATTGGGTCTACCCCTGCATTCAGGCCGGCTTTTACTTTATCGATCACCTTATTCATATCAAGTCCAACAAGGGCATCTTTCAAACCATCAATCTGATTGGCCATTGAGTGTCTCCTCCCTTTGTTTATCCAAGTTCGGATTAAATCTCACAACCTACCTCTGCACCCACCACCAAATATAAACATAAGCAAAAGCCTCTAACTTTTCCCATTCGCTTTTGATAATATCTTCATCTCCGAGAATCTCTCCGATATCCTTAACCTTTTCGTCCCAGGGTAGGCAGACTCCTGGGGGCATTCTTTTACTATTGTCTGTTGCCATCGATTCCAGCCTCCTTGTATTAATAAACTCCGTATTCCAGAGTTGTTTCGATCATGGCGCGGATGTTCTCAACCTTGGCATCCCACTGGACAACCCCTCCGGCGTCCATGATAAACCCGCCGTCACAGGCTACCTCATCGATGAGCTTCTTACAGTAGTCGCTAACTTCCTCGGGTGTTCCATAGGTTAGCAGGGTGTTGGGAACATTACCGCTAATGCAGAATCTGCCGCCTAAGATCTTTTTGGCTTGTTTCATATCGGTCATATCTACATGGAAGACGATACATTTATCCGGAAGTTCTGCGATTTTCTCCAGATATGGGGTCCAGTTTCCTTCTGCATAGAATAGAGTTCTCTTGCCATGTGCCCATAACCCTTCGATGACCTTCTTAAGTGTCGGCCAATAGAACTTGTCCCACTGTTCAGGATTGAGGAAGGGATAGCTTCCTCTATGCAGCGGCATGAAGAGAGGTAGTGTTGTTTCACCTGCTGCAGTAGCCATACCGTAATATATATTGTGGTCCACAAGCACATCGAGGGCTGCCAGCAGTTTATCAGGGCACATATGCATATCCATCATAATCCCATGCAGGCCGCGCAGAACATCACCTAAAGTATCAAAAGGCGCTTTGCTCATTCCGGTAAAAGGGGGGAATATTCCGTATTCTTCAGCCCAGCGCTTTCCGGCCTCTCCTAGCATCCCCTGATTCATAACCATGCCTGCGGCGCCCTTGATCAGTGAAAGATGTGCTCTATAGGGGTCTTTGAACTCTGTGTGTAGACGAGGAAGAAGAGTGGTTAATATCCATTTGGTAGGGTTCTCAATGAAGTCATCATAATCTTCTGCTTTCATATAGTCGGACTCAAGGAACTGAAACTGTTTGTCTTTATCCAATTCACGGCCGGCAAACTTCAAATACTTTGCTCCTGTTGCGTCGTGGAGTCCACCCATCCACAGACTGGGTGGGCCTGGCACAGTATCTACATCGAAATCTTGAATGAATTTATTTGAACTTTCAATGTTTTTGTCCATCTGGTAGTAAACTTCTTGTAGAGTGTATCCTGCATATTTGGCCAAAAACTCACTCAGATTCAAACGAATTGGCACCCTGTCTGGTTTACCTACATCCATCGCCGTAACATACCGGTTTAGACGCTCTTGGTAAAGCTTCTTCTTGTCACTCATTAATTTACTACCTCCATTTTAAATTTTCGGATAAACTGTAAGTCGACAATTTTTCGTTTTCCTAAAATCACCCCCTTTTTTGGCATGCTTCTACCTTCCATGAAGTTTACTTAAACCCATAACTCTCTTTATAAATAAGAAAACACATTGCCAAAAATCATAGGACATTATTCTTATTTATTTATTAAGATTGCAAAGTTCATGCCAATACTAAATACACTCTCATAAAATGCCCGTTGTTGCTTAACATTCTTAGTCCAATGATACACCAAGTAAGTCCTTGAACAGACAAAAAATCGCCGTAAATACGGCACAATATGTCGTAATTTCGGCACATCTTATTTGTAGCACTACTTCAATATCGCTAGAAGCCAATAAATACAGAGGAAACGGGCATATGGTCAATTCCGATTCTATAAAAAAGAAATTCCGAAAATTCGTTAAGAAAGCTGTGACCGATTACCGGCAGATTGTATTTGTGTCTGGACACAATAAAGAGATGCCCTGTATTGGGAACGAAAAACCCGGATATTCCGGGTTTTTCGACTATTATTAACGTATGAACATTCTGGTCAAGGTTCCTGCCAGGTTCATTACAAGTCTAGGTTTTTTCGAAGTTGGTTTCTTCAAGAATACACTCCAATATAAAGTCCCTACAAAAATAGCACCACCAATAATGTTGCCAAGTGTTACAGGGATAATGTTTTTAAATATAAAGGAGCTCCAGTTTAGATTTGCCAAAACAGAAACCGCTCCCACAGGGTCTGTTCCTAAAGCCGGTGCTACAGCAGATAAAACTGAAGCCTGGCTCTTTAAGAAAATACCGGCAGGGATAAAGAACATATTGGCGATACTGTGCTCAAATCCGCAGGCAACAAAAGCCGTGATAGGGAACACAATACAGAGAATCTTACTGACTCCATCCTTGCTGGCGCTTGCCAACCATACTGCTAGACAGACTAGCCAGTTGCAGAGAATGCCGCGGACGAATGCTTCAGTCCATGTTAGATTGACTTTAGCATTTGCGGTCATTACTGACTTAGCACCGATCAGTGCGCCGTTCATTTTCCAAATCCCACTGAGGTAAAAGAATGTGGCGATCAGGATTGCACCTAAAAAGTTTGCGAAGAAAACTATCGTCCAGTTTCTCAATACTTGCCTACCCTGTATTTTTCCTTCCAACCAGCCTGTTACCATAAGTGTATTACCAGTAAAAAGTTCAGCCCCACCGATGACAACGAGGATCAAGCCAAGTGAGAAAACCAGGCCACCCACTAATCTGGATAGTCCGTCCCCTACATATGATGCCAGATCATTTGTAACAACTGTTGATAAGGCTCCAGCCAATGCGATATAACATCCGGCCAGGATCCCCAATACAAGTAGGTTGAAAAGAGGGGATACCGCCTTTTTTTCTGCATTTCCTACGGTAATTGCTGCAACCGCCTTGGGTGTGTCACAAGCATTAGGAACAACCACCGGTGCTGGCTGAGGCTCAGGTTTTGGAGTTACTGCATCTCCTACGGCAAACTCCATCTTTTGTTTGCAAATTTTGCGTTTTTCGGCGGTACACCCCATTTTTTCTAACTCGTCCAATGTTAGTTTGTGTCCAAACGCCGCAATTTCACAATAACTGATAGGCCCACTGATTGAATCATACTCTTTCCAATGTTCGCAATTAATAGACATTTGCTGATACCCCTCTTCTTAATACTGTTGTAAATGTTGTTTGATTAAATGTTAAATCTATATACAACATATAGCAAAAAACATGCCAAGACATAAAAAATCCTTCAAGAAAAAACAAGTTGCTAGAAAAACTGTGCTGCGGGAAATACCAAAGATAACCCTTTCATCCTGTCCCTGTGTGCCGAATATAACCCTATTCCCCTTAAACAGTTATAACCCCAGTAGGAAACCCTTTCCCGAGTTGCTGGTTTAAATTCGGATTTATAATCGGAACCAGCATTTCTGCTGCTGAATATTATATCTTGGGATGATAGCAGAACTTACCAGTGTAAGTGAGAAATATATGAGGGGGAGGGGGTGGATGTGGATTGTCATTGCTATTGAAAAAGTTAGATTTTACACTGGATCAATATGCTGCATTATGCAGTACAATCAAAATGTCCAAATACCAGGCAGTTACAGTGAGAGATTATTTAGCAGGGGTTCAGCGGGATAAATATTTGATCATCATGCGCCATGATGTTGAAGAAGATGCCCGTAAAGCTTTAGACATGGCCCGGGTGGAACACAGTTACGGCATCCAGGCCACTTATTATTTCAGGATGAAAAACAAGGTATATGTTCCTGATATTATTGATCAAATTGCATCCTACCATCATGAGATCGGCTACCTATACGAAACCCTGGATAAGACCAACGGAGATATGGAAAAAGCCATCATGCTTTTTGCAGTGGAATTAGCAATGCTGCGGGAGAGATATGATATTAAAACGGCCTGTATGCATCCTTTGACCGAATATGATAACAAAAAGATTTGGGAGAATTGCAAGCTGGCAAAATTCAATCTCCTTGGAGATCCTTACTTCTCTATGGATTATAATCAAATGCTCTTTTTGTCTGACAGCGGAAGAACATGGTTGGTAGATACAAATAAGGTTAATGACAGAACGAGTTCAACGCTTTCTCCCATAGATAAGGTTGAGCACACAACTGATCTGATCGATTTAATCAATGATGGAAGGTATGAGAGAATCTGTATTTTGACACACCCTGAAAGCTGGAGCAAAAATATAGTCGATTGTTTAGGATTTTATCTGCTTGGTCTTGCTTTAAATGCGGGAAAAAGACTGCTGTCTGTATATCGGGGTCTATTTAAGGGGAGCTAATCGAAGAGAATTTTTTAAATGATGTTGTGTCCTTCCTTTTTGCCACTCCAATATCATCATATTAACCCATTAAAGGAACATACTGCACATTTGTTATGCTATCCGCGTAGTATATGTAAAGGTAATCCACAAAAATGATCCGCATGTCAAAGGAGGTGCAGTAAATGTCCATACAAGCGATGATTGATGCGGCCCCACCTGGCGGAACGGTTAATGTGCCCCCGGGAACATACTTTGAGCAACTGGTGATCGATAAACCCCTTACCTTGCAGGGCCCTCCTCCATCAATAGGTGTAGCAATTGTAGATGCCGCTGGTCTGGCAGCTGTCCCTACCTTGCAGATACTATCTAGCCAAGTAACCATCAGGTTTATGACATTTCGCAATGGACCCCACCGGGGTATCCTTGTTGGGTCCACTGATTTCTCTGATCTGGAAGATATACTCATAGAAAACTGCACTATCCAGGGACACGATTTATCAGGGATCATGAATCTCACTCACTCTGCAATGGATGTGGTAAATAGCATTATTGAAAATAACGGTAGTGCTGTTAGCTTTGAAAGAGCGGGAATCTATTTACGCGAGCACAAAAACACAAACATAATAGGAAATATTATTCGCAACAACAATGGTGAAGCGATATATGCACAGGGGGGCAACGAAGGGCTGCTAATCAGAAATAATGTTATGGAAAACCATAATTTCGGTGGAATAACCCTGTCCCGGGATCAAAAAAATGTGACCATTGAGGGCAATACAATTAAAAACTGTGGTTTAGGTACTGATCAGTTTCAAGGCGGCATCGTTATATTTCAAGCTATGGCGGAAAGGATCGTTGATAATACAATAACTAACTGCTATAGGGGAATAATGTGGGGGTGGGTTCCTCAGACGGGACCCCCACCAGATCTAATTCTGATCTCATCCAACCGGATTAGCAATAGTGCGACCGACGGAATATTTCTTTATTCCCAAGGGCCGGGCGGTTTTGATCCGCCTGATCCTTTTCCCCTCAGACCTTTGATCAGCGGAAATCAAATCATTGGCAATGGCAATGCCGGGGTCTATTTAAGTAATTCGTTATTAGGGGCTTTTCCTAATAATGCTAATCCCCGTCTGGATTGCAACAGTATTGAGGGCAATGTGTGGGGGGTCTTAAACCAGACTGCTACTCTTATTAATGCTGTGAATAACTGGTGGGGAGACAGATCAGGACCCTTTCATCCCGTCAAAAATCCCGCTGGTACAGGAAATCCGGTAAGCGATAATGTTGATTTTATACCCTGGAAGATACAGCAACCCATGCCACCCCCAACAATGATCGACTGCGTTGAAACCACGAAAGTATACATGACCTGCAAAGAGTCCCGCATAAAAAAACAGATAATAGATGTTTCGGAAATAGCTCAAGGGGAAGTTGTTAATGTGGCATGCATTGAGGTCAGGCAGGTAGTTGACCAACAGCATTTTGCTGCAGTGAAAAAAATAGAGGGGACAGATATGGCACTGGTAAGTTTTTATTTCGAATATAAGATCAGATTTCAGGATGATACCGGATGGAAGGAACTGACCAGTCCGCCTCTAATTTGCCGGGAGGCTGTTTTGATGCCCTCTCTTATTCAGGATCATCGAATCAATGTAACTGCAGATATTTATCCTCAATGTATGGAGTGTTTTGTCTCAGGCTCTCAGCAAATTACCTGTTTGATATGTATAAATATGTTGCTGCATCTTACCTCACAGGTGCGATTGTCAATACCCACTTACGGATTTTCTTAGAAAAACTGCCTACAGGTAGGCTCCCGATAATAGCCGGTATGCTTGGCTATTATCGGGAGGAGACTTTGCAAGGCAAAGGACTAGATGCCTAACTGGTTCTACTTGTTTCTCGTATTAAATAAAATGAAAATAAGCGGCCCTCCTTTTTCACAGTGCAAGGGCTATGAAAGTGGCATTTTTAGGTCTAGTTCATATAATAACCAAGCAAGGAAAAATAATCAATTGGCCAAACAAGAGGAGGGATTGCTTTGGATACAACAGCTCAAGATAAAGTGTGTTCAGATTGCTCAGTTGAGGAGCAAGGGGAAGAGAAGAATGTAATAGAGGGAAACGCTACTTCCGAACAAGAACCCTGCTGTCAGGATGAACAAGCAGCAGTAGATATAACTGAACAAGAAGATGAGCTTGTACTGAATGTGGAAGAAACTTTTATCGAAGAAGATGTTGATAGATGTCAGAATGAAGTATCAGAGGTATCTGACAAGGGTCATTCCTCTGAGCTTACTTATGATCTTTTTCATGTACCTGTTTCTGAGGTTACACTTACTCATATAGAATTGTCCCGGCGTACTGCGCTTCCGCAGGAAGTTGTAAATTATTATAAACAATTCGGGCTTGACGAGAGAATCATAAAACTTATCTTTCAATTGCAACCTACAGCTATGCATCCGGAATATCAACGGGAGGGTTCAGGCTGAGGGAGGTCTTGCCTATAGCGGCGGTCTGCCGTTATTAGTAAGAGGATTGATGTGAAACCGGAGGGGAAGGAGGGGGAATAGTGGCAGGTTCAGTAATGAAAATGAAAATAAGTTCATCACACCAGGTCGTTTTACCCGATTATCCGGTTTCCTATAGGGTTGCTAATCTTAAACTTTTTGGAGAAGTTCTTTCTAATGGGGTCTTGTTGGTTTATGGAGGATATGATCTGGTTTTTTGCTGTAGTTGTAAGGATAATCAGGAAGTATTATACAATACTGTAATCATTCCTCGCACCTTTGTGAAAAAATATTTGCCTGAGACAACAGGATTTAAAGGGAAAGAAAGAGTACAGATCATAACTAATTATCCTCTCAGCATTCAGGTAAGGGCTGGGAAGCCATCAAGGGTCAGTTTGTGGAAACGATTAGTAAGCATTTTCAGAGATAAAACATGGGTAGAAGTTGATGTTGAGGGGGAAATCTCTGTTCAGGAAGAGAGA
>LFTQ01000222.1 GCA_001513545.1 Clostridia bacterium DTU068 | reverse complement strand
GGTGATCGGTCCTCCTGATCGAGCGGGCAGTTTAATTTAGGCCAGCGACAGCATATTATCTTTTTTGTATTCACCGGGGCTTAAACCGGTTTTTTTCTTGAATATTTTGCAAAAATAGCTACGGTCCGTGAAACCGGTCTGATTGGCAATCAACTCGATGTTCTGATCGGTTTCTACGAGCAGCCGCTTCGCCTGCTCTATCCTCACATCATGGATATAGTCTGTGATAGAATAGCCCATCCTCTTCTTAAAAAGCTGACCCAGATATGCAGGGTTCATATGGCATACTCCGGCAATTTCTTGAACAGAGAGGGTTTTTGAACTGTAGTTGTTTTTAATATAATCGGTCACAGTGCTGACAATACTCTTTTCACCGCTGTTATTTTTTTTAGCGATCACATCAATAAAAGTGTTCCCCACAGACAGCAGCCACAAGACCGCTTTATCTACTGTGTCTGCATCATCTATCTCTTTCAGTTTCAGATCGCTCAGATGGATTACTTCCCCGAATTTTACCCCATATTCTGTGGACATGCGGGTGAATAAGCTGAGAAACTCCAAGCTGCGCCCCTTGATTACCTCCAGCCGCCCTTTGCTCTGGATAAACATTTGGATAACCAACTGCTCCAGCAGTTTTTTTGCCTTTTCAATATTGCAATTTCTGGTCTCTGCAAAGATCCTGCTCCCCAGATTGCTCATATCCTGCTCTGAATCAAACAAATCAATCCTGCTGGCTACATCCTTCTTTTTCTTGTTTTCACCCCATATCCAGGAACCGACCTTCCGCATTTTGCGGTGAAAATCAAAAATATCTGCCCCACTCAGATCCATATAGCTGGTAATAATCAATGCTAGATCTGCTGCTGCCTGGATGTCAACAGTCGACATTAGTCTTGCTTTGTTAAAGGAATCCATCAGCTGCTCGGCATCCAGCCCGTTCCTCTCAGCAAAATTATTGATCCAGCTGCAGTTTAATTCAGTAAGCTGCCACATCCTCACCTGGCCGCACACCAAATTTCCGATATGTTTACCCCTGTAAGATATGGGACAGACCCATGAGATGAGGCCTGCATGACATTTAAAAAAATAGGGTTCCTTCCATTTGATGGCATGGACCCCACCCTGGGCATAAGAACGCCTGCACCTCGCCAGCCCGGCAGAACTGGATTTAACTAGCTGACAGAATTCACAATCACCCTGCTGAGAAGTAAGAATGCACTTCCCTGCCACATCTGTCACAGCAGAATTTATCTTAGTAGCATGAGAAAAAGAATTTAAGATTCTTTGAAAAAGGCTTTTTCCCACCTTTGCATTCATCTGTTCCTGCATCTGTTCTTTCAAGAACTGTTCAAGCACTGCAACCGCCCCCTAGTTCCAGCATAAATTAGTAGACATTATCTCTTGTCCTTGATTTACACCTGTTACATTACCTGATATTACAACTTGCATCATTCTATAGACTCTATTCTCAGTTTAAGATAAAAATATATAGCCCACAAGTGCATTAATTTTCGTGATTGTGTACTATAAACATTTCTATATTTATTATATTTTAAAAAGGACGGCAGTAGGGATCATTTTTTTACTGCTTTCAGCCTATCATTTTCAATAGATAATCTACAGCTTTACCGGTACGGTCCCTACCGGCACTGCAGTGTATGAGTACCGGTTTTGGCAGCTCCTGATAAGCCATCCAGACCTTCTGCAGGGCATCATCTGTCACTATCCCCCCTAAAACAGGGTCCCGCACCATGATATGTGCGGCATGAAAACCACAGGCACGATAATATTCCACCAGCCCCTCAGGGAGGTCTTTGTACAAACACAGGTGTTTATCATCCAACAGACAGATGATAGAAAGGATCCCCATCCCCCTCAGCACCGCAAGCCAGCTGTCAACTTCCTCCTTGGGAGCTTCTTCATAAGGGCCCAGCGCCCTGCCGGGACGGGCTGACCTGGCCAGAACACCGGGAATTACCCATTGAGGCTCAAACACTAATATCTACCCCCTGTGTTTTTCTCCCCACACCGCTTATAGCGCGGGTGGCATTTAGGACAGCGATCAGGGCAACACCCACATCAGCGAAAACCGCCGCCCACATGGTGGCTATGCCAACTGCGCCAAGTGCCAGCACAACAGCTTTAACACCCAAAGAAAAGATGATATTCTGCCACACAATGGATTTTGTTTTATCGGCTACCTGGATCGCATCCACCAGTTGGTAGGGGTTATCGGTCATCAAGACCACATCTGCGGCTTCAATAGCAGCATCAGAGCCGGCTGCACCCATTGCCACCCCCACATCCGCTCTTGCCAGAACCGGTGCATCATTGATGCCGTCCCCAACAAAGACCAGCTTTCCCTTAGACCGGATTTTTCTCTGCAGGCGCTCCACCTGTTCTACCTTATGGTGAGGCAAAAGCTCTGAGTAAACCTTATCAATACCCAGTTCTTTCGCTACTCTTTCACCAACTGTTTTGCTGTCACCGGTAAGCATAAAAATCCTTCTGATACCTTTGGCTTTTAAGGCTTTTATTGCTCTCTTTGAATCTTTTTTTATCTCATCAGAAATAACAATACAGCCTGCATAGCTTTTATTATATGCAACATGCACAACAGTTCCGGGTGCATCTATTTCAGGATAACTTGCGATCTTTTCTTTTCTCATCAGTTTGCTGTTCCCGGCAAGGATCTCCCAGCCGCGGCCGATCACCGGGGCAGCCTGATGAGGCACCGAACTGCTCTCTCCGGAAAAGATATTCTTTCTATTTAGGGTAACCTTGACCCCATGACCGAAGATCTCATCATAAGTATGCACCACATCTTTATCAACTTCTTTCCCATAGGCTTTTAAGATAGATAGAGCTATGGGATGGTTGGAGAACACCTCAGCATGTGCTGCCAGTGCGAGCACCTCATCCCTGCTGAACCCCCCCCCTGGGATAACATCTGTAACCTTAAAAACGCCCCTGGTCAGGGTCCCGGTCTTATCGAACACAACAGTATCCACATTATTTAAAGCCTCCAGATAGTTGCCTCCCTTTACCAGAATACCCCTTCTGGAAGCCCCACCGATACCCCCGAAAAAGCTCAAGGGGATAGATATCACCAGTGCGCAGGGGCAGGATATAACCAGGAATACCAAAGCCCGGTAAACCCATTGGGAAAAGGTTGCCCCCTCAATAAAAAGAGGAGGTATTAAAGCCACAGCCAGTGCCCCGAAAACCACCGCAGGTGTATAATACCTGGCAAACTTAGTGATGAAGTGTTCTGTAGGCGCTTTTTTGCTGCTGGCGTTCTGCACCATATCGAGTATTTTAGCTACAGTGGATTCCCCGAAATTTTTTGTTACCCGAACAGAAAGCAGCCCATTTTGGTTGATGAAACCCCCCAGAATTTCACTTCCCGGCTCTACCTCCCTGGGTAGTGATTCACCTGTAATCGCAGATGTATCAACCATGGACCTCCCTTCGATAACCTCCCCATCCAAAGGCACCTTTTCACCGGGCTTAACAACAATAATATCTCCCAGCTTGACCATTTCCGGGGATACGGTTTTGACCTCATCCCCTACTTTCAAATTGGCATAATCAGGCCTGATATCCATCAGAGCGGAGATTGACCTGCGGGACCGGTTCACCGCCAGATCCTGAAAAAACTCCCCGATCTCAAAAAAGAGCATTACCGCTACCCCTTCTGGATACTCCCTGATAGCAAAGGCACCGATGGTAGCCACACTCATTAAAAAGTTCTCATCAAAAACTTGGCCCCTGAAAATGTTTTTTACCGCTTTCCATAACACTTTACCGCCTGCCAGCAGATAGCTGGTCAAAAACAATACAAACTCGGACCAAAAAGACAGCTCAAATCCCAGGGCAGCTGCAAACAGCACTGCAGCAGCCCCAAGCCTGACCAGTTCCTTTTTGTTAACAACATCATCCTGTGGTGCTGAGCGGCCTTTTGCACCACGGTCTACGACAACCTCTACATCAGGTTCTATTCGCTTGATAACATCAGCTGCCTTTCTTGTGATTTCATCCAGATCCCGCTTATTGTATGCACAGATAATAAGCCTCTTCGTGGCAAAATCAAGAGAGGCAAACTGAACCCCCTTAATCTTTTTTACTTGATCTTCTATTTTAGCTGCACAGCTTGCACAGTTGAGTCCCATCAGCACAAAAGACCTTTGAGCACCTATCATCTCAGCCTGTGGTGCAAGCCTCACTGCGCTTGTGTTGTATCCATAGCCTGGGTCAGCACCCATCTGGCCACCCTCTTTCTACAATAAAATATAATCACTGCCCTATTTATGACTGATGTGTGCCAACCCCTGGTCAAAGATCTGTTTGACATGCTCGTCATCCAGTGAGTAATACACCATTTTCCCTTCTTTTCTGCATTTGACAAGCCTTGCCTGTTTTAATACCCTGAGCTGGTGTGAAACAGCGGATTGAGTCAACCCCAATAGCGCTGTTATATCACATACACACATTTCCGCAGTAAATAAGGCAAAAAGAATTTTCACTCTGGTTGTATCACCGAAAACCTTAAACAACTCTGCCAGATCAAAAAGACACTCATCCCCTGGCATCTTCTTTTTCACTAACTCCACTACATCTTTATGAACAACGTTAAAGCTGCAGCGTTCAATACTGCCCTGCTCATCACCCATTCAATCACCCCTTCCAATAACATATGAGCATGTATTCATATGATTGTATCCAGTATATGCTTTTTTATGAGATCAGTCAATAAAAAATATTTCTGCATAAAAAAAATCCCCTTATGAAAAGGGGCATAAAAGGGAAAAGGTTGGGTATTGTATTGGTTAATGCACTTTAAACATCTTAAGCATTCTATCGGTAACAAGAAAACCGCCCACTAAGTTAATTGTTGCCAGAACAATAGCCACTAAACCCACTAGCTTACTCCCACTCGTCAGCGCATAAGCAGCAGCCACCAGTGCACCTAACACAGTCACACCGGATAGAGCATTCATGCCAGACATAAGCGGAGTATGAAGCAATGAAGGCACTTCTTTGATTACTTTGTAGCCAGCCAATGTGGCAATTATAAAGATTATTACTAATGCCAGTGAACTCATTCCCATTCACTCCTTAAGCCAATTCCATAGCCTCAAGGGCTCCGGCATGCACCACTTTCCCGTTCATGGTAACCAAGGTGGAAGCAATAATATCATCCTCCTGGTTAAGGTTAACCTTCCCATCCACAATAAGATAATCTACGAAATTATAAATGTTTTTTGCAAACATCCATGTAGAACTGATCGGTACCATACCCGGGATATTCTTTGTCCCGTCTATGCAAACTCCATATTCCTCCGTTACTTCTCCACCAACAGTAAGAGCACAATTGCCTCCCTGATCAATAGCCACATCAACAATAACTGAACCAGGTTGCATAGAGCGCACCATTTCATCTGTAATCAACACTGGGGCTAACTTCCCAGGTACAAGAGCTGTTAAAATCGCGATATCTGCCTTGCTTACTATATCAATAATAGCCTCCCGCTCTTTCTGCAGCCATTCTTTGGGAAGGGTCCTAGCATAACCCCCCTCACCGATGGCGATTTCCGCCGGTACACCGGTTTCAACTACTTTCGCCCCCAAACTTTTTGCTTGCTCTACTGCATCGGGACGAATGTCTACAGCATATACTACAGCTCCTAACCTCTTTGCTGTAGCAACAGCTTGCAGACCTGCTACCCCTGTTCCAATAACCAAAACTGTTGCAGGTTTAGTCATCCCCACAGCAGTCCCAATCATAGGTACAAACTTTGCCAATCGGTTAGATGCCATCAATACGCTTTTATACCCGGCAACTGTGCTCATAGATGTAAGGGCATCCATTGACTGTGCCCTTGTTATTCTTGGCACACCGTCAAGAGTCAGACTTATAGCCCCCTTAGCCGCCAAATCCTTAACCATCCCATGGTTTGCTGGAGCTGCTGGATGAAGAAAGGTCACCAAAGTTTGACCGGCATGCATCATTTCAACTTCATGTTTATTATGATCGGAATTAAAGAGAGGTTCCTTAACTTTCAAAATAATATCACTACATTCAAAAACTTTTTCCGCGTCAGCGACAACTTCTGCCCCTACTTTTTTGTAATCATCATCAGAAAAATACGCTCCCTGACCTGCGGATTGTTCTACCAAAACCTTTGCTCCGCCGGCAATAAATTTTTCTACTGTTTCAGGAGTTGCGGCAACACGTCGTTCACCGGGCATAATTTCTTTGGGAATTCCAATTGTTAAACCTTTAAACTTCATTGTTTCCAGAACCTCCTTCATGATCTTTCACATTATAAATTGGTAAATCATTTTATTAAATCAATAAGCTCATCAAGGGT
>LFTQ01000213.1:19876-21504 GCA_001513545.1 Clostridia bacterium DTU068 | reverse complement strand
TTTCTCATCTTCCATTTTTAAGGCAACCAACAAGGCCCGGGCATTATCATCAACAGTATAGCCGCTCTTTCTGTCAGGCTGATCCTGAACAGCGAACTGGATAATAGCTGTCCTGTCGGTCATCTTTTCCAGATAGCGATAATCCACAGCAGAACCCCCCGACAAATTTATCTCACTTGCCTTCTCCTTTAGCCCAGTTTCCCACAACTTGCTGCTGTTTTACAACTGGGTAAGCAAGCACCGTTTGAGCCAACTCCACATAACGAGCAGCAACACTAGGCCATTTAATGGTTTCCCCGAAACGGGATGCCCGCCTTTCCAGATTTTTTCTCAGCAGCGGGCGAGAGAGCAGTTGATCGAGCAGTTTGCCCAACCCCTCAGCTGACGCCTCTGCAGCAACCAGGCCCAACTCCTTTTCCTTTAACAGTTCCAGGGAATACTCATAGGGTGTTGCCACAACAGCCCTCCCACAGCCCACCGCATAAGCCAGGGTACCGCTGACCGCCTGGTCCCTATTGGGATAGGGACTCAGGTAAACATCAGACATGTAGAGGTAGTCCCCCAGTTCTCCAATATCCAGGTAATGGTCAACAAAGCGCACATTTTGTTCGATCTGCAAATCTGCACAGAGCTTGATCAGCATCTCCCGATAACGCTCTCCCTCTCTTTTTTGCAGAACAGGGTGGGTTTTTCCCGCTATAATATATAATATTTCTGGGTGTTTTCCCACCAGTTCTTTGACTGCTTTGATGCCGATCTCCAAACCCTTGCTGGGGCCGATCAAACCAAAGGTGGTGATCACCTTCCTGCCTGCAAAGCCGTAAGACCTCTTCAAAGCATCCCGGTCTTTGCGCTCAAAAACAGGAACCCCATGAGGGATAACGGTAATTTTTTCCTCTGGGACACCATAAACCTTTTCCAGCAGTTCTTTTGACCGCTCGGTCATACAAATAACAGCAGCTGCCCTGCGGGAGAGAATTTGCAAAACAATCCTCTGTCCAGGACTTGGACGGGGCAGAACAGTATGTGTCACAAGTATAAAGGGCTTTTTCAGATGAGCAGCAAACTTGATCACCAGTGCTCCATCACTACCGCCAAAAATTCCGTATTCATGCTGCAGGATCACCAGATCCACAGCTGAATTATTGATCATATACGCTGCTCTTAAATAGTCCTCTGTATCGTTTTGCTGTATAGAAAAGCGCACCTCTTTAGGATAAGCATATTTTTTTTCATCTGTTAGGGCTGTGATCCAAACACTCTGTCCAGTTCTGATCACACTGTCTCTCAAATCCTTGGAAAAGGAAGCAATACCACACTCCCTGGGTGGATAAGTACCCACATTCATCAGTATCATCCGCATCTCCCCTTTTTGGCCATTATAAAATTACCGACAAAAAACAATAATGATCAACAACATAGGAGCTAAATGTGAAAAGGCAGTAGGCCATTATTTGCTGCTACCAGCGCGTCTTTAGTGTAAGCTACAATGGCAACTACTAATGTTGAAAGCAATTTGTCGAAATGAGAAATAAATAGGATTAGCTAGCTGGATTTGCATTATTAGATGTATTAAAAGGATCGCAGTCAAATGATGTATAGACTGCAGGTAACTGAAGGCTATAGTA
>LFTQ01000213.1:0-19813 GCA_001513545.1 Clostridia bacterium DTU068 | reverse complement strand
TTCTATTCTGGCGCACCCGGAGGGACTCGAACCCCCGACACGCGGTTTAGGAAACCGCTGCTCTATCCTGCTGAGCTACGGGCGCAAAATGGCGGAGAGAGTGGGATTCGAACCCACGAAGCAGGTTTTGACCCGCTTAATCGCTTAGCAGGCGATCGCCTTCAGCCAACTCGGCCATCTCTCCGTAATGATCTAAATACTATGGTGCGCCCGGAGAGATTCGAACTCCCAGCCTACAGATCCGTAGTCTGTCGCTCTATCCAATTGAGCTACGGGCGCTTATTTTTGCGTAAACCTATTATAGCGGATCAACAAACTTTCGTCAATAAAATGGCGGAGGGGGTGGGATTCGAACCCACGGAACCCGCATGAGTTCAACGGTTTTCAAGACCGCCTCCTTCAACCGCTCGGACACCCCTCCACACTTAACCGGTGAAAGTCCGTTTTAAAGTATAGCACACAGCCGGAATCCCTGTCAATTGAGTGAGCCAACCAGTTTGAAACAGCTGGTCGGTATTGCCGGCCAACACCGACCAGCTGTTCGCCATACCTCTCTATCCCTTTGTATCACAACTGATCACATCTACACCTATGTAAGGCCTGAGCACATCAGGAACAACCACTGAACCATCCTCCTGCTGGTAGTTCTCCAGGATGGCTGCCAGTGTGCGTCCCACTGCCAACCCTGACCCATTGAGAGTGTGCACAAAGCGGGGCCGGGCACCCTGCTCAGGGCGGTAGCGGATATTAGCCCGCCGGGCTTGAAAGTCCTCAAAATTGCTGCAGGAGGATATCTCCCGGTAGCAGCCTGCTGCAGGCAACCACACCTCAAGGTCATAGGTTTTGGCAGCGGAAAAACCCAGATCACCTGTGGAGAGGCTGACCACCCGATAGGCCAATCCCAGCCTGCGCAGAACCTCCTCTGCATCATTGGTCAGTTTCTCCAACTCCAGATAAGAGTCCTCAGGTGTAGTGAATTTCACCAGCTCCACCTTATTGAACTGGTGCTGCCTGATCAATCCCCTGGTATCCCTGCCGGCAGCTCCTGCCTCAGCCCGGAAACAGGCGGTATAAGCTGTGTGATAGATAGGCAGCTGTTCCGCAGACAGGATCTCCGAACTGTACAGGTTGGTCACCGGAACCTCTGCTGTGGGGACCAAAAACAGGTCCTCCCGTTCACAGAGGAAAAGATCCTCTTCAAATTTGGGTAACTGCCCAGTGCCGGTCATAGTAGCCCGGTTAACCAGAAAGGGAGGGAAGACCTCAGTATAGCCGTGTTCTCTGGTGTGCAGGTCCAACATAAAATTGACCAGAGCTCGCTCAAGTTTCGCCCCCCAGCCTTTGAGCACAGTAAAACGGGCACCTGCTAGCTTTACACCGCGGGCGAAATCCAGGATATCCAGTCCTTCCCCTATCTCCCAATGGGGACGGGGCTCAAAGGAGAATTTCGGCGGTTCTCCCTCCGCACGCAGCACCAAGTTATCCTCTTCATCTTCCCCAACAGGCACACTTTCATGGGGGATATTGGGGATCATCAGCAGTGCATTATTCATCTTCTGCTCCAGGTCCGCCAGTTCCTGGTCCAGCTCCTTGATCCTTTTGCCGATACCCCGCACCTCTTCCTGGAGTTGGGTGGCATCCTGTTTTGCCGCCTTCAGCCTCCCCACCTCTTGGGATAGGGTATTGCGGCGGTTTTTCAGCTGTTCACTTTCTCCGATTAAAGAACGCCTCCGCTCATCCCAGACTAACACCTGATCAAGATCAAAATCATAATGGCGATCTGCCAAGGCTTTTTTAACCTTATCCTGATTACTGCGGATAAATTTCAGGTCCAGCAAGTGCTTCACCCTTTCAAAAACTTTTTAAACAAAGCAGTATCTCACATGGTTACTGCTTTTACAATTTTAATACAATCCAGCTGGCGCAGCTTATTTAAAGTCTCTTCATTCACCGGAGAATCGATGCTGTAGATCATCATCGCCTCTTTCCCTTTCTCCCTGCGGGCTAACTGCATGGAGGCGATATTAACATTGGCATCACCCAGTGTTGATGCAAAGTAGCCGATCACCCCCGGGCGGTCGATGTGCTGGGCAAAAAGCATATACTTTGTCGGTATCACATCAAACTGAAACTGATTGATCTGTACGATCCGGGGGGTGCGGTCCCAGGCCAGTGTTCCGGCGTATTCAACTTGCTCACCATTAGTAGCAAATTTAGCAGTGATCAAGCTCATATGCCCTGTTGTGGTCTCCTCTTCCCTTTGCTCATAGACCTTGATCCCCCTGTTCTCAGCAAGCCAGGAAACATTGACCAAGTTCACCTGGTCTCCCATCACCGGTGTAAGCAGCCCTTTCAAAAATGCCAGAGTCAGCATTCCGGTCTCTTTTTTGGCAATCTCTCCGTGGTAGGTGAGCTGAACCCGCTCTGCCGGCGATTTTTCCAGCTGATAATAGAGTTTGCCCAAATACTCGGCTAATTCCAAAAAGGGCCGCATGGTGTCTATTTCCTCTCCCAGCAAACAGGGGATATTCACCGTATTGGGGACGATCTCCCCTCTGAGAGCAGAGAGCACATAGCTGGCCAGGTCTGTTCCCACCCGGTGCTGGGCTTCAAAGGTGGTGGCGCCCAGGTGCGGGGTAACCACCACATTATCAAACTCTAAAAGAGGGTTGCCTGTGCAGGGTTCTTTACTGAAAACATCCAGAGCAGCACTGGCAACTATCCCCTCCTTAAGAGCCCAGGCCAAAGCCTCTTCATCGATGATCCCTCCCCTGGCACAGTTAACCACCCGTACACCCCGTTTGGCTATCTGGAACTGTTCCTTCCCGATCATCCCTATGGTTTCCTCGGTTTTCGGGGTATGGACGGTAATAAAATCCGACTCTCGCACCAGATCATTCAGGGTCTCCATGCGCTCAGCCCCGAAGCGCTTAAAACGCTCCAAGGGAATATAGGGGTCATAGGCAATCACCCGCATATTGAAGGCTTTGAGGCGGGTGGCCACAAAGGAACCGATTCTGCCTAGACCCACAATACCCACAGTTTTGCCATAAAGCTCACTTCCCATAAAACGGCTGCGCCCCCAACCGCCATCTTTCACAACTATATGTGCCTGGGGAAGGTTCCGGGCCGAGGCCAGCATCAGGGCGATGGTTTGTTCCCCTGCTGAAAAGCTGTTGCTGTCCGGGGTGTTCACCACAACTACCCCTTGATGGGTTGCGGCCTCTAAATTAATATTATCCACTCCATTACCGGCGCGCCCCACAACCTTCAGCCTTTTTCCCCTTTTTAAAACTTCCTCAGTTACCAGAGGTTTGCTGCGCACGATCAGCGCATCATAGTTTTCTATGATCTCCTCTAATTCAGACTGTTCGATCCCTATTCTCACATCAACATCCGCTTCTGCCCTGAGCATCTCCAGGGCTGGATCAACTATTTTATCTCCGACAAGGATTTTCATCCGCTCATTCATTTTTATCTTCCTCCTTTCAAGCCAATTCCGACATAACAACCTCCTGGGCAGCCCGAACTCCCTGTCCGATATTCACCTGATATCCGCAGAGAGCCAGTGACATCTCCAAAGCTGCCAGCGCAGCCAGAATATCCAATTCCTGAACATAGCCCAGGTGGCCGATGCGAAAGATCTTATTTTTCAGCTGGTTCTGTCCCCCAGCCACCACCACATTAAATTTCTCCCTCATGGTGCTGCGGATGGTATCTGCTGCTATTCCATCAGGTGCCAACACCGCGGTTACCGCTGTTGATGCAACATCATCTTCAGCCAAGAGTGGGAGCCCTAATGAGCGCACACCTGAACGCACCATATCCCGCAGCCTGCGGTGCCGGGCAATAACATTCTCCTTGCCCTCTTCTTTCATCATCTTTAATGACTCCACCAGTCCGGTTAGCTGAGGCAGTGCCGGGGTATAAGGTGTCTGCCCCTTTAAAGCGAATTCTTTCGCAGCCTTAAGGTCCCAGTAGTAGCGGGGATTGGTGCACTCTGCGGCCCTTTCCCAGGCTTTTTTGCTCACTGAAACAAAGGAAAGCCCCGGCGGCAGCATAAAGCTCTTTTGGGAACCGGCCACAACCACATCCAGGTTCCAGGCATCGGTTTCCAATGGCATAGCTCCCAATCCGCTCACAGAATCCACGATAAAGAGTGCTGGGTGATCCCCTAAAGCTGCCCGCAGTTGAGGCAAATCATTGGTCACACCTGTTGATGTCTCATTATGGGTTACGAAAACCGCTTTAATCTCTTTACCGGTATCTTTTTTTATGCGATCCTCCAGAACAGCGGGATCCGCCGCAGTTCCCCAGGGGAAATCCATTTTTTCTACTACGGCTCCGAAACGCCTGCAGATCTCTGCAAAGCGGTCACCGAAATTACCGATGGAAACCACCAATACTTTCTCTCCCGGAGAGACGAAGTTGACCACAGCTGCTTCCATCCCACCGGTGCCTGCGGAGGGGAAAACAAGCACTTCGTTTTCCGTAGAAAATACTTCTTTTAATCCTTCGGACACCTCGATGAGCAGTTTTTTAAACTCAGGTCCCCGATGGTTGATCATCGGTTTGGCCAACCCTCGTAAAACTTGGGAAGGTACAGGGGTCGGCCCCGGCAGCAATAAATACTGTTTTTTCATCTCAGATCCTCCTCGGCAAAATAATTAAATAGGGTAGCACCACTTTGGGCGGTGCTGTTGAGCAAAAAAACGATCAGCTGATCAGGCTGGGCAAATATAAAAACTCCCGCCCCCTATGGGACGGGAGTGAATACCCGCGTTGCCACCCAATTTGATGCTGTAATTCAAACAGCATCCTCTTGCAAGTCGATAACAGAACAACCTGTGCTCCTTATCCCTACCGGTTTTCAGAGCAGCTCAGGGGTGGATTCAGAGTGCCCACCTACCGGCTTCCACCAACCGCCGGCTCTCTGTCTAAGGTAAAGCAAACCTACTAGCCCCCATCATCACATTATTGCTTTTAAGTTTGACAGCAATTATAGCACAGAAAAAAACCTTTGACAACATCTATTGCAAAACAAAAGTCAGATGGAGGCAATTGTTAATTTATAACATGCCTTCCGCTAAAACTATTTTATTCAAACACCGTTTGTCCGCTGACCTCAGTCTGCAGAGCATTTAATGCTTTCTCTACCAGTTTCCTGCGCAGTTTTTTCTCATCATCCCTGTTCAGAGATGGATTCCCCAGGGGATGTGGTATGGCAACAGCAGGAACAATCCTGTTGGCACCAACGGTCAAAGAGATGGGCACAACAGTGCACATATGCACCACTGGCAGGCCTGTTCTTTCAATTTCTTTTACCATCGTTGCACCGCAACGAGTACAGGTCCCTCAAGTAGAGGTGAGGATCACTGCATCAACCCCAGCAGCGGTCAGTTCCTTTACTATCTCAACCGCAAATCTTCTGGCATTTGCTACAGAAGTTCCATTGCCCACTGTGGCATACCAGTATTCGTGCAGTGAGCCTATTTCACCTGCCTTTTCCATCTCTTTGAGAACATCCACCGGAAGAACCCTGTCCAGATCCTCATTGGCATAGACCGGGTCATAACCGCCATGGGCTGTTTCACTGTTCTCAGGGTTCAGGTCATCGATACCCTGCAGGCTGTACCTGCCGAATTTGGAGGCACTTGAGGATTCGATCCGGTCCGGGTTACCTTTGGGAACAGGGCCCCCAGATGAGACAAGGGCAATCTTTGCCTTTTTAATGTCTTTGACCGCTGCACCAGGAGTAACCCGGTCAAAGACCGGCATCTGGTACTCAGTGGTGTATTCCTCACCTTTGAGCTTTTTCAACAGCATTTCCACAGCCCGCTTGGAACCCCGTTCAGCTGCAAACTGGTTTTGGCGGATTCCCCTGGGAATATAGCCCTCCTCTTCAGGAGAACCGGTCTTTTCGCCCCGGGCAAGCTTTAAGGCCAGCCTAACCATAGGGGCTACCGCTTTTCTCATCCCTGCCGCAGAATTTGATGTTTCTATGATGTATACAGCCTTTTTATACATGTCAACACCGGGGTTCTCCGGATACATACCGGAAACCGCCGGAATGACCAGCCGGTCAACAACAGCCTCAGCCACCGCACCACAGGCGATACCATAGCGGCCGGCATTGAATGCAGGCCCGCAGATGACCAGGTCAGGCCTGTAATTTTCCATCATACCGATCACTTCATCTGTGGCAGCAGCCATGTTTTCATTAAAATATGTATCACCACAAATAACAGTTGCCACTATCTCAGCTTCTTCACCAAAGGCCTGCTGAAAAGCGATACCGGGGCCAACTGCACCCTCTCGCACCTCAGGCCTGTGGTCAGCCTTTTCTTCTCCACCGATCCCTGCAAAAAACTGATTGATATAGTGCACAATTCTGATGGTCATGGAATTATCATCCCTTCTCTACGCAAATGGGTTATCTTCCTTTTGCTGTTAATAAGCCATATCCCAGCTCATTGGTAGAACCTATAATGATCTGAATCTCAGCGGTAATGCTCCCATCCTCACCTAAACTGCCGTCACTCCCTCCAGCAATGATATCAGTAGCTTCCGGATAGCCGATCACTGTTTTCATGGGAGGCAGTTTAATGATCTCATTGGCATTGCCTGTGGAAACCACTGCATCTCCCTTTTCAGTGGAATCAGCCAGAGACTGGGAGGCGCCATCCCTTCCTGCATACTCGTCTGTGATCAATACGGTTTTGATCCCTTTTTCCTCAATCTTATAGCAGTTCATGATCATATCTGTGTCAGGGTTGCCAAAACCCTCCTCAGAAATAATCGCTCCATCTGCACCGAGAAACTCCACCAGTTTAGCGGTCATGTTGGAGGAACGCTCTTTATCAGCTAAAGTAACATTCTCATTTGTGATCACACAGCCGATAAAATTCAAGTCTTTCCCATGCCGTTCATAGAGGTCCTGGATGACCGGGTTGTTTTGATGGATATAGGTGAGGTTTTTGTCGCAGGCGGAAACACAGTTCCCGCTGACCACTGCCCCATCCATCACCTCTGTGGGATAAACAAAGGTGGGTATAATCTGTTTGGCATCAACACCATAGAAATAGGTGTCGTGCAAAAGCCCCTGGGTTATCAGCATATATACATAGACAACTTTCGGCAGGTCCGGGTATTCCTTTACCTGCTCCAGCAGTGGCTTTGTTTCATAAACCTCAACACTGTCAGGTTCAACACTCTGTCCTGCCCTGCCCAGGTACTCTGCTGCCCTTAAGCCTGCCAGCCTTACTACCCTTTCATGCTCATGCTGGTGCAGCCCTTCAACAGGTTCTACTTTTAGCACAACATTCATGGTTTTAGAAAAGGGTGTGTACTCAGCACCGGGCCCAGCCATATCGATCAAACCCTCCTGAAAACCGACTATCCTCCCAGTGGTTACTACAGCTGCACCCTTGAGGACATGGGTTCTCCCCTCCCCAACAGTATCCACTTTGCTGATCAAACCGGGGAAAATCCCTCCCTTCCCTGATACCTTAATCCGGGGTTCGATCACATCTTTCACAGGGATAATTCTGATTTCTTCACCTGGTTTGGCTAGGTATATTTCCACTGATGCTATGCGATCATCATCACCGGTAACCTGGGCTAATTCCTCCCTGTTCACAAAAAGGACCCCTGCTTTCACTTCTGTCCTGTCCCCAAACTGGATATCGTTGATCAAAATATTTCCCACTTCCAAACGCACATCTTTCACCCCTTTATATAAATTTGGTACCAGCCGGAGTGACTGTCCCCTTAGTCTGTCTGCTATTGGTCATCCAATTTAATACAGCTATAAACAGTTTAACCCCTCTGGTAACTATTTATTGATAATCTTAGAACCCCGCATTTTAAACAGCCACAATGTCAGTTTTTTCTTATTATAATTTTTCTTTTATATTTTAATGGATATCTTTTTCATGATCTAGCAGAAATTAAAAAAAAGGACATAGATTTCTCTATGCCCTGTACCGGCCTCTAAATTGTCTCAAAAAGTAAACACCACTTATAGATTTGTGCTATTATTCGCCGCCTCTTCCTGCCAGGCGAGCTTCAGGGGGCATGCTGCTGATCTCCAAACCGGGCATAGCCTCACCCAGTCCCCGGGAGACCTCTGCCAAGACTTTAGGGTCTTTATAGTTGGCCACAGCAGTAACAATAGCTTTAGCCCTTGCTTCCGGGTCCGAAGATTTAAAAATCCCTGAACCCACAAAAACACCGTCAGCTCCCAACTGCATCATCAGAGCTGCATCAGCCGGTGTTGCCACCCCACCTGCAGCAAAATTGACCACTGGCAGTTTTCCTGTTGAGGCCACCTCTTTCACCAGCTCATAGGGTGCACCCAGTTTTTTGGCTGCAACCATCAACTCCTCTTTCGGGAGTCCTTTAACCCAGCGGATTTCGTCCTGCACAGTTCTCATGTGGCGCACAGCCTCAACAATATTTCCGGTTCCCGCCTCACCTTTAGTGCGGATCATGGCCGCCCCTTCACCGATCCTTCGCAGTGCCTCCCCCAGGTTGCGGGCACCACAGACAAAAGGCACCTTGAACTGGTGTTTGTCGATATGATAGTCCTCATCAGCAGGTGTGAGAACCTCACTTTCATCAATAAAATCAACCCCTAAAGCTTCTAAAATCTGAGCTTCCACGAAATGACCAATGCGTGCTTTTGCCATCACCGGGATGGAAACAGCATCCATAATCCGCAATATCACATCGGGATCAGCCATGCGGGCCACACCGCCTGCTGCCCGGATATCAGCGGGAACTCTTTCTAAGGCCATTACTGCACAGGCCCCCGCAGCTTCGGCAATTTTCGCCTGCTCCGGAGTGGTCACATCCATGATCACACCGCCGAGAAATTTGTTTACTAAATCCTTCTTCATCTTAATTCCCGTCCCTTCGTTAAAAACAAGGTCAATTATTTATTTTACTTTACCCACCAACTGCAAGCAATAGATTAATCGACTTTTTCCACATCATTGATGCTTGCTGGAGGCACTTTAGCCACCGCCACAACCCGTTCATCCTCATTCAAGCGCATCAGCCTAACACCCTGTGTATTGCGCCCCTGCAAGGTGACCTCTTTGACAGGGATGCGGATGATGATATCATCACTGCTCATCAAAAGCACTTCATCCCGTTCATCAACAACCTTAGTAGACACCAGGTGTCCATTGCGCTCTGTAACCCTTAAGGTGATGATCCCCTTGCCGCCCCTTTTCTGTAGGCGGTATTCCTTCAATTCGGTGCGTTTGCCATAGCCCTTTTCTGTGACCACCAGCACCTGATCAGCCTGACCCAGCCGTTCCATACCCACAACTTCATCACCTGAATCCAGGCGTATACCTAGCACACCATAGGCTGTTCTACCCATACTGCGCACATCCCTTTCATTGAAACAGAGGGATTTTCCATTTTTGGTTACCAGCATTATATCGCAGTTTCCTTCTGTGAGCCTAACACCGATCAGTTCATCATCTGGGCGTAAGCGGATGGCGATTAACCCGTCCTTTCTTACAGCATCATAATCGCTTAAAACACCCTTTTTCACAGTACCCTGCCTGGTAACCATAAACAGGTAGCGGTCATCTCTGAACTCCTTCAAGGGGATTAAGGCAGTAACAAACTCATCACCTTCCAAAGGAATGAGGTTGACCAGTGCTGTTCCCTTAGCCTGCCGGGATCCTTCAGGAATCTCGTAGACCTTGATCCTGTAAACCTTTCCTTTATTGGTGAAAAAGAGCAGATAGCTGTGGGTAGAGGCCACAAAAAGCTGTTCCACCAGATCCCCGTCTTTTGTGGTCAGAGCGGTAATCCCTTTCCCTCCCCGGTGCTGACCCCTGTAGGTGTTCACCGGGATCCTTTTAATATACCCGCGCCTGGTCAAGGTGACCACCACATATTCATTAGGAATAATATCCTCTACTTTAAACTCCGATTTCTTAGCAGTGATTACAGTTCTGCGCTCATCTCCGAACTTTTTCTTAACATCCAAAAGTTCTTTGCGCACAACACCCCTGATCTTCTGATCACTGGCCAGCAGTGCTTCTAAATAGCTGATCCTCTTTTCCAACTCCTGCTTCTCATCCAATACCTTTTCCCGTTCCAGCCCGGTCAAGCGCTTCAGCCTCATATCCAAAATGGCCTGGGCCTGTATCTCGCTGAGACCAAACTGCTCCATCAAACCACTGCGGGCCTCCTGATCGGTTTGAGAGGACCTGATCAAATTGATCACCTCATCGATGTGATCAAGAGCTGTGACCAAACCCTCCACAATGTGCAACCGTTCCTGGGCGCGCCTCAATTGGTACTGGGATCTGCGCCTGATAACTGTGATCTGGTGCTGCAGATAATAATCCAAAACCTGTTTCAAATTGAGGGTTCGAGGTTCCCCATCAACCAGAGCGATCATAATCACACCAAAAGTATCCTGCAGATTGGTGTGTTTGTACAGCCTGTTCAGGATCACCTGGGGATTGGCATCCTTTTTTACCTCAACAACAATCCTCATACCGGTGCGGTCCGACTCATCACGCAGATCGCTTATACCTTCGATCTTCTTTTCCCTTACCAGTTCTGCGATTCTTTCGATCAAACGGGCTTTATTGACCTGGTAGGGAAGTTCAGTGATCACAATCTGTGTTTTATTTCCAGGGCCCTTCTCGATCTCTGCCTTGCCCCTCATCACCACGGACCCCCGGCCTTTGGTATAGGCATCCCTGATGCCGTCACGTCCTAATATGTAGCCGGCTGAAGGGAAATCAGGACCAGGTATATGTTTCATCAGATCATCAATTGTCGCCTCAGGGTGGTCGATCAAATGAACCAGTCCATCGATGACCTCACTCAAGTTATGGGGAGGAATATTGGTAGCCATCCCTACCGCGATCCCTGCAGAACCATTGACCAAAAGGTTGGGAATCCGGCTGGGCAGAACCGCAGGCTCCTTTGTGGATTCATCATAGTTGGGCATAAAATCCACAGTTTCCTGTTCAATATCTGCCAGCATCTGCAGGGAGATAGGTGCCAGCCGCACCTCTGTATAACGCATAGCCGCCGGTGCATCACCATCTATGGAACCGAAGTTGCCGTGTCCATCTACCAAAGGGTAGCGGCAGACAAAATCCTGAGCAAGGCGCACCAGGGCATCATAAACAGCAGCATCCCCATGGGGATGGTAGCGTGCCAGCACATTACCCACTACAACTGCACTCTTTTTATAAGGCTTGTCTGGGGTTATGCCCGCATCATACATAGCATATAAAATTCTTCTCTGTACTGGTTTAAGTCCATCCCGTACATCGGGCAATGCCCTGCCCACGATGACACTCATGGCATAGTCCAGATAAGACCTTTTTACCTCTTCATTGATGTCTATCGGGATAACCGAACCGCCAGTCGGCATTTCATCTCCTCCTTCAACTAAATTATAAACCCGCTCATCACAATTGCCAAACCATTTACTGTACTTTAACCACTAAAATGAAATACTGAGCAGTTAATCCGTTATGTCCAGTGATTACATTACCAATTAATTACCATTTTTAATGATATTTTCACCTGTTTATGCTGTAATTAAACATGGGAGACACCAACTTCACAGGAGGTGTTTTAATGTTTCATCACAACAAAATTAAACTGCTGATTCCCCTCTTTTTATCCCTCTCACTGTTTATTTTCCCACTGACCGCTTTTGCCGCCACCTATACGGTTAAAGCAGGGGACAGCCTCTGGCTCATCTCTCAGAGGTTTGGCACCACAGTGGAGGCCATCAAATCCAATAACGGTCTTTATAGTGATCTGATCTATCCAGGCCAGGTCCTCTATATCCCTGATAATAATACAGATCCCACATACCGGGCCCTGGAACAGCAGATCAACAATTATCTTGCCAGCCAACCAGGTGTCTATGGTGTCTATTTTGAAGACCTATACACCGGCAGATCCTTTGGCATCAAAGCAGATGACGCCTTTCCAGCTGCCAGTACAGTTAAATTTTCCACTGTGCTCTTCATAAATAAACTCGTCTCCCAGGGCATTTTAGACTGGCAGCAAAAACTAACTTACAACGCTGCTCAGCACTACCAGGGAGGAAGCGGCATCCTGCAGTTCGGCATCAAAGATGGTGATAAACTGACACTCAGATCACTGACTACCCAGGCCATCACCACCAGTGATAACATAGCTTATAATATGCTGCGGGACTTTGTAGGGAAAGGCAGTGTTGCCAACTTTATGAAAGAAATAGGTGGCACCACAGTTTACCCTAACGGAAACAATTGGATCACACCGCGGGATATGGGGACTTATCTCAAAGTGGCCTTAAATTGGTCACAAACAGACTCCAATACCGCCCGGTTACTGGATGATATGGCTAATGGCATCTATAATGAGGGTATCCCTCTTTATCTACCTGATATGGTGAAAGTAGCCCACAAAGAAGGTTTTATCTGGGGTTGCCCCAGTGATGTGGGTATAGTTTATGGGAAACGCCCCTTTATCATTGTGGTATATGCCTATAATGTGGAGGACCCCGACCAGGGATTCGCCAACATCGCCACTATCAGCAGGATGATCTACGACTACCAACAGAAATTATAAAACCGATCAGTCAACCTGTCCCCCTGATCGCGCGCGGGGACAGGTTGGGTGATCGCGCGGTCAACCTGTCCCGGTGATCGGTCAACGACTAACGACCAACCACCAACCACCATCTACACATCCAGATTCCTCACTTCTCTGGCATGGGTTTGAATAAATTCCCTGCGGGGTTCTACCTTTTCACCCATCAAAATGGTGAAAATCTCATCAGCCAGTACAGCATCCTCCAAACTGACCTGGAGCATGGTACGGTTTTCGGGGTCCATGGTGGTTTCCCAGAGTTGATCCGCGTTCATTTCACCCAGTCCCTTAAAGCGCTGAATACTGACATTACTGGTATTCATCTTTTTCAGCAGTCTATCCAGTTCCTGATCGTTGTAAACATACTGAACCTTCTTCCCCCTCTGCACCCTGTAGAGGGGCGGTTGTGCAATATAAACATAACCCGCTTCGATCAACGGGCGCATATAGCGATAAAAAAAGGTTAACAACAGGGTCCTGATATGGGAGCCGTCAACATCTGCATCACTCATGATCACTATGCGGTGGTAGCGCGCTTTGCTCAGATCAAAATCATCCAAAATACCGGTTCCGATAGCAGTGATAATATTCTTAATCTCCTCATTGGCCAGCAGTTTATCCAGGCGCGCCTTTTCAGCATTAAGGATCTTACCCCTTAGAGGCAGTATGGCTTGATTGCGCCGGTCCCGCCCCTGTTTGGCAGAACCGCCTGCAGAGTCGCCCTCAACAATATAAAGTTCGCATTCCTCAGGCTTTCTGGAAACACAATCAGCCAGTTTCCCCGGAAGGCTCAGATTGTCCAGGGCGGATTTTCTCCTGGTCAATTCCCTGGCTTTTCTGGCAGCCTCTCTGGCTCGGGAGGCCTGCACAGCCTTTTCTACGATCAATTTGGCAGGCCCAGGGTTTTCTTCAAAAAAGGTGGTGAGGTAATCGCTGGTCACTGAATCAACTAGGCCTCGAACCTCACTGTTGCCCAGTTTTGTTTTGGTCTGTCCCTCAAATTGAGGCTCTTTCATTTTAACACTCAAAACAGCGGTGAGGCCCTCCCGTGCATCCTCCCCGGTCAATTTTTCATCATTATCTTTAAGTATCCCGTAACGCCTGGCATAGTCGTTGATCACACGGGTCAATGCAGTTTTAAACCCGGTTTCGTGGGTCCCCCCCTCCTGGGTATGGATATTATTCACAAAGGAATAGATATTATCAACATAACCGGTGTGATACTGGAGGGACAACTCCACTAAGACCTGATCCCTTACTGTTTCAAAGTAGAGGGGTTCTTTATGAAGAACCTCCTTATTTTTATTGAGGCCTCTCACAAAATCAGCTATACCCCCCTTATGGTGAAACTCCTTGCTGGTTCCTTCAACCTCGTCAATCAGGATCAAGCGCAATCCCTTGTTCAAAAAAGAGAGATCCCTGATACGGGCGGATAAATAATCTCTGTTGAACTCAGTTACTGTAAAGATCTGATCATCTGGTAAAAAATGAACACTGGTTCCAGTGCTATCTGTGGCCCCTATCACTTTTAAATCTGATTTAACCTTCCCCCGCTCATATCTCTGCATATAATGCTTTCCATCCCTTTTAATATGTATCTCTAACCAGCGGGAAAGGGCATTGACCACAGAGAGGCCCACACCGTGCAGGCCGCCGGATATCTCATAACCATGACCACCGAATTTACCACCTGCATGGAGCAGAGTCAAGGCAGCTTCCACTGCGGGACGCCCTGTTCGGGGATGAATATCAACCGGTATTCCCCTACCATTATCACAGACCGTAACACTGCCATCACTATGCAAAATTACTTTTATCACATCACAAAAACCAGCCAGTGCTTCATCAACACTGTTATCGATCAATTCAAAAACCAGCTGGTGCAGCCCTCTGGATGAAGTGTTGCCCACATACATACCAGGCCGTCGCCGCACAGCCTCCATACCTTCTAATACTTCGATTTGGGTGGCATCATAATTGCCGTTGTTCTTCATATAATTGTTCTCCTGCTGCATGAATTCAGCCTCCTTATAGGCCGCAACTTATTAGTAAATCAGATCAATTATAGCATATCAGCAAAATTAGGGAAAATATAATTTCCTATATATAGAAATTATGTGATCTTTTTGTTAATGTATCTACTGATATGGGTGTGTACAGAATATAATCATCTGTGATGATCACACTTCTGCTCCTCTCTTTACTCCCTACATAGAAAACCTTTTTTTCCACTAGAGCCAGATCCAAAAACTCTTTGGTCGCATCCTCATAACTGCCACACTCAAGATCAATGATCAGCACTATTTTTTCAAGAGGGACCATCATCTCTCCACCGATGTGCAGTAACATAATATATCCTCCCTTTATTAAAAGTTTTTCGGATATACCATCGTAATATAGCTGGTCAGTTCTTTTCTCCTCCCATACTCCTCTTTGAAAGATGCTGTTGTTGTAGCGAACACCTGGGTCCCTTTTTTCATAACATCCAAAACCAGAATCCTGTGTTTCTCATCCAACTCTGAAAAAACATCATCCAACAGCAATACCGGTTCGGTCCTTTTCTCTAAAGAGAGCAGTTGGTACTGACCCACTTTCAATGCCAGAGAAATCAATCTCTGTTCACCCTGGGAAGCATAAAGGCGTGCCTCATGATCATTTAAATATAAGTGAAAATCCTCCCTGTGAGGCCCCACTGTGGTAAACTTTACCTTTCTATCGGTAGGCCTCGCCTTTTCCAATACATCTAAAAAAAGCTCTTGAAATTTATCCGGATCATCACTTTCTTTAATTCCATTAATTTGGGACTTATATTCACCTTTTAATATTCTTCCCCTGCTCAATGACGCAAAAACATCAGAACTGTGATCGATTAATTTTGAAAAAACAGAAATCCTTCTTTTCCAAATACGAGCTCCTAAAGTGGATAACTGCTGTTCCCAGGGAAAAAGATCAGCATCAGTGGTTTTTGCCCCTCGCAACTGCTTGTTGCGCTGCAGCAAAACAGTGTTATAATAATGCAGGTCCTTACTGTGCTGCGGTTTTAATTGACTGACCAATAGATCAAGAAAGCGCCTTCTTCCTGAGGGCGCACCCTTGATCAGGATCAGATCCTGGGGAGAAAAGATAACAACAGGCAGGTAGGATGAGCAACTTCCTGGCAAAACCCTTTTATTGTTTATTTTAATTATTTTTCTTCTCTTTTCTCTTTGATAAACAGCATCAATTTTATAGTCCACACCTGCATAGCTGACAATTCCACTGATCGCAAAATAATCGGACCCAAAGCGGACCAGATTTTCATCACGGGCCTGACGAAAAGAATAACCAGTGCCCAGATAATAGATACCTTCTAAAAAATTGCTCTTTCCGGTACCATTAGCTCCGGTAAAGATAATAAACTTCTCCTCAGGCTTAAATTCCAAATTTTCGTAGTTACGAAAATTGTTCAAATATAAATACTTCAGCATATTTAACCTAACCCACCGGACAGACCGGGCTTACCAAATGGAGGTAAGACTCATCTTCATTCTCTTCCCTATAAACAGCAGGGCCCCTTTCACCATTAAAACAAATAGTTACTTTTTCCTGATCGAGCACCTGGATGGGTTCTAGAATGTATTTGGCATTAAACTCAACCCTGCATTTCCCCTCCACAGGGCTGAGCAGAGCTATCTCTTCCTTGAGTGAACCCACATCAACAGCTTGTGCCTTCACAGTAAGCAGATCATTATCTATCTGTAGACTGGCAATAGCATAGTGTTCATCAGGTGATATAAAAAGTGAAGCCCTTTCCAGAGCGGTCTGCAGACTGTTCTTATCTACCTCAATGGTCAGTTCAGGCTGTTCAGGGATCACTTTTTCATAATTAGGAAATTGTGAGTTGATCAAACGGCTGGTAAGCATAAAGTTTTGGGAAGTAAAACAGATCAACCCCTCATCCCATGCTATCTCCAGTTCATCCCCATCTGCAGCCAGGCGGTTTACCTCAATTAAAGCGTTTCCTGGTATAAACAGATCGCAATCTTTAATACAGCTGTTGTTAGGTATCTTGATCACAGCCAGCCTGTATGCATCTGTTGCCGCCAATCTGATACTATCTTCCTGAAACTGCACATAAACACCTGCATAATTGATCCTGGCCTCCTGCTGGGCAGCCGCAGAAAGCACTTTTCGTGTTATCCTTTTCCACAGCCCTCCCTGAAAATATACAATTCTTTCAGTGGGTTTTTCCCTGGAAGGTGGAAAGTCAGCTGCTCTCCATGTGTGCAGTTTACTTGATGATGCACCGTAATTGATATCAAGCAAACTGTCCTCCTCGTTCCAGGATAATACCACCTCTTCACCGGGCAGTTTTTTCACTAAATCAGAAAGATATCTGGCAAAAACAACGGTACTCCCTTCCTCCTCAACTTGAGCAGGAATTATTATTTTCATGGTTATTTCCAAATCTGTGCACTGCAGTGTCAGTGTTTGATCATGGGCCTCGCATAGACATCCGTTGATAATAGGCAAATTGGTTCTGTTTGGAATAATGCGGCATAGTGAAGTAAGTGCAGTTGCTAGTTCATTTTTCTGGCAGATAACTTTCAAAATAAAAAACCTCCTTTTGGCGAATATTATTTATATTTAATTAATAAAATAGTAGGAGGATCAGTAATAAGGCGCGGTATAATGTGTATTATTTTTTTTACCCTTGTTTTATCAAGGAAATTTAAATTAATGATCTGTGGATAAATATTTAAAATTTGGGGACTGATCGTTGATAACTATGTGGAAGTGTTTAATATTTCAAATATCTTTTTGATAGCATCTTCTATAACAGCATCATTTTCTATATATTCTTTGACCTTTTCACAGGCATGAATAACTGTTGTGTGGTCACGGCCGCCAAATTCCTGTCCTATTTTGGGCAGGGAGGCATCTGTTAATTCACGGCAAATATACATGGCGATCTGCCGGGGTATGGCGACATTTTTAGTTCTGCGGCGTGATTTAAAATCCTCTACACTCATATTGTAATATTGCGCAACAACCTTTTGGATCATGGGAATGGTAATATTTCTTTTTTGGTTTCCTGAAACAACATCTTTGAGAGCTTCTTTTGCCAGATCAATATCGATCTCTCTGTGGTTGAGGTTACCATAGGCCAGCACCCGTAAGAGTGCTCCCTCCAATTCTCTGATATTTGATTTAACATTGGTGGCAATAAAAAAGATAACCTCATCAGGGAAATCAATGTTTTCCATTTGTGCTTTCTTTCTTAAGATAGCTTCCCTTGTTTCCAAATCAGGGGGCTGTATGTCTGCGATCAAACCCCATTCAAAACGGGACCGCAACCGGTCTTCCAGTGTGGGGATATCTTTAGGTGTTCTATCACTGGAAATAATGATCTGTTTGTCTGCTTCATGTAAAGCATTAAAGGTATGGAAAAATTCCTCTTGGGTTCTTTCTTTACCGGCCAAAAACTGAATATCATCGATCAGCAGAACATCAACACGGCGGTATTTGTTGCGGAACTCAACGGTCTGATCATCCTTAATAGCGTTGATCAGTTCATTAGTAAATGTTTCAGAGGAAACATAAACAACCTTGTAGTCTTTATAATTTTCCGCAACATGATGGCCGATCGCATGCAGCAGGTGGGTTTTACCCAACCCAACACCTCCATATATAAAAAGAGGGTTATATGCTTTGCTGGGGGATTCAGCTACAGCAAGGGATGCTGCATGGGCAAGCCTGTTGCTGTTGCCTACCACAAAAGAATCAAAGGTGTATCTGGGGTTTAAAGCAGGCTGTTTTTCATCCCTGGGAATAAAAATACTGTCTTTATTGTCCGGTGTAATAAAGCGCAGTGTAAAATTGATGCCGTATTTAAACTCTAAATGTGAGCGAATCAGTGCACTAAAGCGTGTTTCCATCCAATCACGGGAAAATTGATTGAGTGTTAATATAACCAGTGTTCCATCATGATAGGCCAGCGGGCTGGTTGTGTTAACCCAGGTGGAATAGCTGTGTGCATCAAGCTCCTTTTTTAATATCTCTAAAACGTCATCCCAAATATCATAAAGCTTTGTTTTAATCAATCTCGATGCCACCTCTGTTTAGTATATCCACAAACTGTTAATAAGTTGTTAATAACTATGTGCTCTCATTAAATATAACAAAGATTTCAAGCCTCTACAAGATGCCTAAATGTAAGGATTCACTTGCTTGACATAGAATGGGAGTCGTCTATAATTAAGAAAGATGTAAAAACTGATGATAAAAAAACTTTTGTGTTGGCAGTCCATTACAGGAACTAACAGGTTATAATCCTAAGCAAATAGGAAAATAATAGTTATAATGATATCAGAAAAATTACTTTATAATAACCTGTGGTGATATGGTGCCAGCAAAGAATAAATAAAGAAAGGGATTGGAAAAAATGAAAAGGACCTATCAACCGAAAAAAAGGAGAAGGAAAAGAGTACACGGCTTTATCAAGAGGATGAGAACCAAGGCGGGGCGCAATGTGATTCGCAGGCGCCGGGCAAAAGGGCGGAAAAAATTGACCGCGTAAAACCGATTCTGTGAGGTGTAATTTGTTATCTGATAACAACCGCATCCGCAAAAACACCGATTTTAAAAGAGCCTACCAGTATGGTAATTTGTTTTTTTCTCATTACTTTGTTTTACATTCTTTGAAAAGGGATGATCAAAAAAGCACAAGACTGGGTATTGTGCCATCCCGAAAAATCAAAAAAGCGGTACTAAGAAATAGGCTTAAAAGACGGATAAGAGAGATTTTTAAGCAATACAGCAAACATATTAAGAAAAGCTATGATCTGGTGCTTAACACCCGCAATGATGCAATCAATGCCAGTTTTGAGGATCTGAAAAAGGATTTTGAGCACCTGATCAAGAAAAGTCAGTTAGAAATAGAGCCTGGCTCTGATGACCAGGTGGTCGGCAGTTAATCTTTTTTCGACTGAAGATTCGGGTACAATCATTATGACAGGTAAGATATGATGCTTAAAAAACTTTTGGTTTTTACAATTAAATTATATCAGAAGTATTGGTCATCATGGCACCCACCAGTTTGCCGGTTCTATCCCTCTTGTTCGGTTTACTCTATTCAGGCGCTGGAAAAACACAAATTCTGGCGTGCTGTGGGATTAATTTTTTGTAGGCTGGC
>LFTQ01000167.1:2530-4188 GCA_001513545.1 Clostridia bacterium DTU068 | reverse complement strand
CTACAGGCCCCCGCCATGCGACCCCCAAAACCCCCAGGTTTCAATTCCTTATAGGTACGCTACAAACCAATTTTGGATAAGCACATATTTTCTGGCTTTATATCCGCCAAAAGCTTGTTGTTATGGGTTTCTAATGGAATCCAGTATGTCTGTAAAATGTTACTGACTGTTGTTTTGATATTCGCAGTCGTGTATTATCGTAATGCATACATTTTTCTATTAAAACCTATTTATATCGGGAAAAACTACGGTTATTTCTTGATTGTAGTTTGTCGTCGATCTTTGGTGTTTTTTGCACTATCGTAGGTCGACGACAGAATATTTAATATGTGACCTCTTAATGATATAATATCATCTCACATCTGTAATTTCCAATTAAATTACCTACGCGTTTTTTCATATAAATAAAATTATAGTACTGCAACCTATTCTCAATAACACTTGAGGTTAAAGAATAAACCATCTGCCTATGAGGAACAAACCGAAACGTTATAAGCAATAAAGCAAGCCTGGCACCTTCCTTCTGGCACCTGGTTATAGGTGTTTGATAATATCCCGAAAGGTCTCAAAACACACAACCGGTATGCCCTTTTCTAAACAGTAGCGGTATAAAACACCTTTGGCAAAGACCAGGTCCGCCTTCTCCGCCGGGCAGGTGTCGGAATAGCCATCCCCAACATAAACCACCTGTTCCGCATCACCCTTCAATCTTTTCATCAATGATGACTTGCAGGTGCCACACTGGCCGCAGTCTGGATTCAGATAAGGGCAGGCGATCTGAAATCCATCTTCATAAATCATCCTGTTGGCATAGTAGGGCACTTCAATACCATATCTTTTGAACACCATATCAATAATCAAATCATACCCATCGCTCAAAACATAGACGTCATCCCCCTGCTTCCGGCATAGATCCAAGAACTCCATAAAATAGTCATCGATCTCAACAGTTTCTATGAGCTTTCTCACATCATCCAGGTCTGCTCGGAACAATTTAAAGGTCAATGATGCGCATTCCTCTGTTGTTATCTCTTTCCTCTCCCACTGCTCATCGATCTCCTTCCAGCCGTCACCGGCAAAGGTATTGACCATCAAGAAACAGGTATCTATTTTGGTAATGGTGCCATCGAAATCGAGAAAAAACACCCTTTTCATGACCGCCTCCAGGCATCAGCCAGTTTACTGGCAGCATCCTTAATATCGGGCGCACCCATAATAGCGGAAATCACAGCCACACCATCGACACCTGTCCCCTTGACTTCCTCAATGTTTGAAAGGCCAATTCCCCCAATGCCCACAACCGGGATTGATACAGTTTCCTTAATCTTCTTCAGACCAGCCGGACCGATGGGAGAGATAGACACATCCTTGCTCGCAGTGTGATAGAAAGGACCTGCTCCCAGGTAGTCCACTCCATCCTTTTCTCCCTGCACAGCCTCCTTTACAGTAGATACCGATAAACCGAGGATCTTGTCAGGCCCTAACAGCTTTCTGGCAACCTGTACAGGCAGGTCATCCTGGCCGATGTGAAGGCCATCTGCATCTACTGCCAGCGCAATATCCAAACGATCATTGATCAAAAGGGGAACTCCCCTGGAGTGGGCAAGCTCCTTTACTCTCAGGGCGAGCTGGTAAAACTCCCTGCTGGATATATCCTT
>LFTQ01000167.1:0-2427 GCA_001513545.1 Clostridia bacterium DTU068 | reverse complement strand
GCTCCATTTTTTAAACATACCTCTTGTGCCTTTTCCACGATCTCCAGCAGTTGATGGAGTTCTCCCTCCATAGTGGTTTCCATAGGGCCCACAACATATTTCACCCCTGATTTTTTAATCAGCTCTATGACCTGGTCCACCACCTGGTAGAGCTGCTCCTCAGGCACACTCGGTAAAACCTGCAGACTCACATTGCAAAGCATTTTTCTCGCTCCTTTTCTAATGTTAAATCAGCCGGATGTCTTTTCTGCTAGGGCTCTGCCAAAGGCTTCCCAGAACAGATCCACAGCTGGAGGAAGGAGATCCTCTTTGCTGCCATCCTGATTGATCCAGGAGCGCCCCTCAGCTAAGGGAACCACCTCTCCGATCACTGCTGCGTCAATTCCTTCCTTACGAAAATCCCCTATGATAGTATCAGCTATGGTCGGTTCACAGGCAATGATCAGTGTGCCCTCACTGATGACTTCAAAGGGATCCAGTTTGAAGTGTTCACAAACAGCTTGTATATCTTGGGGAACCGGTACCAGCTTTCGCTCTACCCGCAGCCCCACTCTTGAGGCTTCAGCAACCTCCCAGAGCCCCCGGGCCAGCCCCCCTTCTGTGGCATCATGCATGGCATGTACACCTCCGGCAGCCATGGCTATCTCCGCATCACGGACTACAGTCATCTCCCAGAACCTGCCCTTCGCCCTCTCTAACAATTCCTTGGAAAGCCCTGCTGCCAGAAGTTCATCACCCAACTCCTGAGCCAGGATCCCTGCCGCTTCTATGGCTGCCCCTTTGGTAATGATCAGCAGATCGCCGGCTTTAGCACCAGCAGGGGAGACATAATCCTTTCCCATCCCCCACACTGTGATACCGCCAATGATAGGTATATTGACCGCGTCATAAAATCCTGTATGGCCTCCCACGATGGAGATCCCCAGCTCACAGGCATTTTCGCTGATGCTCTTTACCAAGCGGCTGATATAGTCCTCACCGGTTCCAGGTGGCAACAAAAGTGTATAGGTCATGAACTGCGGCTTGATACCCATCACAGCCACATCACTGGCTCCAATATGAACAGTGATCCAGCCGAAGTCTTCTGGTGAGGTCGTGGGACCAGGAAAGATAGGATCTTCAGCGATAGCCATGTACTGATCCCCTACCCTGACGATACCGGCATCCACCCCCATTCTGGGGCCAACTATTACCTCAGCAGCGGCCGCCCCAGTATTAGGAAGGATTGCCTTTGTAAAAAAACCGTCATTTACCTTACCGATCATGTTTGCTTTCCCTCCCTTTTATAATTCCGGCTTAGATTGATAGTATAAATGATAAAAGTGATTTGTAGGGCCTACTCCATGCCCAATGTCCAGAGCATGCTCTATCGCTCCCGTAATATAATCCTTAGCTCTTTTCACCGCTTCATAAACATCACATCCTCTGGCCAGATAGGCTGCGATAGCAGATGAAAAAGTGCACCCTGTGCCATGGGTGTTTTTAGTTTGAACCCTTTTCTCCTTGAGGTGATAAAACTTTCCCTTGGCATAGAGAACATCCACAGCATCTCCTTCTAAGTGACCGCCTTTGATCACAACATTTCTGGCTCCCAAATCGCAGATCTCTAAGGCGGCTTTCTCCATCTGCTCAACATCTGTAATCTTCTCTCCGGTGATCTCTTCAGCCTCAAAGAGATTTGGGGTAACCAGATCTGCCAGGGGTAAAAGCACTTTAATCAATTCTTCCTTTGCCTCAGGCCTTAAAAGATGGCAACCACTTTTGGAAACCATCACCGGGTCGATTACCAGATGGGGAGGCTGCCAACGGCTCAATGTTTCCCCGATAACATCGATAATTTCCTTGTTCGATACCATCCCTACTTTTACCGCATGAATAGGGATATCCTGAAACAGGCAGTTGATCTGATCTCTGATGATCTCTACATCCAACTCCCTTACACTTTTTACTCCCATAGTGTTCTGTGCGGTAACTGCAGTGATAACACTCATACCATATGTACCCAGAGCACTGAAGGTCTTTAGATCCGCCTGGATTCCCGCTCCCCCGCTGGAATCTGAACCGGCAATAGTAAGCAGATTTTTCATTTGACTCCTCCTTTTGTTGTTAAATCTGAGAGAGCACTTGTAATGGCCGTTTGCTTTAAGAGATAAAAACAGGCACCCCACCGCAAAAGGAGTGCCTGTAAATAATCTTGTAGACCGCTCCCTCCGCTGGTATTAGCCAGATCAGGTTCAAAGGGTTGGCATCAAATGCCTCTCAGCCTTTCGGCACCCCCGCGAAAAACCGTTTTAACCATTATACATTTTAATAGTATCTTTGGGTAGTATAACTTACTTGTTTTTATAAAAAAGCTGAATTAGCATACAGAATACCAGGAGCACACAACCCAAAACAGTAGGCAGGAACTCCTCATAGGTACGCTGA
>LFTQ01000192.1 GCA_001513545.1 Clostridia bacterium DTU068 | reverse complement strand
GCCAGATAGGTGGTGGACATGCGGGGTATCGGCCTATGGCGAAAGCTCTCCCTCCTGCCATTACCTGTTGGCTTGACACCGTCCCTTTGGGCGGTGATCCTGTCATACATATAATTGCGCAGGATACCCTTCTCGATGAGCACATTGCGCCGGGCAGGGGTTCCTTCATCATCAAACCTGAAGGAACCGTATTTGCCAGGTATTGTGCCATCATCGATCACAGTCACCAATTCAGAGGCCACCTTTTCACCTTTTCTCCCGGCGTAAACAGAGAGGTTTTTCTGCACCAGATCTGCTTCCAGCCCGTGGCCGCAGGCCTCATGGATCATGGTTCCCCCAGCCTCACCGGAGATGACAACAGCCATCCGACCGGCAGGAGCGCGACGGGCTTTCAGCATCAAGAGCGCCCGCTCAGCAGCCCTTCTGCCTAGATCTGCCGCTTTTTCCTCAGCAAACAGCTCAAAACCTTTGGTGCCTCCAGCAGAATCATACCCGGTCTGGATCACCTTACCGTCAGAGGCAACCACATGCACCACCAGACGGCTGCGTACCCGTTCATCCTCCACATAAACACCATCACTGTTTGCTATAACCACCTGCTGGATGATATCTGCATAGCCAACACTGACCTGGCGGATCAGCTTTTCATCCTTGGCCCTGGCAGCCCTTTCCGCCTCTAAGACCAGTGCCACCTTTTGATCGATCCCCACCTGGTCCGGCTGCTGCTCAACCGGAAGGCTCACCGGCGATTCCCGTTTCTCAAAAACAATAGAAGCTGCAGCCTTTTCGCCCACCTTTGCCTCTCTGCCAGGTTCCCCCTGCCCCACTGCTACCTGGTGGGCTAACTGCATCAGCCCATCCTTTGTGAGATCAGTTGTGTACCCATAGGCGGTATTCTCACCCCTGATGACCCTGATCCCTGCTCCTTCATCACGCCCCGAGATCACCCGCTCGATCTTACCGGCCTCCATGCTCACCCTGTTCTGGCTACTTTTTTCTATATAGATTTCAGCGAAATCCCCATTCTTGACAGCAACCTGTAAAACCTCTGCCAGATCTTCTTTTGCAATCATACACTTCCCTCACAAACCTGGATAATATTTCTTCATAGCTGTTTCTACCATAATACTCCGGTTGTTTCCTATTGTCTACTTTTTTCCGGCTATGTATGCAGTGCCGGGCTTGCTTTATTGC
>LFTQ01000013.1 GCA_001513545.1 Clostridia bacterium DTU068 | reverse complement strand
GTAAATATTAAAAAAGATATGGAGGGGAAAATAATGGAGGAAGAAAAGAAAGGGATTTCACGAAGGAGTTTTCTCAAAGGAATGGCGGTTGGTGCTGCGGGGATAGCTGCAACGGGAAGCTTAGTTGGCTGTGGAAAAGAACCTACAGAGGACACACCATCAAACGGTGCTGATGAAGACGTAAAGGCAAGTTTTGAGGTACCACCAGAACCGATTCCAGAGGAAGACATCAAGGAAACAGTAACAACAGATGTGGTGGTATGTGGTGCCGGAATATCCGGAATGTGTGCTGCTGTAGCTGCCGCAGAGAAGGGAGCTAAAGTGGTTCTGCTGGAAAAGGGAGCTACTTCGAGCTTCCGGGGGATAGACTACGGTGGTATTGGCACTAAGATGCAGCAGGCCAGTGGTGCTAAGGTTGATAAAATGAAAGCTGTACAGGAAATAATGAGATGGGGAGGATATAAAGCAGATCAACGTGTAGTATCCCTCTGGGCTGATCACAGCGGCGAAGCCATCGACTGGCTGGTGGAAATGGCGGAAGCTGCTGGACAAACTGC
>LFTQ01000182.1 GCA_001513545.1 Clostridia bacterium DTU068 | reverse complement strand
ATTAAAGCGGTACGTGAGCTGGGTTCAGAACGTCGTGAGACAGTTCGGTCCCTATCCGTCGCAGGCGTAGGAAACTTGAGGGGGGCTGTCCCTAGTACGAGAGGACCGGGATGGACAGACCGCTGGTGTACCAGTTGTTCCGCCAGGAGCACCGCTGGGTAGCCATGTCTGGAACGGATAAGCGCTGAAAGCATCTAAGTGCGAAGCCGGCCCCGAGATGAGGTTTCCCACCCGGTGGAAACCGGGTTAAGACCCCTGGAAGAAGACCAGGTAGATAGGCCGGGAGTGTAAGAGGGGTAACCCTTTAAGCAGACCGGTACTAATAGGTCGAGGGCTTGCACCCTTTCGCCAGTCGCCTTTGCTTAGTATGATAGAGGCAGGCAAGAAAGCTCAAAAGTATCTCGATGAGTCAATGAGTCAAGGGGACGGTGACTTTGACTCACAAGTGAAAGTCACATGACCTGACATAACTGAATAAAGCTTCTGGTGGCAATAGCGGAGGGGCAACACCCGTTCCCATCCCGAACACGGCAGTTAAGCCCTCCAGCGCCGATGGTACTGGGTTTCCGGGAGAGTAGGTCGCTGCCAGAGTTAATTTAAAAGGAGCACTAAAGGTGCTCCTTATTTATTTACCCCGATCAGGGGGCCTAATGGTGAATTGTCTGCAGCCATCCGCTACCTCTCCCAGCGCTACTCTATGCCCACAGGCAAAGCCAAAGGAGTTTTGACCGACATCGGCACAGAGGAACTGGCCCACTGGGAGATCATCGCCACCATGGTTTACAAACTGACAAAAGGGGCAACACCTGAGGAATTACGCAGAGCAGGATTGGGCGGCTACTATGCCATCTGGGATAAGGGGATCCACCCCAGCGACTCCAACGGTGTTCCCTGGACAGCGGCCTACATCAACACCATGGGCGATCCGATAGCAGACCTCCATGAGGATATGGCAGCTGAGGAAAAAGCCCGGGCAACCTATGAAAACCTGATCAATCTCACCGATGATCCCGACCTGATTGACGTTTTGAGGTTCCTGCGGCAGCGGGAGGTCGTCCACTTCCAGCGCTTCGGAGAAACACTTGATCACCTGCAGGGGTATATGAATAGTAAGAAGTTTTATTAAGGTGGCAGCAAGCAGCCATTTGCTGGCAGGCGGCTTTTTATGGAAAAGGCCGCCTGTTTGCATATCCTATTAAGATTCAGTTTTAAAGCTGCATCATATGATATGAAGATCTTCTAATTTACTGGCGCAGAACATCTAACTGAATTCTTTTTTTCACTGATATTATTATTGATAATATGACTGTAATCACGACTAGCAGATAAAAACTAATTTTTTCTTGTATATCGGGATATGTTAATAATAGAAGAACTGTAGCTACAATAAAATCACATACCAGTAATATTACGTTCCATTTTAAGATCGATATTCGGTAGTTATAATATTTTTTCCAACTTATAATTCTTGCTAACCCGATGACAACACAAGGTATTCCTATAGACAAATTTTCTAACCAATACCAAGGATGTAATATCCCCGCTAATAATGTACCCATCGCACCACCAAATATGCCTATACAAATAGAATCCCATATTTTTTGATATTGCAGTTCTTTACCTTCTTCAGATGTCATGGCCTACACATCCAAATCCATTTCTTCTATTTTATAGCGAATCAAATAATATTTTCTATGCCCACATACAACCTTTTTACTAAGGAAGCACGGAAGAGAAGCAGGGTGACGTTTTTTCTGCTTCCTGCAATTTATATCTCAGTTGTAATGTTATCAACATAGTATTTCTTATTTATTTCAATAACCTCTACATATTCTGTTTTTGTCCC